>NZ_NRRU01000010.1 GCF_016583785.1 Rubrivivax gelatinosus | reverse complement strand
TCGCGGCGCAGCAGGCCGGCGGCCAGCGTCGCGGCCAGTTCGGCGGCCAGCGCTTCGAGCAACCGGGTGTCACCGGCGCTGAGTGCCCGCGCCGGCGTCAGCCCGATCACCAGCGCGCCGTGCAGCGTGGCCGCCTGGCGCAGCGGTACGGCGGCCGCGCCGTCCAGGCCGGCGGGCAGCGGCAGGCGCACCGGGTCGAGCATGCCGGGCTCCAGCGTGCCGGCGGCAAAACCCGCGGCAGCCTGGCCCGCGAGGCGGCAAGCGGCCGTCGCCATGTCGCCGCCGGCCGTGGCCAGGCAGTGCCCGTCGTTCAGCGCCAGCGCGGCCACCGGGGCGTCGAAGACCTCGGCGGCACGCTGCAGCGTCGGCGCGAGCGCGGCGCGCAGCGGCCCGGCCGGCACCAGCGCGACGTCCGGCGGCGGCGCGGCCGCATCGCCGCCCTTGCGTGCCGGCAGCGCCTGCAGCGCGGCTTCGTCCAGCGTCGTCGCGATGTGGTCGACGCCGAGTTCGGCCGCAGCCTGCGGCGCGCGCAGTTCGGCCCCGGCGTTCCACGGCGCGAGCACGATGCGCAGCCCGGGCTGGCGGCGGCGCAGCCGGCGGCAGACGAAGCGCGCGTTGGTCTCGGGCGCCGGATTGAAGGCCGACAGCACGACGGCGTCGACGCCGTCGAGTGCCAGCGAGCCGATCTGCTCGGCTGCCAGCGCCGAGGCCGGCAGCTGGCGCGCGTCGGCGCCGGCTGCGGCCAGCGTCTGCGCCAGCATCTCGGCGGCGAGCGAGTCCAGCTCCGAGCGCAGGCCGATGCAGAGCACGCGGCTCGCACCTTCGGCCGGCGGCGGTGGCGGCCAGGCGACGCGCAGCTCGTTCAGCAGCGTCGCCATGCCGCTGACGACGCGGTGGCGGTGCTCGGCGCCCGAGCGCGCATGCGCCGCGCTGGCCTGGCGCAGCACCTCGACCGCGGTGTCGCGGAAGAAGCCCTGTAGCGAGCCCGTGCGCACCTCCTGCTCGGCGAGTTCGATCGCTTCCTCGACGTCGCCGGCGAGCAGGCGCTGGTGCAGCCGCGTCGGCGCGTCGAACACCGGCGTCGCGCCCAGCAGGTGCTCGAGGAAACGCAGTGGCCGCAGATGCCGCCCCATCACGACCAGGCAGACGGTGATCGGCGTCGCCAGGATCAGCCCGATGGGGCCCCACAGCGCGGCCCAGAACGCCGCCGACAGCAGCAGCGCGACACGCGCGACCCCGGCGCTGGCACCGTAGAGCCAGGGTTCGACGAAGCTGTTGATCGTGATCTCCAGCACCGTCACCAGCGCCAGCGTCCACAGCAGCAGGCTCCAGCCGTCGTCGACGGCGAAGGCCATCAGCGCCGGGCAGACCGCGGCGACGCCGCCGCCGACGTAAGGCACGTAGCGCAGCACCGCGCCGAGCACGCCCCACAGCAGCGCGCCCGGCACGCCGATCAGCCACAGCCCCAGGCCGAGCGCGACGCCGAAGACCAGGTTCACGCCCAGCTGCACCGTCAGGTAGCGGCTGACGCGGCGCGCGGCTTCGTCGACGGCCTCGGTGGCGCGGCGCAGGTCGGCACCGGCGAAACGCAGCAGGCGTTCGCGCAGGTCGCTGCGGTCGACGAGGATGAAGACCAGGAAGACGAGCGCGATGCCGGTCGTGGCCAGCGGCGTCAGCACCGGCGCGACGACTTCGGCCAGGGCCTGCAGCGGCGACGCCGGCGCCGGGTCCACGCGCACGCGCAGCGGCGCCTGCGCCGACGGCTGCGGCCCGGTGTGCAGCGCCCGGCGGGCGGCGTCGAACTCGCGCTCGACGACGTCGACGACACGCGAGGCGCCGCCGAGCGAGCCGCCGTTGTCGACCACGGCCTGGCGCAGCGCGCGCAGCTTCTTCTGGATCGTGCTCTGGTAGCTCGGCAGGTCGCGGCCGAGTTCGGCCACCTGCGAACCGACGAAGAGCGACAGCCCGCCGAGCACGGCCACGGTGGCGGCGATGACCAGCGCCACCGCAGCGCTGCGCGGCAGCCAGGCGCGCCGCAGCCGCGTCACCAGCGGGTCGAGCACGAAGGCCAGCAGCACCGCGAGCGCGAACGGCACCAGGATCGCCTGGCCCAGGTAGAGCGCGGCGACCACGAGCGCGATCGCGATCGCCGTCGCCAGCCCCGAGGGCAGCGCGACCAGGCGCTGGGTCTCGGCGACAAGAGGTTCGGAGGGGTCGTCGGCTGGCATGGGGCGGTCTGCGGCAGCCGCCATTGGGCGCGGCGCCCCGCGGCGGCCGCATCGGCCCGTTGCCTTTGCCGCTGTAGGACGCGGCCGCGCGCCGGGTCAGCCGCGCGCCAGCTGCTCGGCCAGTGCCTGCGACTGCGCCCGGTAGCCGCCGCCGAAGAGCAGCGCGTGGTTCAGCAGGTGGTAGAGCTGGTACAGCGGCCGCCGCCGGGCGTAACCCGGCGCCAGCCCGGCGGCGGCGCTGTAGGCCGGCCAGAAACCCGGCGGCGGCGCGCCGAAGAGTTCCAGCATCGCGAGTTCGGCTTCGGCGTCCGAGACCGAGACCGCCGGGTCGTAGAGCACCGGCGTGCCGTCAGCCAGCGCCGCGTGGTTGCCGCTCCACAGGTCGCCGTGGATCAGGCTGGGGCGCGGCAGGTGGCCGTCGTCGAAGTAGTGCGGCAGCGCCACGACGACGGCGTCGATCGCATGCGCCAGCGCCGCCGGGGCGCCGCCGGCGAGCAGCGCGTCGCGCAGCGGCTCCAGGCGGCGCCGGGCGAAGAACTCGATCCAGCCGTCCAGGCCGCCGCTGCGGCTCCAGCTGTTGCTTTGCGGCGTGGCGCCCAGGCGGTTGTCGCGCCGCCAGCCGAAACACCCTCCGCCTTCGGCCACCGGCGCGGTGTGCAGTGCGGCCAGCGCCCGGCCCAGGCGCGCGCCGTCCGCCGCGCCGGTCAGCTCCAGCCATTCGAGCGCCAGCAGCGCCGTGCCTTCGGCGCTCCAACAGCCGGCGACGGCTGGCACGCGCACGCAGCCGCTGGCCGCCAGCGCCGCCAGGCCGTCGGCCTCGGCGGCCAGGGTGTCCGCGCGTGTGGCCGGCAGCGTCTTCAGAAACAGCGAGCGGCCGTCGCCGTCGGCGCGCCAGGTGCCGGTGAAGCCGCTGCGGCCGAGCGCACGCACGCGCCAGTGCCCGCCCAATGACGGGGCGAGCAGGGCGGGCAGGGTGCTGGCGAGCGTGTTCATCGGCGGGTGGTCGGTGCCGACGATGATGCGCCGGGCCCTTGACCGTTGCCGCCAGCGGACAATCGCGGGGTGAATCTCGACCACTGCGTCAATACCCTGGGCCGGCATCTGAAGGCGCGTTTCGGCGAACGCGTGCGCAAGCTGTCGCTGAACGCCGGCTTTGGCTGCCCGAACCGCGACGGCACGCTGGGCCGCGGCGGCTGCACCTTCTGCAGCGTGCTGTCCTTCGCCGCCGACGACGAAGGCACGCCGCTGGCGGCGCAGCTCGCCGAGCGCCGCGCCGAATTGAAGCGCGCCAGCCGCTACATCGCCTACTTCCAGGCCTACACCAACACCTACGCCGAGGTGCAGACGCTGACCGCGCTCTACGCCGAGGCCACCGCCAGCCCCGACGTCGTCGGCCTGGCGGTCGGCACCCGGCCCGACTGCGTGCCCGACGCGGTGCTCGGGCTGCTGGCCGGCTACCGCGAGCGCGGCTACGAGGTCTGGCTCGAACTCGGCCTGCAGAGCGCACACGACGACACGCTGGCACGCATCAACCGCGGCCACGGCTGGGCTGCTTATGCCGACGCGGTGGCGCGTGCGCGCCGCGCCGGCGTGCCGGTCTGCACCCACCTGATCCTGGGCCTGCCGGGCGAGACCGACGCCCACGCGCACACGACGCTGGCGCGGGTGCTAGCCGCCGGCGTCGAGGGCCTGAAGCTGCACCCGCTGATGATCACGCGCGGCAGCCGCCTGGCGGTGGCGCACAAACGCGGCGAGATCGAGCCGCCGACGCTGGAGGCCTACACGGCGCTGGCCTGCGAGCTGATCCGGCGCACGCCGCCCGAGGTCGTGTTCCACCGCGTCAGCGCCACCGCACGCGCGCCGACCCTGGTCGCGCCCGCCTGGTGCAGCACGGTCTGGCCGGCGATGCAGGCGATCCGCGCCGACCTGGACCGCAACGGCGGCCAGGGCACGGCCTGCGCGCTGGCGGGCTGACGGCGGGAACGGGCGCCGCGATTGCCCGCCTCCCGCGCCGGCGCCGTCACGGTGCCGCGGGAGACAGCCATGAGTTCCGAAGCCAGCTTCTCCGACCTGCCCGAAGCGCGCCCGCCGGCGCCTGCGCCGATGGCACCTGGCGACCAGGCGCCGCCCGGAACCCCGGGCAGCGGCGAGACCGTCTGCCCCGAATGCGGCGGCAGCGGCCGCATCAGCGAAGGCAGCTGCTGCCCGGTCTGCGACGGCAGCGGCAAGCTGACGGTGGGGATCGGCGGCGGCTGAAGCCGTTCAGCGCAGCAGCCGCGGCGGGATCAGCCGCCGCATCGGCCGGCCGACGACGGCGCGGAAGCGCCGGTTGTGCAGGCAGATCGCGCCCAGCAGCGCGACGCCGCAGCCGAGCGCGGTGTCGGCAAAACGCGCCTGCACCAGCGGCCCGGGCGCGATCTCGCCCAGGTGCGCGGCGTCGGCCAGCAGGATGGTCATCGGCGTGATGAACATGACCGCGAAGCCGTAGTGGCGCACGACGCTGATCTCGACGACGAAGCTGAGCAGCATCAGCACCAGCGCCACGCTCCAGGGCCCCAGCGGCATCGACAGCACCGCCCAGGACAGCAGCAGCCCGGCGGCGGTGCCCAGTACCCGGTGCAGCTGGCGCACCCACACGGCGCGCAGCGACACGCCCTGGATCACCGCCAGGCAGGTCACCGGCACCCAGTACGGCCGCGACAGCCCCAGCACCTGGGCCAGCGCCAGCGACAGACCGACGAAGGCGCCGATGACGACCGAGTCGAAGATGACGAAGTCGAAGCTCGGCGGCGGCAGCTCGGCCACCGGCTGCGGCGCCTGCAGCCGCAGCGCGTACAGGCTGTAGGCGAAGCCGATCAGCACCGCCAGGAAGGCGCCCAGGAACAGCAACCCGACGGCGTGCGGCAGCTGCAGCACCTCGACCGGCGAATAGGCGCCGATGGCCGCCGCCATCACGAAGAACAGGCTGCCCGGCGGCCCCATCGCGTACAGCCGCACCAGCATCGTCACGACCGCGGCGAGGAAGGCCAGCGCCGGGATCGCCCAGCCCGGCGCGAAGTGGCAGAGCACGCCGGTGGCGTAGCAGGCCGTCATCGCGAAGGCGCAGGCCATCAGCGTGACCATGCGGTGCTGCATCGCCGTGGCCGGCATGTGCACGAAGACCAGGCCGCCGAGCGAGGACACCAGGCCGTACTCGATGTGCCCGAACCAGGCGCCCACCAGCAGCGGCAGCCCGGTGGCCAGCGCTGCGGCCACCGGCATCTGCCAGATGCGGTCGCTGCGCTGTATCTGGATCAGGTGCTGCCATTCGGCCCGCGCGAGCGCGGCCAGGCGTTGGCTCCAGCCGCTCATCGTGTGCCTCCGGCGTCGGCGCGGCGGCCGCGGTAGTCGTCGGGTGTGGTGCGCATCAGGCGGCGGAACATCGCGATGAAGGCCGACGCGCTGGCGTAGCCGAGGTCGAGCGCGATCGCCTCGACCTTGCGGCCTTCGTCGAGCATCGGCAGCGCACGCAGCACACGCAGGCGCTGGCGCCAGGCGGCCAGCGGCATGCCCAGGTCACGCTGGCAGCGCCGCGCCAGCGTGCGTTCGGTGGTGCCGACGGCGGCGGCCAGTTCGGCGACGCTGCGCGTGTCGGCCGGGTCGGACTGCAGCGCCTGCAGCACCGGGCCGAGCAGCGCATCGCGCGAGCCCGGCAGGTAGCTGCCCGAACGCGGCGCGGCGACGATGCGGTCGACGACGACCTGCAGCAGCCGCGCCTCGGCTTCGCTCGGCGGCACCGCCGGCGGATGCGCGTCGAGGTGGGCGAGCAGCGCGCGCAGCAGCGCGTCGACGGTGATCGCCGCGGCCTCGCCCGGCATCGTGCGGCACATCGGCTCGGCGACGTAGACCGAGGCGTGGTGCGCTTCGCGCCGGTTCAGCGCGCGGTGCTCGATGCGCGGCGGCAGCCACAGCGCGTACTGGGGCGGCGCCAGGTAGTGGGCGCTGTCGATCTCGACTTCGATGACGCCGCTGAAGGCGTAGACCAGTTCACCGCCGTCATGGCGGTGCACCGGGTAGCCGCCGTCGGCGGGAATGCGGGCGGCACGGAACCAGATCGGGGTGTCGATCGTGCCGGCATAGGGTTCGAGCAGGTGGCGGGGGGTGGTGTCGGCAGCAGGCATGCAGGGATCGGATAAGGGCCGGCCATCGGGGGGACGATGACCGGCGCGCGCTGCACATTGTCCGATATTCGTTATGCGTTGCAGATCCGACAGCGTGACACTGCGTGGCCCTGTTCACGAGCGGCCGCGCGCCGCGCCTTTTCTCCCCATGGATTCCCGCAAGAACCTCGACGGCCTGGCCGTCGGCGTGATGCTGTTGCTGTGCGTGCTGTGGAGCCTGCAGCAGATCTCGCTGAAGGCGGCGGCCGGCGACATCGCGCCGATGCTGATGGTGGCGCTGCGCTCGGGCGTCGCGGCGCTGCTGGTGGCCGGCGTGATGCTGTGGCGCGGCGAACGCGTGCAGCCGGCCAGCGGGCGCTGGCGGCCGGGGCTGCTGGTCGGGCTGCTGTTCGCGCTGGAATACCTGTTCGTCGCCGAGGCGCTGCGCCACACGCATGCCGCGCACGTCGTCGTCTTTCTCTACACCTCGCCGATCTTCGCCGCCTTCGGCTTGCATGCGCGGCTGCCGGCCGAGCGGCTGCGGCCGCTGCAATGGGCCGGCATCGGCATCGCCTTCGGCGGCATCGCGCTCGCGTTCCTCGGCCGCGGTGGCAGCGGCCCGGCGGCGGCGATGCTGTGGGGCGACGCTCTGGCGCTGGCCGCCGGCGCGTCCTGGGGCGCGACGACGGTCGTGATCCGCTGCTCGCGCCTGAGCCAGGCGCCGGCCAGCGAGACGCTGCTCTACCAGCTGCTCGGTGCCTGCGTGCTGCTGGGTGTCGCCACCTTCGCCAGCGGGCAGACCACGCTGCATGCGACGCCGGCTTTCTGGGGCCACCTCGCGTTCCAGGCGCTGATCGTCTCGTTCGCCAGCTTCCTGGTCTGGTTCTGGCTGCTGCGCCACTACCTGGCGTCGCGCCTGGGCGTGCTCGCGTTCCTGACGCCTGTCCTGGGCGTGATCTTCGGCGCCTGGTTGCTGGGCGAGCGGCTGGATTCGGCCTTCGTCGCCGGCGGGCTGCTGGTGCTGGCGGGTGTCTTCGTCGTCAGCGCTCACGGCTGGCTGGAAGCCCTGCTGCGGCGCCGCCCGCACCCGAGCACGGCGCCGCGCCTCTGATCAGCCTTCGTCGAGCTTGATGCGCCGCTCGGCGACGAGGCGCTTCCAGCGTTCGGCCTCGGCGGCGACGAAGGCCGGGAAGCGCCGCGGTGCTTTCGGCAGTTCGGCGCCGATGACGCTGAAGCGGCGCTGCACCTCGGCGCTGCGCAGCGCGGTCTCGACCTCGGCGGCCAGGTGCTCGCCTGCGGCGCGCGGCGTGCCCGCGGGCACGAACCAGCCGTTCCAGGGCAACACGACGGCGTCAGCGTAGCCCGCTTCGGCCAGTGTCGGCAGTTCGGGCAGTGCATCCAGGCGGTGATGCGAAGCCACCGCCAGCGGCCGCAGCGCGCCGCTGCGGATCTGCGGCAGCGCCAGCGCCGCGGTCATGAAGGCGAAGTGCAGCTCGCCGTTGACGAGGTCGACGACGAAGGGTGGCTGGCCCTTGTAGGGCACTTGCGCGACCTCGATGCCGCTGGCCTGGATCAGCAGCTCCAGCCCCAGGTGGTTGGAGCTGCCGGTGCCCGGGTTGGGCGTGTTCAGCCGGCCCGGCTGGCGTCGGGCGAGCGCGATCAGCTCGGCCAGCGTGCGCAGCGGCGACGAGGCCGGCACGACGATCAGGTTGGGTGGCGCGCCGATCTCGGCCAGCGGCTCGAAGTCGCGGGTGGCGAAGCTGGCGTGGCGGTCGATCAGCGGGTTGAGCACGACGAAGAGCGAGCCGACGAGCACCGTCTGGCCGTCGGCGGCGGCGGCCTTGACGGCCTGGGCGCCGAGGTTGCCGTTGGCGCCGGCCTTGTTTTCGACGACGAAGGCCTGCCCGGTGCGCGTGCCGATGTCGTCGGCGACGATGCGCGCGGCGACGTCGACGACGCCGCCGGCGGGGTAGGGCACGACCAGCCGCACCGGCTTGCCGGTGGCGGCACGGGCCAGAGGGCTGGCGGCGGCGAGCGCGGCAACGGCCAGGAAGCCGCGGCGGGACGGGTGTTGCATCGCCGCCTCCTTCAGAAGGCCGCGCCGGCGATCGCAATGCCGGCGTAGCTGGAGCGCGACTGCACGCCCCAGCGGCCGTTCTCGAATGTCAGCACGTACAGCGCCTCGTGGCTGGAGATGGCGGCATGGGCGCTGTCGTAGCGTGTGAAGCGCAGCGCGAAGTGCAGCTTGTCGGCGGCGGCCTGCACCGGCTCGATGCGGTCCCAGGCCGAGTAGGCCCAGCCGCCGGCGGCGAAGGCGTCGAGATCGTTGCTGGCGGCGTAGGCGGCTTCGTCCTGCCAGATCTGAACCGTGCCGGCGGCCAAGCGCACGTGCGGGTAGTGCATCACGCGCGCCCAGCGCCGGGCGTCGCGGGCGTTGAACGCGGCCATGAACTCCTGCAGCAGCTCGTAGCCGGCGCGGATGGCGGACTGGATCGCGGGGTCGGCAAAACCGCGTGCGGCCAGCAGCAGCGACAGCGGGTCGCGCCCGGGCGGCGCGGTGGTGATCGTGGGCATCGTCTTCTCGTTGTGGCGGGAACGGAAAGACGACTTTGCAAGCGCCCATCGCCAGCATGAAGCGCGGAAACCGGATATCGATCCAGCGGCGCCGAGGATGGGCGCGCGGCTGCCGCAAACAAAAACGCCTGCCGGGCGACGGGCGCGGCAGGCGTTCAGGTGTCTGGCGGAAGGGGCGGGATTCGAACCCGCGGTGGGCTGTTAACCCACACACGCTTTCCAGGCGTGCGACTTAAACCGCTCATCCACCCTTCCGGAAAACCCGGGAGTCTACCTCAGCTCGGGCGTGTTGCTGCGCCGCAGCCAGTCGATCAGCACGTAATCGAGTGCCGCGGCGTGTGTGCTCTCGAGCACGGCAGGGGGC
The DNA here is from genome assembly GCF_016583785.1 of Rubrivivax gelatinosus. GTDB lineage: Bacteria > Pseudomonadota > Gammaproteobacteria > Burkholderiales > Burkholderiaceae_C > Rubrivivax > Rubrivivax gelatinosus_B. The sequence goes on along the minus strand of NZ_NRRU01000010.1, from coordinate 57,563 downwards.
GCGCAGCCGGCTTCGTAGGCCTCGCGCCAGCGCAGCACGCAGACGCACCAGCGGTCGCCCGGGGCCAGGCCGCGGAAGCGCATCTCGGGGCGCGGCGTGATCAGGTCGTTGCCGCGCTCCATCTGGAAGTTGAGGAAACCGACCGTCATGCGCGCGCAGACGAGGTGCCGCCCCGGGTCGCCGTCGTCGCCGTGGCAGCAGCCGTCGCGGCGCCAGCCGGTCAGCGGGTCGTAGGAGCAGGGCACGAGTTCGGTGCCGAGCACGTTCAGTTCGATGGTCATGGCGATTTGCGGTTGGCGATCGGGCCATTGTTCGTCACGACGCTCGCCCCCGTCGGCCTCTACACTTCGCGCCTCTTTTCACCCAGTCGTTTCGACGAGGCCCCGGCCCATGCTGCGCTTTCGATTCCCCATCGTCATCATCGACGAGGACTTCCGTTCCGAGAACACCTCGGGTTTCGGCATCCGTGCGCTCGCCGGGGCCATCGAGAAGGAGGGCTTCGAAGTCGTCGGCGCCACGAGCTACGGCGACCTGTCGCAGTTCGCCCAGCAGCAAAGCCGCGCCAGCGCCTTCATCCTGTCGATCGACGACAACGAGTTCACGCCCGGCCCCGAGCTCGACCCGGCGGTGCTGAACCTGCGCAAGTTCATCGAGGAGATCCGCTTCAAGAACGCGGACATCCCGATCTACCTGTACGGCGAGACGCGCACCAGCCAGCACATCCCGAACGACGTGCTGCGCGAGCTGCACGGTTTCATCCACATGTTCGAGGACACGCCGGAGTTCGTCGCCCGGCACATCATCCGCGAGGCCCGCAGCTACCTCGACGGCCTGGCGCCGCCGTTCTTCAAGGCGCTGATGGACTACGCCCAGGACGGCTCCTACTCCTGGCACTGCCCGGGGCACTCGGGCGGCGTCGCCTTCCTGAAGAGCCCGGTGGGCCAGATGTTCCACCAGTTCTTCGGCGAGAACATGCTGCGCGCCGACGTCTGCAACGCGGTCGAGGAACTGGGCCAGCTGCTCGACCACACCGGCCCGGTGGCGGCCTCGGAGCGCAACGCGGCGCGCATCTTCAACGCCGACCACTGCTTCTTCGTCACCAACGGCACCAGCACCAGCAACAAGATGGTCTGGCACCACATGGTGGCGCCGGGCGACGTGGTCGTGGTCGACCGCAACTGCCACAAGTCGATCCTGCACTCGATCATCATGACGGGCGCGGTGCCGGTGTTCCTGACGCCGACGCGCAACCACTACGGCATCATCGGCCCGATCCCCGAGAGCGAGTTCTCGCGCGAGGCGATCGAACGCAAGATCGCCGCCAACCCGCTGCTCGCCGGCGTCGACCCGAAGACGGTCAAGCCGCGCATCCTGACGCTGACCCAGAGCACCTATGACGGCGTGCTCTACAACACCGAGACCATCAAGCACGCGCTCGACGGTTATGTCGACGCGCTGCACTTCGACGAAGCCTGGCTGCCGCACGCCGCCTTCCACCGCTTCTACGGGCCCTACCACTCGATGGGCAAGAAGCGCGCACGGCCGAAGGACCAGCTGGTCTTCGCGACCCAGTCGACGCACAAGTTGCTGGCCGGCATCAGCCAGGCCAGCCAGGTGCTGGTGCAGGACGCGACCGAGCGCAAGCTCGACCGCCACCTCTTCAACGAGGCCTACCTGATGCACACCAGCACCTCGCCGCAGTACGCGATCATCGCCAGCTGCGACGTCGCCGCGGCGATGATGGAAGCGCCCGGCGGCCCGGCGCTGGTCGAGGAGAGCATCGTCGAGTCGCTGGACTTCCGCCGCGCGATGCGCAAGGTCGAGAAGGAGTTCGGCCGCGGCGACTGGTGGTTCAAGGTCTGGGGCCCGGACAAGCTTGCGTCCGACGGCATCGGCAAGAGCGCCGAATGGGTGCTCAAGGCCGACGACAAGTGGCACGGCTTCGGCGCGCTCGCCGACGGGTTCAACATGCTGGACCCGATCAAGTGCACCCTGATCACGCCGGGGCTGAACCTGCAGGGGCGTTTTGCCAAGACCGGCATCCCGGCGTCCATCGTCACCAAGTTCCTCGCCGAACACGGCGTCGTCGTCGAGAAGACCGGGCTCTACTCGTTCTTCATCATGTTCACGATCGGCATCACCAAGGGCCGCTGGAACACGCTGCTGACGGCGCTGCAGCAGTTCAAGGACGACTACGACAAGAACGCGCCGATGTGGCGCGTGCTGCCCGAGTTCTGCGCCGCGCACCCGCGCTACGAGCGCATGGGCCTGCGCGACCTGTGCCAGGCGATCCACGAGCAGTACGCCAAGGGCGACATCGCGCGCCTGACGACCGAGATGTACGTCTCGGAGATCGTGCCGGCGATGAAGCCCACCGAGGCCTTCGCCCACATCGCGCTGCGCAGCACCGAACGCGTCGCGATCGACGCGCTCGAAGGCCGCATCGCGACCTCGCTGCTGACGCCGTACCCGCCGGGCATCCCGCTGCTGATCCCGGGCGAGCGCTTCAACAAGCGCATCGTCGACTACCTGCGCTTCACGCGCGAGTTCAACGCCGCGTTCCCCGGGTTCGCGACCGACGTGCACGGCCTCGTCGAGGACGTCGACGTCGAGGGCCGGCGCACCTATTACGTCGACTGCGTGCGCGAAGGCTGAAACGAAGACGGCCGGGCGGTTGCACACCGTCCGGCCGTCTTCTGCGGCGGCTGCTTGCCGCCGGGGTGGCGCTGAACTCAGCCAGCCCGCGTGAAATCGCGCGCTGGCCTTCGGCTGGCGGGCAAGGCCTTCCAGCCTTGCCCGTCCCGCCTCAGTCGTCGCGGACCATCGCGTGGCTGAAGCCGCCGTCGACGTAGGTGATCTCGGCGGTGACGCCCGAGGCCAGATCCGACAGCAGGAAGGCAGCGACGTTGCCGACTTCTTCGATCGTGATGTTGCGCCCCAGCGGTGCGCTGCCGGCGACGAGGCCGAGCAGCTTGCCGAAGTCCTTCACGCCGCTGGCCGCCAGCGTCTTGATCGGGCCGGCCGAGATGCCGTTGACGCGGATGCCGCGCGGGCCCAGGCTCGCCGCCAGGTAGCGCACGCTGGCTTCGAGCGAAGCCTTGGCCAGCCCCATCGTGTTGTAGTTCGGCACCGCGCGCACCGCGCCCAGGTAGCTCATCGTCAGCAGCGCGGCGTTGGGCCTGAGCATCGGCAGCGCCGCCTTGGCCAGCGCCGGGAAGCTGTAGGCCGAGATGTCGTGGGCGATGCGGAAGGCGTCGCGCGACAGACCTTCGAGGAAATCGCCGCCGATCGCTTCACGCGGCGCGTAGCCGATCGAGTGCACGAAGCCGTCGAACTCGGGCCAGTGCTCGGCGAGCTGCTTGAAGGTCGACTCGATCTGGGCGTCGTCGCCGACGTCGCATTCGAAGACGAGCTTCGAGTCGAATTCGTGTGCGAACTCGGTGATCCGGTCGCGAAAGCGTTCCCCGACATAGCTGAAAGCCAGCTCGGCGCCCTGCGCGCGGCAGGCGCGGGCAACGCCGTAGGCGATCGAGCGGTTGGACAGCAGGCCGGTGATGAGCAGGCGCTTGCCGGCAAGAAAACCCATGGTGACTCCGTTCTTAGCGATGTCGTGGATTTTGGCATCCTTGCGCCGTCGGTGTTCTGCCCTTGCTCAGGGTTTGGCCCGTGGCTATAATGCCGTTTTCCCGGGAAATGCTGGCGTGGGCGGATTCTTCCAGCCCATTTTTTTTGCTCGAACGCCTTTATCCGGGGCCAACAGGTCGCTTTGCGCGGAGTCATCCAGGCAAGGTTCGGCGTGCAGGCTCCGTATCAAGGCGGCAGGCAAGACGCCTCGGCGGCCCCGGGGTGAGGCGCTTATGCCGGGAGACCGGCGGCGGCGGGCGCGGACCGGCACAGGACACGGGGCAACTTGAGCGAATCGGACACGGCAGACAAGGCAGGCGCAGCGGGCGGCGGTGGTCGCATCGGCTGGCGCGAGGCGATCGAGCGTACGGTCACCGGGCTGGGTTACGACCTGGTGGAGGTGGAGCGCATCGGTCGCGGTCTGCTGCGCGTCACGATCGACCGGGTGCCCGGCCAGGCTTATCCGGTCGAAGGCGAGTTCGTCACGGTCGAGGACTGCGAGGCCGTCACACGCCAGCTTCAGTATCTGCTCGAGGTCGAGAACGTCGACTACGAGCGTCTGGAAGTCTCCTCCCCCGGGCTCGACCGGCCGCTGCGCCGGGCTGCCGATTACGAGCGTTTCTCCGGTCAGGAAATCGAACTGACGCTGCGGCTGCCGTTCCAGGGCCGCAAGCATTGGAAGGGTGTCCTGGGCAAAGGGGAAGGCGAGGGCTGGTGCCTCGTCTTCCAGGACGGCAAGGCCGAGCAGGTGCTGGCGTTCTCGCTCGACGAGGTGCGCGAAGCCCGGCTCGTCCCGGTGGTGGATTTCAAAGGCCGGCGCGGCCGCAAGGCCGGCACTGAGCCGGGGGTAGACGGAGGTCTGGAGCGATGAATCGCGAAATGCTGATGCTGGTGGAAGCCATCTCGCGCGAGAAGACGGTCGATCGCGACGTCGTCTTCGGCGCGGTCGAGGCCGCGCTGGCCTCGGCCACGAAGAAGCTGCATGGCGGCGAGGTCGATATCCGCGTGGCGGTCGACCGCGAGACGGGTGACTACGAAACCTTCCGCCGCTGGCACGTCGTGCCCAACGAGGCCGGTCTGCAGAATGCGGACGCCGAGGTGCTGCTGTTCGAGGCCCAGGAACAGATCCCGGACATCGAGGTCGACGACTACATCGAGGAGTCGGTCGATTCGGTGCCGATCGGGCGCATCGGTGCGCAGGCGGCCAAGCAGGTCATCCTGCAGAAGATCCGCGACGCCGAGCGCGAGCAGCTGCTCAACGACTTCCTGTCGCGCGGCGACAAGATCTTCGTCGGCACCGTCAAGCGTCTGGACAAGGGCGACATCATCGTCGAGTCCGGCCGTGTCGAAGGGCGCCTCAAGCGCAGCGAGATGATCCCGAAGGAAAACCTGCGCTCGGGCGACCGCGTGCGGGCCTTCATCCTCGGCGTCGACCCGACGCAGCGCGGCCCGCAGATCATGCTGTCGCGCAGCGCCCCGGGTTTCATGATCGAACTCTTCGCGCAGGAAGTGCCCGAGATCGAGCAGGGCCTGCTGGAGATCAAGAGCTGCGCCCGTGACTCGGGCAGCCGCGCCAAGATCGCCGTCGTCAGCCACGACCGCCGGGTCGATCCGATCGGCACCTGCGTCGGTGTGCGCGGCTCGCGCGTCAATGGCGTCACGACCGAACTCGCCGGCGAGCGCGTGGACATCGTGCTGTGGTCGGAAGACCCGGCGCAGTTCGTCATCGGCGCGCTGGCGCCGGCGAACGTGCAGAGCATCGTCGTCGACGAGGAGCGCCACGCGATGGACGTGGTCGTCGACGAGGAGAACCTCGCGATCGCCATCGGCCGCGGCGGCCAGAACGTGCGCCTGGCCTCCGAGCTGACCGGCTGGCGCATCAACATCATGACCGCCGAGGAATCGCAGGCCAAGCTGGCCACCGAGACCGAGTCGGTGCGCAAGATCTTCGTCGAGAAGCTCGACGTCGACGAGGAAGTCGCCGACATCCTCATCGCCGAAGGTTTCGCCAGCCTCGAGGAAGTGGCCTACGTGCCGCTGCAGGAGATGCTGGAGATCGAGTCCTTCGACGAGGACACTGTCCAGGAATTGCGCACCCGTGCCAAGGATGCGCTGCTGACGATGGAGATCGAGCGCGAGGAGAAGGTCGACGAGGTCTCGCAGGACCTGCGTGACCTGGACCTCCTGTCGCCCGAGCTGATCGGCAAGCTCTCCGATGGCGGCGTCCATACCCGAGACGATCTCGCCGACCTCGCGGTCGACGAGTTGGTCGAGATCACCGGCGTCGACGAAGCGCAGGCGCGCGCGTTGATCATGAAGGCGCGCGAGCATTGGTTTACGGCTTGAACGAATTGCTAGACCGCTCGCGCCCGCTGCAAAACACCGAGGAATACCGCCACATGGCCGTGACCACCGTCGCCCAGTTCGCACTCCAGCTCAACCGCCCGACGGCGGCGTTGCTGGAGCAGCTGCAGTCGGCCGGCGTCGCCAAGAAGTCGCCCGACGACGCCCTGACCGATGCGGACAAGGAGCGTCTGCTCGAGTTCCTGCGCTCCGCGCATGGCACCGGCGGCGCCGAGCGCAAGAAGATCACTTTGACGCGCAAGTCGACCACCGAGATCAAGCAAGCCGATGCCAGTGGCAAGGCGCGCACGATCCAGGTCGAGGTGCGCAAAAAGCGTGTCTTCGTCAAGCGCGATGACGTTCCCGGCAGCGAGATGACCGCCGGCCCCACGGCCGAGGAACTCGACCTGCAGCGGCGCGAGGAAGAAGCGAGCGCCGAAGCCGAGGCGCTGCGGCGCCAGGAAGAGGAACTCGCCGAGCAGCGCCGCCGCCGCGAGGAGCAGGAGCGCCTGGCGCGTGAAGCCGCCGAGGCCGCGGCCAAGGCCGCCGCCGAAGCCGCCGCCAAGGCTGCAGCTGAAGCCGCCGCCAAGGCCGCTGCCGAAGAGGCTGCTGCCAAGGCCGCTGCCGAAGCCGCCGCCAAGGCCCAGGCCGAACAGCCCAAGCCGGCCGGCGCTGCCGAAGCCGCCAAGCCGGTCGAGGCCGCCAAGCCTGTCGAAGCCGCCAAGCCGGTCGAGGCGCCCAAGCCCGAAGCCGCCAAGCCGGCCGAGCCGCCCAAGCCGGCGCTGCGTGTCGTCAAGGCTGCCGACAAGGCCGCCGAGGACGCCGCGCGCCAGACCGAACTGGCACGCAAGCGCAAGGCCGCCGAGGCCGAAGCCGCCGCCATCCGCGCGATGATGGCGCAGCCGCGCAAGACGCTGGTCGCGAAGAAGCCCGAGGAACCGAAGCCCGATCCGGCCAAGGAAGCCATCAAGGGCACGATCCACAAGCCGGCGGCCAAGCCGGGCGCTCCGGCGCCGGCCACGACCGCGAATGCGGCCAAGCCGGGCGACAAGAAGCAGGTCAAGTCGGAGAAGCTCTCGTCGAGCTGGGCCGACGACGCCGCCAAGAAGCGTGCGGCGCTGAAGACGCGCGGCGACTCCGGCGGTGCCCGCCCGGGCTGGCGCGCGCCGCGTGGCGGTGCGCGTGGTGGCCGTGGCGACCGCGATGGCAGCTCGACCTTCACGCCGCCGCCCGAGCATCAGATCCAGGAAGTGCACGTGCCGGAGACGATTTCCGTCGCCGACCTCGCGCACAAGATGTCCGTCAAGGCGAGCGAGTTGATCAAGCAGCTGATGAAGCTGGGCCAGATGGTCACGATCAACCAGCAGCTCGACCAGGAAACGGCCATGATCCTCGTCGAGGAGATGGGCCACAAGGCGTTCCCCGCCAAGCTGGACGACCCGGAAGCCTTCACCGAGGAAGAGACCGCCGCCCACGACGCCGCCGAAGCGGTGCAGCGGCCGCCGGTGGTCACCGTGATGGGCCACGTCGACCACGGCAAGACCTCGCTGCTGGACTACATCCGGCGGGCGCGGGTTGCCGCGGGCGAAGCCGGCGGCATCACGCAGCACATCGGCGCCTATCACGTCGAGACGCCGCGTGGCGTCGTCACCTTCCTCGACACCCCGGGCCACGCGGCGTTCACCGCGATGCGTGCCCGTGGTGCCCAGGCGACCGACATCGTCATCCTGGTCGTGGCCGCCGACGACGGCGTCATGCCGCAGACCAAGGAAGCGATCGCCCACGCCAAGGCGGCCAAGGTGCCGATCGTCGTGGCCTTGAACAAGATCGACAAGCCCGACGCCAACATCGAGCGCGTGAAGAGCGAGCTCGTCGCCGAAGGCGTCGTGCCCGAGGACTTCGGCGGTGATTCGCCCTTCGTCCAGGTGTCGGCCAAGACCGGCCAGGGCGTCGATGCGCTGCTCGAGCAGGTGCTGTTGCAGGCCGAGGTGCTGGAGCTGAAGGCGCCGGTGGAAGCCGCCGCCCGCGGCCTGGTCATCGAAGCGCGCCTGGACAAGGGCCGCGGCCCGGTGGCCACGGTGCTGGTGCAGAGCGGCACGCTGAAGAAGGGCGACGTCGTGCTCGCCGGCTCCAGCTACGGCCGGGTCCGCGCGATGCTCGACGAGGACGGCAAGAACACCGAGCTGGTCGGCCCGTCGATGCCGGTGGAGATCCAGGGCCTGACCGAGGTTCCGCAGGCCGGCGACGAGTTCATCGTGCTGACCGACGAACGCCGGGCGCGCGAGATCGCCACCTTCCGCCAGGGCAAGTACCGCGATGTCAAGCTGGCACGCCAGCAGGCATCGAAGCTGGAGAACATGTTCGACCAGCTCGCCGACGCCGCGCAGACGCTGCCGCTGATCATCAAGGCCGACGTCCAGGGCTCGCAGGAAGCACTGGCGCAGAGCCTGCAGAAGCTCTCGACCTCCGAGGTCAAGGTGCAGATCGTGCATGCGGCGGTCGGCGGCATCAGCGAAAGCGACGTCAACCTGGCGATCGCGTCGAAGGCGGTGGTCATCGGCTTCAACACGCGGGCCGATGCCGGCGCGCGCAAGCTGGCCGAAGGCAACGGCGTCGACATCCGCTACTACAACATCATTTACGACGCGGTCGACGATGTGAAGGCGGCGATGGCCGGCATGCTGGCACCCGAGCAGCGCGAGGAAATCATCGGCACCGCCGAGATCCGCCTGGTGTTCGTTGCGAGCAAGATCGGCACGGTTGCAGGCTGCATGGTCACGGCCGGCCAGGTCACGCGCAACGCCCGCTTCCGCCTGCTGCGCGACAACGTCGTGATCTACACCGGCGAGATCGAGTCGTTGAAGCGTCTGAAGGACGACGTGCGCGAAGTCAAGGAAGGCTTCGAGTGCGGTATCAAGCTGAAGAACTACAACGACATCCGCGAAGGCGATCAGCTCGAAGTCTTCGAAGTCAAGGAAGTCGCGCGGACCCTGTGAGTCCCCTTCGCTCCCGCCCGGCCGCCGTGCCGGGCGAGGGCGCGCTGACCCGACCTCGATCGCGAGCGGCCCCGCCTTGGCGGGGTCGCGTGTTTTTTGGAGCATCCCGATGCGTCACAAGAAAGCCCCCATCAACCGCAGCTTCCGCGTCGCCGACCAGATCCAGCGTGATCTGGCCGAGCTGATCCGCGAGCTGAAGGACCCGCGCATCGGCATGGTGACGATCAACAGCATCGAGGTCTCGCCCGACTATGCCCATGCGAAGGTCTACTTTTCGGTGCTGGTGGGCAGCGCCGAGGACAGCGCCGAGGCGTTGAACGAAGCCGCGGGTTTCCTGCGCAACGGCCTGTTCAAGCGGCTGTCCATCCACACCGTGCCGACGCTGCATTTCCATTTCGACCGCACGACCGAACGCGCCGCCGACCTGTCCGCTCTGATCGTGAAGGCGAATGCCACGCGGGCGAAGGACGACGCCGAGTGAGGGATGACGCGGTGGAACGCCGGCTGCCGTCGCCCCAGCCCTCTCCCGCAAGCGGGAGAGCGGGTGATGCCGCGTCCGGTTTTCCCCCCTCGCCCCCGCAGGGGGAGAGGGGCTGGGTGAGGGGCGCTCGCGCGCCGCGGCTGCCACGCCGGCCCTTGCACGGCGTGCTGCTGCTCGACAAGCCGATCGGCTGGACGAGCAACGACGCGCTGCAGAAGGCCAAGGGCCTGCTGCGCGCGGAGAAGGGCGGCCACACCGGCACGCTGGACCCGCTGGCCACGGGGCTGCTGCCGCTGTGTTTCGGCGCCGCGACCAAGTTCTCGCAGGCCAGCCTGGACGCCGACAAGCGCTACACCGCGACGCTGCACTTGGGCCGCACGACGACGACCGGCGACCTGGAGGGCGAAGTCGTCGAGGAGCGCCCGCTCGACTGCGACCGCGCCGCGATCGCCGCCGTGCTGGCGCGTTTCACCGGCGAGATCGATCAGCTGCCGCCGATGCACTCGGCGCTCAAGCACCAGGGCCGCGCGCTCTACGAATACGCGCGCCAGGGTGTCGAGGTCGAGCGCGAGCCGCGCCGCGTGACGATCCACGCGCTCGAGCTGCTCGAATGGAACGCGCCGACGCTGGTGCTGGACGTGGTCTGCAGCAAGGGCACCTATGTGCGCACGCTGGCCGAGGACATCGGCCGCGCGCTCGGCTGCGGTGCCCACCTGTCGGCGCTGCGCCGCACGGCCAGCGGCGCGTTGACGCTCGCCGGCGCCGTCACGATCACCGAACTCGAGGCGATGACGCCCGAGGCGCGCGAAGCGCTGCTGCATCCCGTGGACTGCCTCGTCGCCGACTGGCCTGCGCTGCAGCTGGGCGAGGCCGACGCCGGCCGCTTCCTCAGTGGCCAGCGCCGCCGCACCGAACATGCCGACGCGCCCGCCGTGCGCGTCTACGGCCCCGATCCGCGCGCCTTTCTCGGCAGCGCCCACGTCACCTGCGGCGAACTCATCGCCGATCGCCTGCTGAGCCCGCCCGAAGTGGCGTCGCAACTCGGCATCCCTGCCACCTTTTCCGCCACGCCCGCCGACGCCGGCATCGAGGCCTGACATGACCCAGCCGATCCGCAACATCGCCATCATCGCCCACGTCGACCACGGCAAGACCACGCTCGTCGACCAGCTCCTGCGCCAGAGCGGCACCTTCCGTGACAACGAGAAGATCGCCGAACGCGTGATGGACAGCAACGACATCGAACGCGAGCGCGGGATCACGATCCTGGCGAAAAACTGCGCCGTGACCTGGAAGGGCACGCACATCAACATCGTCGACACCCCGGGGCACGCCGACTTCGGCGGCGAGGTCGAGCGTGCGCTGTCGATGGTCGACGGCGTCGTGCTGCTGATCGACGCCCAGGAAGGGCCGATGCCGCAGACGCGCTTCGTCACCAAGAAGGCGCTGGCGCTGGGCCTGAAGCCCATCGTCGTCGTCAACAAGGTCGACAAGCCGGGTTCGCGCCCCGACTACGTGATCAACGCCGCCTTCGACCTGTTCGACAAGCTCGGCGCGACCGAAGACCAGCTCGACTTCCCGGTGGTCTACGCCTCGGGCCTGAACGGCTGGGCGTCGCTGGAAGAAGGCGCGGCCGGCGAGGCCTGGGGCAACGACATGGCGCCGCTGTTCGAGACCGTGCTCAGCCACGTGCCGGCGCACGAAGGCGACCCGGCGGCGCCGCTGCAGCTGCAGATTTCCTCGCTCGACTACTCGACCTTCGTCGGCCGCATCGGCGTCGGCCGCGTCAACGCCGGCACCTTGAAGCCGTCGCAGGACGTGCTCGTGATGGAAGGCCCTGACGGCCGTGCCTACAAGGGCCGCGTCAACCAGGTGCTGAAGTTCGAAGGCCTGCAGCGCATCACGGCCGACGAAGCCGGCCCGGGCGACATCGTGCTCGTCAACGGCATCGACGACGTGCCCATCGGCGCGACGCTGACCGACCCGGCGAACCCGCAGCCGCTGCCGATGCTCAAGGTCGACGAGCCGACGCTGACGATGAACTTCTGCGTCAACACCAGCCCGCTGGCCGGCCGCGAAGGCAAGTACGTCACCAGCCGCCAGATCTGGGACCGGCTGCAGAAGGAACTGCAAAGCAACGTCGCGCTGCGCGTCAAGGAGTCCGGCGAGGACGGCATCTTCGAGGTCTCGGGCCGCGGCGAACTGCACCTGACCATCCTGCTGGAAAACATGCGCCGCGAAGGCTACGAGCTGGCGGTGAGCAAGCCGCGCGTCGTCTTCCACGACGACGGCGGCGAGCGCCAGGAGCCGATCGAACTGGTGACGGTGGACGTCGAGGACCAGCACCAGGGCGGCGTGATGCAGGCCCTGGGCGAGCGCAAGGGCGAACTCGTCAACATGGAGACCGACGGCCGTGGCCGCGTGCGGCTCGAGTACCGCATCCCGGCGCGCGGGCTGATCGGCTTCTCCAACGAGTTCATGAACCTGACGCGCGGCACCGGCCTGATCAGCAACATCTTCGACGGCTACGAGGCCTACAAGGGCGAGATCTCCGGGCGCAAGAACGGCGTGCTGATCAGCATGGACGACGGCGAGATCGTCACCTACGCGCTGGGCAAGCTCGACGACCGCGGCCGCATGTTCGTCAAGCCCGGCGACCCGGTGTACGAAGGCATGATCGTCGGCATCCACAGCCGCGACAACGACCTCGTCGTCAACGCCGTGCGCCAGAAGCAGCTGACCAACTTCCGCGTCAGCGGCAAGGAAGACGCGATCAAGATCACGCCGCCGATCGAGCTGACGCTGGAGTACGGCGTCGAGTTCATCGCCGACGACGAGCTGGTCGAGATCACGCCGAAGAGCATCCGGGTGCGCAAGCGCCATCTGAAGGAACACGATCGCAAGCGTGCTTCGCGCGAGGGCAGCTGAACACGGGCGCTTGCGAACCCGGATGCCCTTCGGCGTCCCGACTTTCCGCACGACTCCCCCACAGCCCCCCTCCGGGAGGGGGGCTCTAGTCAGGTAGTTGCCCGGCTCGCTGCGCGAGCCTCTGGGGGCATTCCGGTCTTCCGTTTCTGCCGTGACACGCCGCAACGCCGTCCTGCTGATGATCTTCACCACCCTGCTGTGGAGCATCGCGGGGGTGGTGACGCGGCAGCTGGAGGCGGCGCGGAGTTTCGAGGTCACGTTCTGGCGCAGCGGCTTCAACGCGCTCGCGCTGCTGGCGCTGCTGTCCTGGCTGCGCGGGCCGGCGCAGATCCTGCGCACCATCCGCGACGGCGGCCGGATCATCTGGCTGTCGGGCCTGTGCTGGGCCGTGATGTACACCTCGTTCATGGTTGCGCTGACGCTGACCAGCGTCGCCAACGTGCTCGTGACGATGGCACTCGGCCCGCTGATCACGGCGCTGCTGGCGCGCTTCACGCTCGGCCACCGGCTGCCGGCGCGCACCTGGGGCGCGATCGCGCTGGCCGGTGCCGGCATCGCCTGGATGTACGGCCAGCAGCTGAGCGGCGACAGCCGCCACCTGCTGGGCACGGTGGTGGCACTCGCGGTGCCGGTGTCGGCGGCGGTGAACTGGACCCTCCTGCAGTCGCGCCGTGACGACCCGGGCAGCGACATGCTGCCCGCGGTGCTGATCGGCGCGACGCTGTCGGCCCTCGTCACGCTGCCGCTGGCCTGGCCTTACCAGGCTTCGGCTCACGACCTCGGGCTGCTGGCGCTGCTGGGTTCGGTCCAGCTCGCCATTCCCTGCCTGATCGCGGTCTCGCTGGCGCGTGTGCTGCCGGCGGCCGAGATGTCGCTGCTCGGCCTGCTCGAGGTGATCTTCGGCGTCACCTGGGCCTGGCTCGGTGCCGGCGAGACGCCCGAGGCCAGCGTGCTCGTCGGCGGCCTGCTGGTGCTGGCGGCGCTGGCCGGCAACGAATGGCTGGGCATGCGCCGGCGGCTCTGCGCCTGAGGCCTCAGAGCTGTTCGCCGAACAGCCGTGCCAGGTTCACGCGCGCCTTGAGCCGCGTGCACAGCATGAAGACGCCGACCATCTTGCGCTGCAGGAACACCAGGTCCGGCGGCGGCGCGTGCGAGAAGCCGCTGCCGAAATACTGGTCGCGGCCGGCTTCGAAGCTGCGCTTGAACAGCTCCGAGGCGGCGAAGTCGAACAGCCTGTCCTGCGCCAGCGGCTCGCCGATCATCAGGATCAGGTCGACGACCTGGCGCGCCTGCTCCGGCGGATCGCTCTCGGCGATGAAACCCGCACGCCGCGCGGCCCGGGACATCGCGTCGTGGTCCTGGTCGCGCATCGCGCGGCCGAGCGCGCGCAGGTGCTCCACGCGCTGCAGGCTCACCGTCTGCGTCGCGCCGAAGTCCAGCAGCGCGACGCGCTGCGTCTTCGCGTCGTAGAGGTAGTTGGCGAAGTTCGGGTCGGTCTGCACCAGGCGCAGCTCGAAGATCTCGCGCACGACCAGGCGGCACAGCGCGTGCGCGATGCGGTCGCGGTGCGCCTGCGGCACGCCAGGCTCGGCGAGGCGGTCTATGGCCTCGCCGGGCTGGAAACTCGTCGCCAGGATGCTGGCGGTCGAATGCTCGGCGTCGACCTCGGGCACGACGAAGAGTTCGTCTGCTCCCAGGCGCTCGCGGTACTCGGTGAGCGCGCGCGCCTCGGCGACGTAGTCGGTCTCCTGGTGCAGCACGCGGCGCACCCGTTCGAACAGCGGCGCCGGGTCCAGGCCCGAGGGCACCAGGCCCGGCGTCTTCGCCAGCAGCGCGAGGTTGGAGACGTCGCTGTCTATGCTCTCGCGCACGCCCGGGTACTGGATCTTCAGCGCCAGCTCGCGGCCGTCGTGCGTGACGGCGCGGTGCACCTGGCCGATGGATGCGGCGGCGATCGGCTCGAAGCTGAAGCTGCGAAAGCGCCGGTGCCAGCCGACGCCGTATTCGCGCTCCAGCACCTCGGCCAGCTGCGAGGCCGGCATCACGTGCGCACGGTCGCGCAGCCCGCCCAGCAGTTCGGTGAACTGCGGCGGCAGCACGCCGTGGCCGTCCATCGACATCAGCTGGCCGAACTTCATCGCCGCGCCGCGCAGCTGCGACAGCCGCGTCGCCAGCCGCCTGGCGTTGCCGGGTGTCAGCACCATGCGCGAGACCTGCGGCATCTGGCCGCGCGCCAGCCGCGACAGGCCTTCGGCGGCGGCGCCGGCCGCCAGTTCACCGACCGCACGCCCGAAATGCAGCAGCCGCCGCGCGCGCCCCTGTGGAACGGCGGCGGTGCGGGAACGGGGCGGGCGTGGGTCTGTCATCGGTGGCGGTCGGGGGCAGGGCAGGAGCGACCACCTGATTGGAACCCGCAGCCGCCGCCCGCGTCGGTGACCTGGGACACGCTGGCGCGGACGGCGTCGGGGCTCAGGGTGCCGAAGCGGCGGCGGAGGCGCCGCTTTGCGGCGCGATCAGCAGCACCTGGGCCGTGCCGCCGACGCAGTGCACGCCGCGGCCGGTCGGGCATTCGCGCACCTGTGCGTCGCGCGGATGCTCGGGGCGGCCCGGCGGGTCGATCAGCATCGAGACGACGGTGACCGCGGTGGCGATCGCGAGCGCGAAGATCAGCAGCCGACGCTGCCTCGACAGCGGGCGATACCGCGGCAGATCGGGATTGCGCAGGCCTTCGTGGGGCGAATCGGACATCGACAAAAAAGGCCGGCGCCCCGAGGGCGCCGGCACATGCGGGAAAGACCGCGAGCTTACTGCGAAGCCGCCAGTGCGGCCGGCTCCACCGGCAGCGTGGCCGGCGCGGCGAGGCTCTCGGCCGGCTGCACGACGGCGGCCGGCTCGACGTGCGTGGCCTTGGCCGGGTTGCTGGCCATCGGCAGCAACGGCACGATCAGCAGCGCGACGATGTTGATGATCTTGATCAGCGGGTTGACGGCCGGGCCGGCGGTGTCCTTGTAGGGATCGCCGACGGTGTCGCCCGTCACCGCCGCCTTGTGCGCTTCGCTGCCCTTCTTGTGCAGCACGCCGTTGGCGTCGGTGAAGCCTTCTTCGATCAGCTTCTTCGCGTTGTCCCAGGCGCCGCCGCCGGTGCACATCGAGATGCCGACGAAGATGCCGGTGACGATGGTGCCCATCAGCAGGCCGCCCAGCGCCGCCGGGCCGAGCAGCATGCCGACCAGAATCGGTGCCACGACCGGCAGCAGCGACGGCACGATCATCTCCTTGATCGCCGCGGTGGTCAGCATGTCGACCGCGGTGCCGTATTCGGGCTTCGCGGTGCCTTCCATGATGCCCTTGATGTCGCGGAACTGGCGCCGCACCTCGACGACGACCGAACCGGCGGCGCGGCCGACGGCTTCCATCGCCATCGACGCGAACAGGTAGGGGATCAGGCCGCCGATGAACAGGCCGACGATGACGCGGTGGTCGCTCAGGTCGAAGGACAGCGACATGCCGCGCGCTTCCAGCGCGTGGGTGTAGTCGGCGAACAGCACCAGCGCGGCCAGGCCCGCCGAGCCGATCGCGTAGCCCTTGGTCACGGCCTTGGTCGTGTTGCCGACGGCGTCCAGCGGGTCGGTGATGTCGCGCACGCTGTCGGGCAGGCCCGACATCTCGGCGATGCCGCCGGCGTTGTCGGTGATCGGGCCGTAGGCGTCGAGCGCGACGACGATGCCGGCCATGCTCAGCATCGAGGTCGCGGCGATCGCGATGCCGTACAGGCCGGCCAGCGCGAAGGCGCTGTAGATCGCGATGCAGACGAAGATCACCGGCCAGGCGGTGGACTTCATGCTGACGCCCAGGCCGGCGATGATGTTCGTGCCGTGGCCGGTGGTCGAGGCCTGCGCGACGTGCTGCACCGGCTTGAACTGCGTGCCGGTGTAGTACTCGGTGACCCAGACCATCGCCGCCGTCAGCACCAGGCCGACGACACAGGCGCCGAACAGCCGCATCTGCGTGCCCGCGCCGAGCGCATCGTCGGGCATCACCAGCCGCGTGACGAAGAAGAAGAACACCAGCGAGATGGCGCCGGCGACGACCAGGCCCTTGTACAGCGCCGGCATCACGTTCTTCATGCCGGGGCTGGCCTTGACGAAGGCGCAGCCGATGATCGAGGCGATGATCGAGACGCCGCCCAGCACCAGCGGATACACCGCCGCGGCCAGCGTCGCGTTGGGCAGCAACAGGGCGCCCAGTGCCATCGCCGCGATCAGCGTCACGGCATAGGTCTCGAACAGGTCGGCCGCCATGCCGGCGCAGTCGCCGACGTTGTCGCCGACGTTGTCGGCGATCACCGCCGGGTTGCGCGGGTCGTCCTCGGGGATGCCGGCTTCGACCTTGCCCACCAGGTCGGCGCCGACGTCGGCGCCCTTGGTGAAGATGCCGCCGCCCAGGCGCGCGAAGATCGAGATCAGCGACGAGCCGAAGGCCAGGCCCAGCAGCGGCTTGAGCGTCGCCGCGTCGGCCTGCGTGCCGCCGCTGAGGAACCAGAAGAACAGCGAGACGCCGAGCAGCCCCAGGCCGACGACGAGCATGCCGGTGATGGCGCCGCCCTTGAAGGCGACGTCGAGCGCCGGGCCTATGCCTTTGGTGGCCGCCTGTGCGGTGCGCACGTTGGCGCGCACCGAGACGTTCATGCCGATGAAGCCGCAGGCACCCGAAAGTACGGCCCCCAAAACGAACCCGGCGGCCGTCAGGCCGCCGAGGAAGAAGAAGATCAGGACCGCGAGAACCGCGCCGACGATCGCAATCGTCTTGTATTGCCGTGCCAGATACGCTGCCGCGCCTTGCTGGATGGCCCCGGCAATTTCCTGCATGCGTGCATTGCCGGCATCCTGGGCGAGGATCCATCCCCTCTGGATGAACCCATAGAGCACGGCTGCCAGGCCGCACCCCAGCGCTATGTACAGCGCCAAATTCGTCGTCATGGAAAGAGCTCCTTCCTCTCGTTCGGGTCTAGTCTCTTCTCTCTATCTCGGACACGCCGCCCGGGCGCTGTCGGGGCGGCTGGCGCGGCATGCTATGTGAAGGCTATCACGCTCGGTTGGGGGTTTTCCTATGTCCGAGTGGCCGCATGATCGGGGTCAACGCCGGCGGGCGTCAGGGGCTGGCAAGCGTGGCGCCTAGAATCGCGCCCCGATCGTTCTCCCTCTTTTCCTCTTCTTTTTCTCCACACCGAGACAGTCGCATGAGCCTGCACAACGTGACGCCCGGTCCGAACGCGCCGGACCAGTTCAACGTGATCATCGAGATCCCGATGAACGCCGATCCGATCAAGTACGAGGTCGACCACGACACCGGGGCGCTCTTCGTCGACCGCTTCATGAGCACGGCGATGCATTACCCGTGCAACTACGGCTACGTGCCCAACACGCTGGCCGACGACGGCGACCCGGTCGACGTGCTCGTCATCACGCCGGTGCCGCTGATCCCGGGCGTGGTCGTGACCTGCCGCGCGATCGGCATGCTGAAGATGAACGACGAAGCCGGCGGCGACAACAAGCTGCTGGCCGTGCCCACGCCCAAGATCCTGTCGCTGTACGAAGCCTGGAAGAAGCCCGAGGACCTGAACCCGGCGCGCCTGAAGGCGATCCAGCACTTCTTCGAGCACTACAAGGACCTCGAGGAAGGCAAGTGGGTCAAGGTGCTGGGCTGGGAAGGCCCGGACGCCGCGCGCGAGGAAGTGCGCATCGGCATGATCAACTGGACCAAGGCCAACACGCCGGCCTGATCGGCCGCGTTCAGCCGGTCGCGGCGTCGCGCTTGAACGGGCTGCGCTCGCGCAGTTCGTCCGCCCAGGCCTCGACGCCTTCGCCCTCGCGGGCGAGGAACTCGGCCACCGCGCCGGCAAAACGTTCGTCGCGCAGCCAGTGCGCCGAACTCGTGCGTACCGGCAGCAGGCCGCGCGCCATCTTGTGTTCACCCTGGGCGCCGCCCTCGAAACGCAGGAAACCTTCGCGTAGGCACCAGGCCAGCGGCTGGTAGTAGCAGGCTTCGAAGTGCACGAAGGGCAGCGGCTCGACGCAGCCCCAGTAGCGCCCCCAGGCGCTGCCGCGCTCGCGGTCGATCGCGATCAGCGACGCCGCCACCGGCCGGCCCTCGCGCCGGCCGACGAACAGCAGCCAGTTCTGCGCCATCGTCGATTGCATGCGGGCGAAGAAGTCGCGTGTGAGATAGGGCGTCGAGTGGTGCGCCGCGTAGGTCAGCGTGTAGCAGCGGTGGAAGAAATCCCAGAGCCCGGCGTCTATCGCCTCGCCCTCGTGCGCCGTGAACTCGACGCCGAGTTCGGCGACCCGGCGCCGCTCCTGCTGGATCTTCTTGCGTTTCTCGCGCTGCAGCCGTGCCAGCAGCTCGTCGAAGTCGGCCACCGGCCGTTCCCGGTCCTGCGTCCAGTGGAACTGCAGGTTCTCGCGCAGCATCCAGCCGGCGCGTTCGAACGCGGCGCGGTCGGTGTCGTCGACGAAGAGCACGTGCGCCGACGACAGCCCGGCGTCGAGCGCGAGCTGGCGCATCGCGGCGACCAGCAGGTCGCGCCCGGCGTCGTCGCACGCCAGCAGCCGCGTGCCCGGCACCGGCGTGAACGGCACCGCGCCGAGCAGCTTGGGGTAGTAGGCCAGGCCGTGGCGGCGGTAGGCGTCGGCCCAGGCCCAGTCGAAGACGTATTCGCCGTAGGAATGGCTCTTCACATACAGCGGCGCGGCGGCGACGAGTTCGGCGCCGCGGTGCACGGTCAGGAACTGCGCCCCCCAGCCGGTGTCCGGCACCGCACTGGCCGATGCGTGCAGCGCGGCCAGGTACTCGAGGCGCAGGAACGGGGTCGGCGCCGGCTGGCTGTCGAGCAGCGCATTCCAGGCGCGCGCATCCAGCCGCCGCGGATCGGTCTCGACCCCGATGTGATAATCGTGTCCCGTGAGCCCTCGTGACATTCAGCGGAGCCGTAGATGAGAGTCGCGCTGGCCCAGATCAACGCCACCGTCGGCGACCTCGCCGGCAACGCCCGTCGCATCGCCGACGCCGCCCGCCGCGCCCATGCGCAGGGCGCTTCGCTGGTCATCGCGCCCGAACTGGCGCTGACCGGCTACCCACCCGAAGACCTGCTGCTGCGCCCGGCGTTCATGCAGGCGTGCGCCCAGACGCTGGCGGCGCTGGCCGAGGACTTGCGGGACTGCGAAGGGCTGCATCTGCTGGTCGGGCACCCGCACCAGTTCGGCGAGCGCGGCGATATTAGGACGAAGTCGGTGACGGTGCAGCAGCGCTACAACGCGGCCTCGCTGCTGGCAGGGGGCCGGGTGCAGGCGAGCTACTGCAAGCGCGAACTCCCCAACTACCAGGTCTTCGACGAACGCCGCTATTTCGTCTCCGGCCGCGACGCCGGCCTCGGGCCGCTGGTGTTCGACTGCGCCGGGCGGCGTTTCGGCGTCGTGATCTGCGAGGACGCCTGGTTCGACGAGCCGGCGCGCCTGGCGCGCGAAGCCGGGGCCCAGGTGCTGTGCGTGCTCAACGCCTCGCCCTTCCACCTCGGCAAGGCCGAGGAGCGCCAGGCCCGCATGGCCGAACGTGCGCGCGACGTCGGCCTGCCGCTGCTGTTTGCCCACCTCGTCGGCGGCCAGGACGAGGTCGTTTTCGACGGCGCCTCGTTCGCGCTCGACGCCGCTGGCGAGGTCGCGGCGCGTGCCGCCACCTTCGCCGAAGACTTGCTGCTGGTCGACATCGACGCCGACGGCCTGCCCCGCGGCCCGGTCGCCGAGGCCCCGGGCCTGGAGGCGCAGGCCTGGGGCGCACTCGTCACCGGCGTGCGCGACTACCTCGGCAAGAACGGTTTTCCGGGCGCGATCATCGGCCTGTCCGGCGGCATCGACTCGGCTCTGGTGCTGGCCGTCGCCGTCGACGCGCTCGGTGCCGACAAGGTGCGTGCGGTGATGATGCCCTCACCCTATACCGCCGACATCTCCTGGATCGACGCACGCGACATGGCCGCACGCCTGGGCGTGCGCTACGACGAGATCGACATCGCGCCGATGTTCGACGCCTTCCGCACGGCGCTTTCGCCGCAGTTCGCCGGCCTGGCCGAGGACACGACCGAAGAGAACCTGCAGGCGCGCATCCGCGGCACGCTGCTGATGGCGCTGTCCAACAAGACTGGCGCGATCGTGCTGACCACCGGCAACAAGAGCGAGATGGCGACCGGCTACTGCACGCTCTACGGCGACATGGCGGGTGGTTTTGCGGTCATCAAGGACGTCGCCAAGACGCTGGTCTACCGGCTCGCGAACTGGCGCAACGACCAGGGCGCCGAGGTGATCCCGCCGCGCATCATCACGCGGCCGCCCTCGGCCGAACTGCGCCCCGACCAGACCGACCAGGACAGCCTGCCGCCCTACGAGGTGCTGGACGCGATCCTTGCGCGCTACATGGAAGAGGACCAGAGCGTCGAGCAGATCGTCGCTGCCGGCTTCGAGCGCGCCGACGTCGAACGGGTCACGCGGCTCATCAAGATCAACGAGTACAAGCGGCGCCAGTCGCCGGTGGGCATCCGCATCACCCATCGGGCGTTCGGACGCGACTGGCGTTATCCCATCACGTCGAAGTTCCGTGCTTAAATTCCCGATAGTCCATAGACCTTCCCCGGAGTTTCCCGCATGAAGCAGATCACAGCCGTCATCAAGCCGTTCAAGCTCGAAGAAGTCCGCGAAGCCCTGGGCGAGGTCGGCGTCTCGGGTCTGACGGTCACCGAAGTCAAGGGTTTCGGCCGTCAGAAGGGCCACACCGAGCTTTATCGCGGTGCCGAATACGTCGTCGACTTCCTGCCCAAGGTGAAGATCGAGGTCGTCGTCAAGGACGCCGACGTCGACCGCGCCATCGACGCCATCGTCAAGGCCGCCAAGACCGGCAAGATCGGCGACGGCAAGATCTTCGTCACCCCGGTCGAGCAGGTGGTGCGCATCCGCACCGGCGAGACCGACGAATCGGCGGTCTGACACGCGCCCCGGCCGCAGCGGCCGGGCAGACACCGCGGGGCGCCTGGGCGCCCCGCGTCGTTTTCAGGCGCCGCCACCCGGGTGGCGAGCCCTCCGGGCCTCAGATGCCGCCGAAGTGATCCGGGCCGCCGGCGCGGTGCGCCAGTTCGGCCAGATGGTCGAGCAGCGCCACCGGGTCGGAGCCGACCTGCAGCACCGCCTGCTGCGCCGTCGACAAAAAACCCTCGTCGACGGTCTTCTGCATGAAGGCGAGCAGGCCGTCGTAGAAACCGTCGACGTTGAGCAGGCCGACCGGCTGGTCGTGGTAGCCGAGCTGGCGCCAGGTCCAGACCTCGAACAGCTCCTCCAGCGTGCCGATGCCGCCGGGCAGGGCGACAAAGGCGTCGGCGCGTTCGGCCATCATCTGCTTGCGTTTGTGCATCGTCGGCACGACGTGCAGCTCGCTCAGGCCGCGGTGCCCGACCTCGCGCTGCATCAGCGACTCGGGGATCACGCCGACGACGCGGCCGCCAGTGGCGAGCACGCTGTCGGCGACTTCGCCCATCAGCCCGACCTTGCCGCCGCCATAGACGAGCTGCCAGCCGCGCCCGCCGATGGAGCGGCCGAGCGCACGCGCGGCTTCGGTGTAGGCGGTGTTGCGCCCATGGCGCGAGCCGCAGTAGACGCAGACGGTGAAGGGCGGGGGCGCGGTGTCGTTCATCGCGCCGATTGTCTCAGCGCCCGCCCGTCACGTCGTCCTCTGGCCAGTGGCCGTCGGCTGAAGCTCAGGCCAGGCGCTGCCAGAGCGCCCCGATCCAGATGCCGCCTGCCAGCAGCAGCGACAGCATGACGGCGGCGCTGCCCAGGTCCTTGGCGCGCTTGGAGAGTTCGTGCAGTTCGAAACCGACGCGGTCGACGACCGCTTCGATCGCCGAGTTCAACAGCTCGACCACCAGCACCAGCAGCACGCTGCCGGCCAGCAGCGAGATCTCGACCCAGCCGCGGCCGATCCAGAAGGCCGCCGGCAGCATCAGCGTGGCGGCGAAGACCTCCTGGCGGAAGGCGCTCTCGCCACGGAAAGCGGCCGCCAGTCCGGCCGCGGAATAACCGGCTGCGCGCCGGATGCGTTCCAGGCCGGTGCGTCCTTTGTGTGGGTTGGACGCGCGGCTCGCGCCGTCGGGGCGCTGCAGCGGTGGTGGCGGGCTGCTGTCGGCCATGTTCAGTCCTTGGGTTTGGCGCGCCAGGTGATCAGCCGCGTGCCGCAGAGCGCGTCGTGCCAGAACTGGCGGTCCGGGTGCAGGCGCGACAACAGCGCCCACAGGGCGATGCCGGCGCACAGCAGGCCGAAGACGGCGCCGTTGCTGCGCAGGCCGGCGACATGGGCGATGGCCAGCCACGGCAGGAACCAGACCCAGCAGACGAGGTAGCGCGCGACGGCGCGCGCCAGCGCCACCGGCTGGCCGTCGCGCTGCACCAGGCGGATGTGCCAGGTCTGCATCGCCAGCGTCTGGCCGGTGCGTGTCCAGAACCAGACGAAGTACAGGCCGAAGACGGCGAAGACGAAGAGCTGCAGCCCGAGCTGGCCCTGCAGCGCGCTGCGCTGGTCGGTCGCGAGCGAATAGGCGATGCCGGCCGCCATCACGATGCCGAAGAGCAGCACGCCCTCGTAGACGAAGCAGGCGACACGGCGAACCAGCGCCGGGGTGCTGTGATCACCCGTGGCGGGGGGCAGAGAAATCATTCGAAGGGGCTAACGCGGTTCCGAAGCAGCCTGCGAGCGTACCGCAGCGCCCTGGGGGCCGCGCCGCGGCAGCAGTGTCTGCGGGTTCACGAAGCCGTCGGTCGCGATGATCTTCGGCATGCCGGACTGGTGGTAGGCCGGCGAAGACGGCGGCGAGGACATCAGCGTCGTCGTTGCGCCCGGCGCGGCCTGGATCACCGCCGGCGCGACCGCCTTCACCTGCTGCTTGCGCAGCGGCGCGACGATGTTGCGCTTGGGTTTGCCGTCGTCGTCGTCGCGCGGGCCCGATGCGGCCCGTTGTTTCGGGGTGGCGCGTTCGGCGAGCTTCTTGCGCTGGTCGTCGGGCAGCGCCTGGTAGGCCTCCCAGCGGGCCTGGCGGTCTTCGGCGGAGTACTGGCGCGCCTGCTGGAACTGCAGCCGTGCCTGGGCGCGTTCGCTCGGGCTGAGCCGCGTCCAGGCGCCCATGCGTTCCTGCACCCGCTTGCGCTCTGCCTCGCCCATCTTCGGGAAGCGCGCGGCCACCGTCAGCCAGCGGTCCTTGCCGGTCGGGTCGATCGCCGGCCAGTCCTTCTGCAGCGGCGCCAGCGCCTGCTTCTGCGCCGGCGTCAGCTGGCTCCAGGTGGGGCCTGACTCGGCGGCCCGAGCGGGCACAGACGCGGCAAGCGCGGCCGACAGGATCAGGGCGGCGAAGGCGACCGGGCGCAGGATCACGGTTGCTGGGTGTTCAGGAACTCGGCGAATCCGGGATCGGAGTAGGCGGACGGCGGCAGATCGTCGGCCAGCAGCACGCTGTCGATGTCGGCGGCGGCCACGATCTGCTCGCGCAGGCTGTGCTCGCGGATCAGCGCCAGCCCGGCGACGAGCACCAGCAGCGGCAGCACGACCGCCAGCCGCTGCCACCAGCGCGGGCCGGTACGGGCGGCGACACCGCCCGAGACGAAGACGATCGCGTCGGCCGTCGCCTCTCGCCGCACCAGGCGCGCCCGGGCGACCGCCTGCTCGCGGGCCACGCGCAGGCGTTCGTTCAGGTCGTGCGGCAGTTCATCCGCACGCTCGGTCAGTGCGGACGCGATGCGTGCCGCAAAGCGCGCACGCAGAACGTCGGCGTCGGTGAAAGTGGACTTGGTCATGGCGCGATTCCCTTGAGCCGAAGGGCCTTGGCCAGTGCGTGCACGGCACGGGAGCAGTGGGTCTTGACGCTGCCCTCCGAACACCCCATGACCGCCGCGGTCTCGGCCACGTCGAACTCCTCCCAGTAACGCAGCAGGAAGGCCTCGCGTTGACGGGCGGGCAGTTCGGCCACCTCGTGTTCGATATGACGCAAGATCTGGTCCCGCGAGACCGCGTCGGCGGCACTTTCGGTGCCCATCGTGTCCTCGGCAACCTGCAGCGTCTCGAGCAGGTCGAAGTCGCCGTCGGCGTCGTCGCCTTCGAGGTCCGACATGTTCTGGACGACGGCGTTGCGCACCTTGCGGCGCCGGAACCAGTCCATCGTCGCGTTGGACAGGATGCGCTGGAACAGCATCGGGAATTCCGACGCCGGCCGGTCCGGATACTTCTCGGCGAGCCGGATCATCGCGTCCTGGACGATGTCCAGCGCGGCATCCTCGTCACGAACGGCAAACGCCGCGCGCTTGAACGCGCGTCGTTCGACGCTCTTCAGGAAGTCGGAGAGTTCTTTGTCGGATGCCAACGCGGGGGCGGAACGGGCGGCGCCCGGTTCGGGCGCGGCGGATTATGCACGCGCCCAGGCCCCGCAGGCACCGCGCCGGGGCGGCGCGCGCCCCCGGTGCATAATCCTCGGTCGCACAACGCTCTTTTGGGTCTCGCTCGGCGTCCGACCCGGACGCCAGTTCTCAGACCGCGCGCAGTTCCAAGTCCGCCTCACGAGGGCGCGAGGAGGAGCACCGATGGATTTTCGTCAGAGAAATTCGCAAAGGTTCGGAAATGGACATCTCCGCCGCGGAAGTCAAGCGTGCCGCATCGGCACAACCGTCTTCTCCTCCCGCCGTGCTCAACGGCGCTGAAATCCTGGTCCGTTGCCTGCAGGCCGAAGGGGTCAAGTACCTCTGGGGCTACCCGGGCGGCTCGGTCCTCTACATCTACGACGCGCTGTACAAGCAGGACAGCATCCAGCACGTCCTGGTACGCCACGAACAGGCCGCGGTGCATGCCGCCGACGGCTATTCCCGCGCCACCGGCAACGTCGGCGTCGCGCTCGTCACCTCGGGCCCGGGTGTCACGAATGCCGTCACCGGCATCGCGACGGCCTACATGGACTCGATCCCGATGGTCATCATCACCGGTCAGGTGCCGACCTCGGCGATCGGGATGGACGCCTTCCAGGAGTGCGACACCGTCGGCATCACGCGCCCGGTCGTCAAGCACAACTTCCTGGTGAAGGACGTGCGCGACCTGGCCTCGACGATGAAGAAGGCCTTCCACATCGCGCGCACCGGCCGCCCCGGTCCGGTCGTCGTCGACGTGCCCAAGGACGTGTCGCTGAACACGGCCGCCTTCCAGTACCCGCAGACCATCGAGCTGCGCTCGTACAACCCGGTGCGCAAGGGCCACAGCGGCCAGATCCGCAAGGCCGTGCAGCTGCTGCTGCAGGCCAAGCGCCCCTACATCTACACCGGCGGCGGTGTCGTGCTCGGCGAGGCGTCGCAGGAGCTGCGCCAGCTCGCCGACCTGCTGGGCTTCCCGGTCACGAACACGCTGATGGGCCTCGGCTCCATCCCCGCCAGCGACCCGAAGTTCCTCGGCATGCTCGGCATGCACGGCACCTACGAGGCCAACATGACGATGCAGCACTGCGACGTGCTGCTGGCGGTCGGTGCCCGCTTCGACGACCGCGTCATCGGCAACCCGGCGCACTTCGCCCAGGTCGAGCGCAAGATCATCCACGTCGACATCGACCCCTCGTCGATCTCCAAGCGCGTGCG
This sequence comes from Rubrivivax gelatinosus, assembly GCF_016583785.1. Lineage (GTDB taxonomy): Bacteria > Pseudomonadota > Gammaproteobacteria > Burkholderiales > Burkholderiaceae_C > Rubrivivax > Rubrivivax gelatinosus_B. The sequence goes on along the minus strand of NZ_NRRU01000010.1, from coordinate 31,497 downwards.
CGTGGACATCCCGATCGTCGGCGACGTCAAGGACGTGCTGCAGGAACTGATCACGCAGATCAAGGAGTCGCATGCGCGCCCGGATACGGTCGCGATCTCGTCCTGGTGGGGTCAGATCAACGAGTGGCGAAAGCTCGAGTGCCTGGCCTACGAGCCCAGCGACGACGTGATCAAGCCGCAGATGGTGGTGCAGACGCTGGCCCGCCTGACGCGCGGTCGCGACGCCTACATCACCTCCGACGTCGGCCAGCACCAGATGTGGGCGGCGCAGTTCTACGGTTTCGAGGAGCCGCGGCGCTGGATCAACTCCGGCGGCCTGGGCACGATGGGCGTGGGCCTGCCGTACGCGATGGGCGTCAAGCTCGCCAAGCCCGAGTCGGACGTCTTCTGCATCACCGGCGAAGGCTCGATCCAGATGTGCATCCAGGAGCTGTCGACCTGCCTGCAGTACAAGACGCCGGTGAAGATCGTCTCGCTGAACAACCGCTACCTGGGCATGGTGCGGCAGTGGCAGGAGCTGATCTACGGCGGCCGCTACTCGCACAGCTACATGGACGCGCTGCCCGACTTCGTCAAGCTCGCCGAGGCCTACGGCCACGTCGGCATCCGCGTCGACCGGCCGGCCGACGTCGAGGGCGCGCTGAAGGAGGCGATGCGGCTCAAGGACCGCACCGTCTTCGTCGACGTGCGCACCGACCCGACCGAGAACGTGTGGCCTATGGTCCATGCGGGCAAGGGCATCAGCGAGATGCAGCTCAAGTCCGAAGACCTGTGACCGGCGCGGGCCGCGCAGGCGGCGACGGCGTTACCGCGCCGCCGCCGACCGGCACGGCCGACTCCGGCTACAGCTTCGGCATTCCCCATCAACCGATCGAACAGCGTGGTGAAGGGCCGGCGGTTACCGCCGTCGGCTCGGGGATCCGCGCAGGACGAAGACCATGAAACACATCATCGCGGTGCTGCTCGAGAACGAGGCCGGCGCCCTGTCGCGGGTGGTCGCGCTCTTCTCGGCGCGCGGCTACAACATCGAGAGCCTGACGGTCGCCCCGACCGAGGACCCGTCGATGTCGCGCATGACGATCGTCACCACCGGCAGCGACGAGGTCATCGAGCAGATCACCAAGCATCTGAACCGGCTGATCGAGGTCGTCAAGGTCGTCGACCTGACCGAAGGCAGCTTTGTCGAGCGCGAGCTCATGCTGATCAAGGTGCGCGCCGTCGGCAAGGAGCGCGAGGAGATGAAGCGCATGGCCGAGATCTTCCGCGGCCGCATCATCGACGTCACCGAGAAGAGCTACACGATCGAGCTGACCGGCGACTCGGGCAAGCTCGACGCCTTCCTGCTCGCGATCGACCGAGCGGCGATCCTCGAAACTGTGCGCACCGGCGCCAGCGGCATCGGTCGCGGCGAGCGGATCCTTCGAATCTGAGGCGGCGCCCCGGCGGCCCTCAGCGGCCGCCCATCGCCCGGAAACCTGCCTGGCCATTAGCGGCCGGGCGTCTGACTAGAGAACGGAGAACCCAATGAAGGTCTATTACGACAAGGACGCCGACCTGAGCCTCATCAAGGGCAAGAACGTCACCATCATCGGCTATGGCTCGCAAGGCCACGCCCACGCCCAGAACCTGAACGACAGCGGCTGCAAGGTCACCGTCGGCCTGCGCCGCAGCGGCGCCAGCTGGGCCAAGGCCGAGGGCGCCGGCCTGAAGGTCGCCGAGGTCGCGGAGGCCGTGAAGGCCGCCGACGTCGTCATGATCCTGCTGCCCGACGAGCAGATCGCCGGCGTCTACGCGAGCGAAGTCGAGCCCAACATCCGCGAAGGCGCTTCGCTCGCGTTCGCCCACGGCTTCAACGTCCACTACAACCAGGTCGTGCCGCGCGCCGACCTCGACGTCTGGATGGTCGCGCCCAAGGCCCCGGGCCACACCGTGCGCAACACCTACAAGCAGGGTGGCGGCGTGCCGCACCTGATCGCGGTGCACGCCGACAAGTCGGGCAAGGCGCGCGATCTGGCGCTGTCCTACGCCGCGGCCAATGGCGGCGGCAAGGCCGGCATCATCGAGACCAGCTTCCGCGAAGAGACCGAGACCGACCTGTTCGGCGAACAGGCGGTTCTCTGCGGCGGCACCGTCGAGCTGATCAAGGCCGGTTTCGAGACGCTGGTGGAAGCCGGCTACGCGCCCGAGATGGCCTACTTCGAGTGCCTGCACGAGCTCAAGCTGATCGTCGACCTGATCTACGAAGGCGGCATCGGCAACATGAACTACTCGATCTCGAACAACGCCGAATACGGCGAGTACGTGACCGGGCCGCGTGTCGTCACCGAGGACACCAAGAACGCGATGCGCCAGTGCCTGAAGGACATCCAGACCGGCGAATACGCGAAGAGCTTCATCCTCGAGAACAAGGCCGGCGCTCCGACGCTGACCTCGCGCCGCCGCCTGACCGCCGAGCACCCGATCGAAGTCGTCGGCGAGAAGCTGCGCGCGATGATGCCGTGGATCAAGGCCAACAAACTCGTCGACAAGAGCCGCAACTGACGCGGCCTTGAACGGCAGCCCCGCGTGCGAGACACGCGGGGCCGTGGCCGCCGGCCGTCTGCGCGCAGGCGCAGACGGCTCCCACGGCGTCCACTGCCGTGGATCAAGGCCAACAAGCTGGTCGACAAGTCCCGCAACTGACGCGGCCTTGAACGGCAGGGCCCCCGGGGCCCGCCGTTCATCCGATGTCCCCGGGGCCGCACGCGGCCCCGGCCCCGGTTATCCTCGAACGGATGACCGACGATACCCAGGACTCCGGCGACGAAGACGCCGAGATCGACGCCGTCTCGACGCGGCGGCCGCGCCGGGGCCTGTACGTGCTGCCCAATGCGATCACGCTGGCGGCGCTGTTCTCCGGCTTCTACGGTGTCGTGATGGCGATCAACGGCCGCTTCGAGGCCGCTGCGATCGCAATCTTCGTCGCCGCCGTGCTCGACGCGATGGACGGCCGCGTCGCGCGCATGACGCGCACGCAGAGCGCTTTCGGCGAGCAGATGGACAGCCTGTCCGACATGGTCTCCTTCGGTGCCGCGCCAGCGCTGATCGTCTATGTCTGGGCGCTGAAGGACCTGGGCAAGCTCGGCTGGATCCCGGCCTTCGTCTACGTCGCCGGCGCCGCACTGCGGCTGGCGCGCTTCAACGTCAACATCGGCGTCGTCGACCGGCGCTTCTTCCAGGGCCTGCCCAGCCCGGCGGCAGCGGCGCTCGTGATCGGCATGGTCTGGGTCTTCGACGACGCCGGCTATCGCGACGTCTACTCGATCCCGTGGCTGGAATGGACGGCGTTCGCCGTCACGCTCTACGCCGGCTTGTCGATGGTGACGAACGCGCCGTTCTACAGCTTCAAGACCATAGGCGGGCGGCGCACCGTGCCTTTCGTCGTGCTGGTCGCGGTGATGCTGGTGATCGCGCTGATCGCGCTCGACCCGCCGCGTGTGCTCTTCGCGATCTTCGTCGCCTACGGGCTGTCGGGCTACCTCGTCTTCGCCTGGCGCCGCTTCAAGGGTCAGCCGGCGAGCGTGATCTCGACTTCGACCGACGATCCGGACGAGAAGGGCCTGCATCCGTGACCCGGTCGCTGTGCTACATTCGCCGCGTGACGACGATCCGTGCCTTCTCCCTGCTAGCGCTGCTACTGCATTCGCGGGTGCGCTGATCGTCTTCGTCCATTCTTTTCCCGATCAACGGCCCGCCAGCGCAACGCAGCGGGCCGTTTTTCATTTCTGCACGACAAGCTGCTTGCGAATCCAAACCCTCGCAAAGGCAAGACCATGACCGACAAGCTCATCATCTTCGACACCACGCTGCGCGACGGCGAACAGTCTCCCGGCGCGTCAATGACGCGCGACGAGAAACTGCGCATCGCCCGTCAGCTTGAGCGCCTGCGTGTCGACGTGATCGAGGCCGGTTTCGCCGCGTCCAGCAACGGTGACTTCGAGGCCGTGCGCGCGATCGCCCAGGCGGTGCGCGAATCGACGGTGTGCTCGCTGGCGCGTGCCAACGACCGCGACATCTCGCGTGCCGCCGAGGCGCTGCGGCCGGCGGCGCGTGCGCGCATCCACACCTTCATCGCCACCAGCGAACTGCACATGGAGAAGAAGCTGCGCATGACGCGCGAGCAGGTGCTCGAGCAGGCGCGGCTGGCGGTGCGTTTCGCGCGCAACCTGTGCGCCGACATCGAGTTCAGTCCCGAGGACGGCTACCGCTCCGACCCCGACTTCCTGTGCCGCGTCGTCGAGACCGTGATCGACGAAGGCGCGACGACGATCAACATCCCCGACACCGTCGGCTACGCGATCCCCGAGCTCTACGGCAACTTCATCCGCATGCTGCGCGAGCGTGTGCCCAACAGCGACAAGGCGGTCTGGTCGGTGCACTGCCACAACGACCTGGGCATGGCCGTCGCCAACTCGCTGGCCGGCGTGAAGATCGGCGGCGCGCGCCAGGTCGAGTGCACGATCAACGGCCTGGGCGAGCGCGCCGGCAACTGCAGCCTGGAAGAGGTCGTGATGGCGGTGAAGACGCGCCGCGACCACTTCGGGCTCGAAGTCGGCATCGACGCGCGCCAGATCGTGCCGGCCTCGCGCATGGTCAGCCAGACCACCGGCTTCGTCGTCCAGCCGAACAAGGCCATCGTCGGCGCCAACGCCTTCGCCCATGCCAGCGGCATCCATCAGGATGGCGTGCTCAAGGCGCGCGACACCTACGAGATCATGCGTGCCGAGGACGTGGGCTGGAGCGCCAACAAGATCGTGCTCGGCAAGCTTTCGGGCCGCAACGCCTTCAAGCAGCGGCTGCAGGAACTCGGCATCGAGATGGAGTCTGAGGCCGAGGTCAACGCCGCCTTCGCGCGTTTCAAGGATCTGGCCGACCGCAAGAGCGAGATCTTCGACGAGGACATCATCGCCCTCGTCGGCGACGAGAGCGTCACCGCCGCGCAGGAACACTACCGCCTGCTGTCGCTGGCGCAGCGTTCCGAGACCGGCGAGCGCCCGCACGCGACGATCGCGTTCGCCGCCGGCGACGTCGAGCACCGCGTCGAGAGCCAGGGCAACGGCCCGGTCGACGCGACGCTCAAGGCGATCGAGTCCAAGGTCTGCAGTGGCGCGGAAATGGTGCTCTATTCGGTCAATGCCATCACCTCGGGCAGCACAGAATCGCAAGGTGAGGTCACCGTGCGGCTGCAGCACGGCGGGCGCATCGTCAATGGGGTGGGGGCCGATCCGGACATCGTCGTCGCGTCGGCGAAAGCCTACCTGTCGGCGTTGAGCAAGCTGCGCAGCAACGCCGAGCGGGTCCCGGCGCAAAGCTGAACGAAGACCCGTCGGCATGCGCCGCGGGTCCTGTTGCGGGCCCGTCGGCGTGTACTTGAGGAATCCTGCGCAAGTTCTTGATCTTGCGCAGATTCTTCAGGTGCACTACACTTTGGCGCATTCTCTGCGGGGTTGTATCAGTGGGATGTTTTGGCGGTAGTTCTCAGCGGCTCGCGGCGGTCGTCTTCATGGCGGCGGCTCTCATCGCAGGCAGTGTGATGCCGACGGCGTCGCTGGCGGCAACCGGCACCCAGCCATCCAAGACCAAGAGCACCAAGGCAGCCAAGCCCGCCGGCGGCGCGAAGAAAGTCCGCAGCGCGAAGGCGCCGGTCAAGACGCGGGTCGTCAAGACCGCCAAGACCGGTACCCGTGTCGAGAGCGCTCGCACCGTGGTCAAGGTCAGCCCGCGCAAGTCGGTCGTCGTGCAGGTCGAGCCCGCCAAGGCGTCCTTCGGCCAGCAGTACGGCCTGCATCGCACCGACGACCCCCTGGACCTGAAGTCCAGCGTCGCGCTCGTCGTCGACCAGGACACCAACCAGGTCCTGCTCAGCAAGAATCCGCACGCCGTGCTGCCGATCGCGTCGATCACCAAGCTGATGACCGGCCTGGTGGTGACCGAGGCGCATCAGTCGCTGGATGACGTGCTGACGATCTCGCAAGACGACGTCGACACCGAAAAGGGCAGCAGCTCGCGCCTGCTGGTCGGCACGCAGCTGACGCGTGGCGAGATGATGCATCTGGCGCTGATGTCCTCAGAGAACCGCGCCGCGAATGCGCTCGGTCGCCACTATCCGGGTGGCCTGCCGGCCTTCGTCCAGGCGATGAATGCCAAGGCCCAGCTGCTGGGCATGCACGACACGCGCTACGTCGAGCCCACCGGGCTGTCGAGCCAGAACCAGTCGAGCGCACGCGACCTCGCCGTGCTCGTGAACGCCGCCTATTCGCACCCGATCCTGCGCGAGCTGACGACCTCGACCGACGCCAGTGTCGCGGTCGGGCGGCGCCAGCTGCAGTTCCACACCACCAACGGCCTGGTGCGCAACCCCAGCTGGGAGATCGGCCTGCAGAAGACCGGCTACATCTCCGAAGCCGGCCGCTGCCTGGTGATGCAGGCGCACCTGGCCGGGCGCAAGCTCATCATGGTCCTGCTCGACTCCGCCGGGAAGTACTCGCGCATCGGCGACGCCGAACGCATCCGCAAGTGGCTGACGAGCGAGGCGGGCCCCGCCTTGGGATCGGCGCTGGCGCCGGCCGCCGTCCACAACTGACGGCCGCGCCCGGGCCGCGTCAGCCGCGGTAACCGAGCGCCGACGAGATCTGCTCCGCCGTGTGGCGCACCTTGTCCATCCACGTCTCCTCGAGCCGGTCCGACGGCGCTGACACCGACAGGCCCGCGACCAGCTTGCCCTGGTCGTCGTAGATGCCGGCGGCCATGCAGCGCACGCCCAGTTCCAGTTCCTCGTCGTCGCGCGCGCAGCCCTGGGCACGCACCGCGGCCAGTTCTCGCTCGAGGCGGGAGACGTCGGTGATGCTGTTGCGCGTGTGGCCGGTGAGGCCGGTGCGCGTCGCATACGAACGCACGCGTTGCACGTCCTCGTGGGCCAGGAACAGCTTGCCCACCGAGGTGAGGTGCAGCGGCGCGCGGCCGCCGACGGCGCGCACGACCTGCATGCCCGAACGTTCGCTGTAGGTCCGTTCGATGTAGACGATCTCGTCGCCCTGGCGCACCGACAGGTTCACCGGCTGGTGCGTCAGCTTGTGCAGCTCTCGCATCGGCGCCAGCGCTGCGTCGCGCACGTCCAGGCGCGCCTTCACGAGGTTGCCCAGTTCGAGCAGCCGCATGCCCAGGCGGTAGCTGCCGGCTTGCGGGCGGTCGACCAGGCGCCCGATCGTCAGGTCGTTCAGGATGCGGTGCGCGGTCGACGGGTGCAGCCCGGTGCGCTCGCTGATCTCCTTCAGCGACACCGGGTCGGGATGAGCGGCCAGCATGTCCAGCAGCGCGAACGTGCGCTCCAGGACCTGGATGGTCGGGGTCTGCTGTTCCTTGAGACTCATGAATGCGACGGCCGGATTGAATCGCGCGATTTTGCATCGCGGAAGGGCTGTTTGCGTGTCGAGATGGTCAAGCCGTTGCGGAGATGCCTCGCGCGGCGGCTTCGCCGGCGCGCACCGCGCCTTCCAGCGTCGCCGGATAGGGGCCTTCGACATAGTCGCCCGCGGCCCACAGGCCCGGGGCGATGGCCGCCGCCGGCCGCTGCAGGCCCGGCGTGCAGCGGAAGGTGGCGCGCTTCTCGGCCAGCGTGCGCCGCACCGTCGCGTGCGGCAGCAATGGCCGCGCCTGCGCCTGCACCGCGGCGGCGCAGGCGTCCAGCCCACGCTCCGTCCACTGCCGGGCGCCGCTGACGACCCAGGCCGAGCGTCCGTTCCGGCCGCCGAGTTGCCCGTGGTCGAAAGCGAACTGCGCCGGCGTGTCCGGCCCTTCGTGCAGCGTCGTCATCGGCCAGGGCAGGGCGGTGCCGGGGGCGTCGAGGTAGACGGTGACGATCGGTTCGTAGCGCAGCTCGGCGGCGGTGGTGCTCCAGCCGGCGTCGACGGCTGCCGCCAGCCGGGCCGCTTCGGCCGCGCTGCTGGCGAGCACCACCGCGTCGAAGGCTTCGCCGTCGACGCGCCAGCCGCCGTCACGGCGCTCGAGCGCGGCGACGCGGTGGCCGCGGCGCCAGTCGACGCCGCGTGCCGACAGCCAGGCCTGGGCCGGCTCGGGCAGCAGTTCGCCCAGCGGCCGCCGCGGCAGCAGCAGGTCGGCCGAGCCGGGGCCGCTGAACAGTGCGTCGCGCAGCACACGCAGCATCACCGCGGCGCTCGCTTCGGCGGCCGGCGTGTTCAGCGCCGCGACACACAGCGGGTCTATCAGTTCGGCACGCACGCGCGGCGTCAGGCCGCGGCACAGCGTGGCCACCGTCGTCGCCGCGTCGCAGCGAAAGCCGCGTGCCGCCCAGACGGCCGCCGCCGCGAGCAGCGAGGCCTTGTCGCGCCAGCTCCAGCCGCCCGCGGCGGCGACCGCGCGCAGAAACGCCACCACCGGTGGCCCCGGCGGCAGCGCCAGCCCGCTGCCGTCGGCGCGGCGCAGCACGAGCGGCGTGCGCAGCAGCAGCGTGTCGGGGTCGGCACCGACCGTGCGCATCAGCGCCAGCGTGCGCGTGTAGGCGCCGATCAGGATGTGCTGGCCGTTGTCCAGGCCGTCGTCGCCGCCCAGGCTGCGGGCGCGCCCGCCGGCTTGCGCCGCCATCTCGAAGACGGTGACGGCAGCGCCGCCCTCGCACAGGCGCACGGCGGCAGCCAGGCCGGCCCAGCCGGCGCCGACGACGGCGACGCGGCGTGTGTCCACCGCGGCTTCAGCGGCCACGCACGTGGGTGCGGGCGGCGATCCACAGCTTGCGCAGCGGCGTCAGCGAGGTGCGCTGGTGCAGCACCTGGAAGCCGCCCGCCTCGACCTCGCGCAGCAGCGTGCGGTAGATGTTGGCCATCATCAGCCCGGTCTTCTGCTTCGCGCGGTCGGCCTCGGGCAGCAGTGCCAGCGCCTCGTCGTAGGCGGCGTGCGCACGTTCGGCCTGGAAGCGCATCAGCGCGGTGAAACGGTCGCTGTAGCCCCAGGGCGATTCGCGCTTCAGGATCTCGTGCGCCTTGACGTCGAAACGCTGCAGCTCCGACACCGGCAGGTAGATGCGGCCGCGGCGCGCGTCGTCGCCGACGTCGCGGATGATGTTGGTCAGCTGCATCGCCAGGCCCAGCTTGTGCGCGTACTGCACCGTGCGCTCGCTGCTGCGGCCGAAGATGTTGGCCGCGACCTCGCCGACGATGCCGGCCACCAGGTGGCAGTAGCGCTGCAGCGCTGCGAAGTCGAGGAAGCGGGTCTGGTCCAGGTCCATCTGGCAGCCCTCGATGACTGCCAGCAGATGCGCGGCCTCGATCGTGAAGCGTGGCGCCAAGGGCATCAACGCCTGCGTCACCGGGTGCGTCGGCTGCCCGGCGTAGGCGGACTGCACCTCCTCGCGCCACCACTGCAGCTTGCGCGCGGCCACCGACGGGTCCTGCATCTCGTCGACGACGTCGTCGACCTCGCGGCAGAAAGCGTAGAACGCGGTGATCGCGGCACGCTCGGGCGGCGGCAGGAACAGGAAGGCGTAATAGAACGAGGAGCCGCTTCCGGCGGCACGCTTCTGGACGTACTCGGCCGGCGTCATCGCGCCCCGCGCATCGTCGCCGCGCGCCACAGCAGCACCGGCAGATCGGCGGCGCCCAGCTTCGGGCGCGAGAGCATCGTCGCATGATTCATGCGGCCGATTTTCTCCAAAACGCGCAGGCCGCCCTGCACCACGAGGCGCAGCTCCCAGCCGGCTCGGCCCGGCACGCGGCGCGCGAGCGGGATGCCCTGTTCCAGCAGTTCCTGCGCCCACGTGCAGAGATCACGCAGCAGCGCACGCAGCGCCGGCGAGTCGTGGCGCGCGAGCACGTCCTCGATCGTGATCCCGGCGGCGGCGAGTTCGTCGCGCGGCAGGTAGACGCGGCCGCGCGACGCGTCCAGGCCCAGGTCCTGCCAGAAATTGGCCAGTTGCAGCCCCGTGCAGACGGCGTCGGCGCGGCGCAGCGAGTCGGCATCGTTCACGCCGTACAGATGCAGCAGCAGGCGGCCGACCGGGTCGGCGGAGCGGCGGCAGTAGTCGAGGACCTGGCCGCGGTCGGCGTAGACCGGGTTGTCCACGTCCTGCACGAAGGCGTCGAGCAGCTTGTGCAGCCAGACCGGGGGCAGGGCGTAGCGCTCGATGGCCGCGGCCAGCCGCGCGAACACCGGTGTCCAGCGTGTGCTGGGCGCCTGCCGCTGCACGACCGCGGCGAGGTCGGCGCGATAGGCCGCCAGCGCCTCGTGGCGCGCGGCGGCGGTCAGCTCGCCTTCGTCGGCGATGTCGTCGGCGGTGCGCGCGAAGTGGTAGATGGCCACGACAGCAGGACGCAGCGCCGGCGGGCACAGCACCGAGGCGACAGGGAAGTTCTCGTAATGATCGACGCTCACGGGCGCCGATTGTCACGGTTCGTGGCGGGCCACTGGTTTGACACCGGTGGAGGCGCGTGACTACATTAATGACCAATGAGTCATTAACTGCCAGCCATGATCCTGTCCCGATCTCTCCCGGCCGCGCTGCTGGCGGCGGCCACGCTGGCGGCCTGTTCGCGGCCCGAGCCGCCGCCCGAGCCCGTACGTGCGGTGCGCACCCTCGTCGTGACTGCCGGCAGCGCCGGCGGCGTGCAGGAGTTCGCCGCCGAGGTGCAGGCGCGTACCGAGTCGCAGCTCGCGTTCCGCGTCGGCGGCAAGCTGGTGCGGCGCCAGGCCGAGGTCGGCCGCCATGTGGCCAGCGGCGAACTGCTGGCCCAGCTGGACCCCGAGGACCTGCGCCTGGCCCAGTCCGCGGCGCTGGCGACGGTGCGCTCGGCCCAGGTCAACGCCGAGATGGCCGATGCCGACTTCAAGCGTTTCCGCGAGCTCTACGAGCAGGGTTTCATCAGCGCCGCCGAGCTCGACCGGCGCGAGACCACGCTGAAGGCGGCCCGCGCCCAGTTCGAGCAGGCGCGCGCCCAGGCCGGCGTGCAGACCAACCAGGCCGCCTACAGCGACCTGCACGCGCCGGCCGCCGGCGTCGTCACCGCGGTGCTGGCCGAACCCGGCGCGGTGCTGGCCGCCGGCACGCCGGTGCTGCGCCTGGCGCACGACGGCGCGCGCGACGTCAGCTTCGCCGTGCCCGAAGACGAGGTCGGCCGCCTGCGCGCGATGCAGGGCCAGCCGGGCGCCGTGCGGGTGCGGCTGTGGGGCCGTACCGACACGGCGCCGGCGACGGTGCGCGAGGTCGCCGCCGCCGCCGACCCGGTGACGCGCACCTTCGCCGTCAAGGCCGACGTCGGCCGCGCCGAGATGCAGCTGGGCCAGACCGCGACCGTGATCGTCGAGCAGCCGCGGGTCGAGGGTGTGACCAAGCTGCCGCTGGCGGCGGTGGTGCGCGAGCAAGGGCGCAGCTCGGTCTGGGTGCTGGACCGCACGACGATGACGGTGCAGCCGCGTGCGATCGAGGTCGCCGGCAGCGACGGTGACGACCTGGTCGTCGGCGGCGGGCTGGCGCCGGGCACGGTGGTTGTCGTGGCCGGCGTGCACGTGCTCAAGCCCGGGCAGAAGGTGCGCCTGTACCAGGACCCGGCACGCTGATGGAACCCGCAACCCACGAAGCCGCGCCCGACGGGCGGCGCGAGCGTTTCAACATTTCCCGCTGGGCGCTGGAGCACGCGCCGCTGACGCGCTACCTGATGGTGGTGCTGATGGCGCTGGGCATCGCCGCCTATTTCCAGCTCGGCCAGGACGAGGACCCGCCGTTCACCTTCCGCGCGATGGTCGTGCAGGCCTGGTGGCCTGGCGCCAGCGCCGAGCAGATCGCCGAGCAGGTGACCGACAAGATCGAGCGCACGCTGCAGGAGGTGCCGTACGCCGACCGCATCCGCAGCTACACCAAGCCGGGCGAGTCGGTGACGACGCTGTTCCTGGCCGAGAACTCGCCGCCGGCGGAGGTGCGCAACGCCTGGTACCAGGTGCGCAAGCGCATCGGCGACATGCGCTCGACCCTGCCCGAGGGCGTGGTCGGGCCGGTCTTCAACGACGACTTCGGCGACGTCTACGGCTCGATCTTCGCGATCTCGGCCGACGGCTTCTCGCAGGAGGAACTGCGCGAGTTCGCCGACGACGCGCGCCAGCGCCTGCTGCGGGTGCACGACGTCGCCAAGGTCGAGATCTTCGGCGCCCAGCCCGAGAACATCTTCGTCGAGGTCTCGCGCAAGCGCATGGCCGAGCTCGGCCTGGACGTGAACCAGGTCATCGCCCAGCTCGGTGCGCAGAACGCGGTCGAGGGCGCGGGCCGGCTCGACGTCGGCGGCGAGCAGCTGCAGCTGCGGGTCGGCGGCCAGTTCAACTCGGTGGACGAGCTGCGGCGCTTCCCGATCCGCGCGCTCAACACCGCGACCGGGCGCTCGAGCACGATCCGGCTGCAGGACATCGCCGAGGTTCGCCGCGGCTACGTCGACCCGCCGACGACGATGGTGCGCCACCAGGGCCGCCAGGTGCTGGCGCTGGGGGTGTCGATGGCCTCGGGCGGCGACGTCATCGCGCTCGGCAAGGCGCTGCGCGCCGCGGTCGCCGAGCTGCAGGCCGAACTGCCGGTGGGCATCGAGCTCGCGCAGATCCAGGATCAGCCGCAGGTCGTGTCCGACTCCGTCGGCGAGTTCGTCGGCGTGCTGCTCGAGGCCGTCGTCATCGTGCTGGCGGTCAGCTTCCTGAGCCTGGGGCTGCACACCCGGCCGCTGCGTGTGGACGTCTGGCCGGGGCTGGTGGTGGCGATCACGATCCCGCTGGTGCTGGCGATCACCTTCGTCGCCATGCACTACTGGGGCATAGGCCTGCACAAGGTGTCGCTGGGCGCGCTGATCATCGCGCTCGGGCTGCTGGTCGACGACGCCATCATCGCCGTCGAGATGATGGTGCGAAAGATCGAGGAGGGCTACGACAAGGCGCGTGCCGCCACCTTCGCCTACGAGCTGACCGCGATGCCGATGCTCACCGGCACGCTGATCACCGCCACCGGCTTCCTGCCGATCGGGCTGGCGCAGTCCGAGACCGGCGAGTACACCTTCGCGATCTTCGCGGTGACCACCGCCGCGCTCGTCATCTCGTGGATCGTCTCGGTGTTCTTCGTGCCCTACCTGGGCGCCTGGCTGCTGCACACGCGCAGCCGGGCGCCGGCAGCCGACGGCGAGCCGCACGAACTCTTCGACAGCCCGTTCTACGAGCGCTTTCGCGCCGCGGTGGGCTGGTGCGTCGCGCACCGCTGGATCACGATCGCCGTCACCGTGGCCTCGTTCGGCCTGGGCGTCTTCGGCATGACGCGGGTGCAGCAGCAGTTCTTCCCGGAGTCGGCGCGGCCCGAGCTGCTCGTCGACCTGTGGCTGCCCGAGGGCTCGACGATCCGCGCCAGCGACGAGGTCGCGCGCCGCGTCGAGGCGCGGCTGCTGCAGGACGATCGCATCGCCAGCGTCAGCACCTGGGTCGGCGCCGGCGTGCCGCGCTTTTATCTGCCGCTGGAGCAGATCTTCCCGAACAGCAACGTCAGCCAGGCGATCGTCGTGCCGCGCAGCCTGGACGAGCGCGACTCGCTGCGGCGCGAGCTGCCGGCGCTGCTGGCGGCCGAGTTCCCCGAGGTACGCTCGCGCATCACCGCCTTGCCCAACGGGCCGCCGGTGGCGTACCCGGTGCAGTTCCGCGTCATCGGCAGCGACGCCGCCGAGGTGCGCCGCTGGGCCGACCAGGCCAAGGAGATCCTGCGCGCCAACCCGCACGCGCGCGGCGTCAACGACGACTGGAACGAGGCGATCAAGGTGCTGCGCCTGGAAATCGACCAGGACAAGGCGCGCGCGCTCGGTGTCACCAGCCAGCTCGTCGCCCAGACCTCGCAGACCCTGCTGTCGGGCAGCACCGTCGCCCAGTACCGCGAAGGCGACAAGCTGGTGGACGTCGTGCTGCGCCTGCCGGCGGGTGAACGCGACGCCATCGCCGACCTGTCCAGCGCCTACGTGCAGACGGCGAGCGGGCGTTCGGTGCCGCTGACCCAGGTGGCGCAGGTGCGGCTGGACTGGGAGCCCGGCGTGCTGCACCGCCAAGGGCGCGACTACGCCGCCACGGTGCAGGCCGACGTCGCCGAGGGCATGCAGGGTGCCACCGTCAGCGCGCAGCTGGAGCCGGCGATGCACGAACTCGGCACGCGCATGCCGCCGGGCTACCGCATCGAGGTCGCCGGCAGCGTCGCCGAGAGCAGCAAGGGCGTGGCCTCGATCGTCGCCGGCGTGCCGATCATGCTGTTCATCATCTTCACGCTGCTGATGCTGCAGTTGCGCAGCTTCGGCCGCTCGATGCTGGTGTTCCTCACCGGCCCGCTGGGCATCGCCGGCGCGGCCGCGGCGCTGCTGCTGCTGGGCCAGCCTTTCGGCTTCGTCGCGCTGCTCGGCGTGATCGCGCTGATGGGCATGATCATGCGCAACTCGGTGATCCTGATCGACCAGATCGAGCAGGACCGGGCGCGCGGCGTGCCGGCATGGGACGCGATCATCGAGGCGACGGTGCGGCGGCTGCGGCCCATCGTGCTGACAGCCGCGGCGGCGGTGCTGGCGATGCTCCCGCTGTCGCGCAGCACCTTCTGGGGGCCGATGGCGGTGGCGATCATGGGGGGGCTGATCGTCGCCACCGTGCTCACGCTGCTGGCGTTGCCGGCGATGTACGCGGCCTGGTTCCGGGTGCGGCGCGAGCCGCCCGTGGGCCCGTGAACGCGGTGCGCTCGCGGCTGCCGGCTAGAATGCGCGGTTTACCGATCGAGTTATCCGGGAACGGCGATCGACGGCAGGGTGGATTCCTTTCATTTCCACCTCGTCGTCCGGCCGACGTTCTGACCGCGCGGGTGGCGAAATTGGTAGACGCACCAGGTTTAGGTCCTGACGCCTTCACGGGCGTGCCGGTTCGAGTCCGGCCCCGCGCACCAGACAATTCTTGAAGCCTAGAGAGCCCCACATGGCCGTCAACGTCGAAACCCTCGAAAAACTGGAACGCCGCATCACCCTGACGCTGCCCGCCAGCGTCATCAACGGCGAAGTCGAAGCCCGGCTGCGCAAGCTGGCCCGCACCGTCAAGGCCGACGGCTTCCGTCCGGGCAAGGTGCCGATGTCCGTCGTCGCCCAGCGCTACGGCTACTCGGTCCAGTACGAGGTCGTCAACGACCGCGTCGGCCAGGCCTTCGCCGATGCCACCACCGAAGCCAAGCTGCGGGTCGCCGGCGCGCCGCGCATCACGCAGAAGGACGAAGCCACCGAAGGCGAGATCGCCTTCGACGCCACCTTCGAGGTCTATCCCGAGGTCAAGCTCGGTGACCTGGCCGAAGCCGAGGTCGAGCGCGTCGCCGCCGACGTCACCGAAGAGGCCATCGACCGCACCGTCGAGATCCTGCGCAAGCAGCGCCGCACCTTCGCCCAGCGTCCGGCCGCCGAAGGCGCCGCCGAGGGCGACCGCGTGACGATCGACTTCGAAGGCAAGATCGACGGCGAACCCTTCGCCGGCGGCAAGGCCGAAGGCTTCCAGTTCATCATCGGCGAAGGCCAGATGCTGGAGCAGTTCGACAAGGCCGTGCGCGGCATGAAGGTCGGCGACAACAAGACCTTCCCGCTGCAGTTCCCGGCCGACTACCACGGCCAGGACGTCGCCGGCAAGGAAGCCGACTTCCTCGTCACGATGAAGAAGTGCGAGGTCCAGAACCTGCCGGCGGTCGACGACGACTTCGCCAAGGCGCTGGGCATCAAGGAAGCCACCGTCGAGGCGCTGCGCGCCGACGTGAAAAAGAACCTCGAGCGCGAGGTCAAGTTCCGCGTGCGCGCCCGCAACAAGGCCGCGGCGATGGAGGCACTGGCCAAGTCGGCCGAGCTCGACCTGCCGAACGCGCTGATCGCCAACGAGCTGCAACGCCTGGTGGCCGGCGCGCGCGCCGACCTGAAGCAGCGCGGCGTCAAGGACGCCGACAACGCGCCGATCCCCGAGGACCTGTTCCGCCCGCAGGCCGAGCGCCGCGTGCGCCTGGGCCTGATCGTCGCCGAGCTGGTGCGAACCAACAACCTGCAAGCCCAGCCCGACCAGCTGCGCGCCCACATCGAAGAGCTCAGCCAGAGCTACGAGAAGCCGACCGAGGTGATGCGCTGGTACCTGGGTGACCGCCAGCGCATGGCCGAGGTCGAGGCGGTGGTCATCGAGAACAACGTCACCGACTTCATCCTGGCGAAGGCCAAGGTCACGGACAAGGTGCTACCGTTCGATGAATTGATGGCCGCAGCCTGAGGAAACAGCACCCTATGAGCGTGATCGAGACGACCGGCCTGGGCATGGTGCCCATGGTCATCGAGCAGTCCGGGCGCGGTGAGCGCGCCTACGACATCTACAGCCGCCTGCTGCGCGAGCGGATCGTCTTCCTCGTCGGTCCTGTCAACGACCAGGTCGCGAATCTCGTCTGCGCTCAGCTGCTGTTCCTGGAGTCCGAGAACCCGGACAAGGACATCTTCCTGTACATCAACTCGCCGGGCGGCAGCGTCAGCGCGGGCCTGTCGGTCTTCGACACGATGAACTTCATCAAGCCGGAGGTCTCGACGCTGTGCATGGGCATGGCTGCCAGCATGGGCAGCTTCCTGCTGATGGCAGGCGCCAAGGGCAAGCGTTTCGCGCTGCCGAACTCGCGCGTGATGATCCACCAGCCCTCGGGCGGCGCCCAGGGGCAGGCCAGCGACATCGAGATCCAGGCGCGCGAGATCATCAAGACGCGCGAACAGCTCAACCGGATCTACGCCGAGCGCACCGGCCAGTCGATCGACAAGATCGCGGCCGACATGGAGCGCGACATGTGGCTCTCGCCCGGCGAGGCCAAGGACTACGGTCTCATCGACCAAGTCCTCGAAAAGCGCGTCTGACGCGCTTCCGAACCCCGTAAAAGGCCTCCTTTTCGCCGCCCAGCGGGTGGCGGCAGTTGGTCTATGATGGGGTTCGGGTTCCTATTCCTCCTCGCAACTACGAGACATGGCCGACAAGAAGGGCGCCTCAGGCGAGAAAGTCCTTTACTGCTCGTTCTGCGGCAAGAGCCAGCACGAGGTGAAGAAGCTCATTGCCGGGCCTTCGGTGTTCATCTGCGACGAGTGCATCGAGCTCTGCAACGACATCATCCGTGACGAGGTTCCGGCCGAAGGCGGGGTCGCGAAGGCGTCGAAGTCCGACCTGCCCGTTCCCAGCGAGATCAAGTCCAGCCTCGATCAGTACGTGATCGGGCAGGAAGTGGCCAAGCGCACGCTGTCGGTGGCGGTCTACAACCACTACAAGCGCCTCAAGCACATGGGCGCCGGCGGCAAGGACGAAGTCGAACTCACCAAGAGCAACATCCTGCTGATCGGGCCTACCGGCTCGGGCAAGACGCTGCTCGCGCAGACGCTGGCGCGGCTGCTCAACGTCCCCTTCGTGATCGCCGACGCGACCACGCTGACCGAAGCCGGCTATGTCGGCGAGGACGTCGAGAACATCATCCAGAAGCTGCTGCAGAACTGCAATTACGACGTCGAGCGCGCGCAGCGCGGCATCGTCTACATCGACGAGATCGACAAGATCAGCCGCAAGGCCGACAACCCGAGCATCACGCGCGACGTGTCGGGCGAGGGCGTGCAGCAGGCGCTGCTCAAGCTCGTCGAAGGCACGATGGCCAGCGTGCCGCCGCAGGGCGGGCGCAAGCACCCGAACCAGGACTTCCTGCAGATCGACACGACCAACATCCTGTTCATCTGCGGCGGCGCCTTCGACGGGCTGGAAAAGGTCATCCAGAGCCGCACCGAGAAGTCGGGCATCGGCTTCGCCGCGACCGTGCACAGCAAGAGCGAGAAGAAGGTCTCCGACCTCTTCCGCGAGGTCGAGCCCCAGGATCTGATCAAGTTCGGCCTGATCCCCGAACTCGTCGGCCGCCTGCCGGTCGTCGCCACGCTCGGCGAGCTGACCGAGGACGCGATGGTGCAGATCCTCACCGAGCCCCGCAACGCGCTGGTCAAGCAGTACCAGAAGCTGTTCGGCATGGACGGTGTCGAGCTCGAGATCCGGCCTTCGGCGCTGGCGGCGATCGCGCGCAAGGCGCTGGCGCGCAAGACCGGCGCCCGCGGCCTGCGTTCCATCATGGAGCACGCGCTGATCGACACGATGTTCGACCTGCCGACACTCGACGGCGTCGCCAAGGTCGTCATCGACGAGCACATCATCGAAGACGGCGCCAAGCCGTTGCTGGTCTACCGGGAACAGGCCAAGGCCAGTGCCTGATCCCGGCCGGGCCGCCGGCGCCCGCCGCGGCCCGCCACTTGCATTTGCCTTCTCGGGCCCCACGTGGCCCTGAGAAAGAGAGGTTCACCGATGTCCGGACATCCCACCCTGCCGAGCGACCCGATCACGCTGCCGCTGCTGCCGCTGCGCGACGTCGTGGTGTTTCCGCACATGGTCATCCCGCTGTTCGTCGGGCGCCCGAAGTCGATCAAGGCGCTCGAGGCGGCGATGGAAGCCGGCCGGCAGATCATGCTCGTGGCCCAGAAGGCCGCGGGCAAGGACGAGCCCAAGGCCGACGACATGTTCGAGATCGGCTGCGTTTCCAGCATCCTGCAGATGCTCAAGCTGCCCGACGGCACCGTGAAGGTGCTGGTCGAAGGCCTGCAGCGCGCACGCACGCTGGAGATCAGCGACAACGGCGAGCATTTCGTCGGCTCGGTCGCGCCGATCACCGCCCCGACCGACACCACGCCCGAGATCGAGGCGTTGCGTCGCGCCGTGACGCAGCAGTTCGACCAGTACGTCAAGCTCAACAAGAAGATCCCGCCCGAGATCCTGACCTCGATCGCCGGCATCGACGATCCGGGCCGCTTGGCCGACACGATCGCCGCGCATCTGCCGCTCAAGCTCGAGGCCAAGCAGGCCGTGCTCGACCTGTTCGCGACCGCGCAGCGGCTCGAGAAGCTGCTCGAGCTGCTCGAGCACGAGGTCGACATCCTCCAGGTCGAAAAGCGCATCCGCGGCCGCGTCAAGCGGCAGATGGAGAAGAGCCAGCGCGAGTACTACCTGAACGAGCAGGTCAAGGCGATCCAGAAGGAACTCGGCGACGGCGAGGAAGGTGCCGACCTCGAGGAACTCGAGAAGAAGATCGCCGCCGCGCGCATGACCAAGGAAGCGCGCAAGAAGGCCGAGGCCGAGCTGAAGAAGCTCAAGCTGATGTCGCCGATGTCGGCCGAAGCCACCGTCGTGCGCAACTACATCGACACGCTGGTCAACCTGCCCTGGGCGAAGAAGTCCAAGATCAAGCACGACCTGGCGAACGCCGAGACCGTGCTCAACGAGGATCACTTCGGCCTCGAGAAGGTCAAGGACCGCATCCTCGAGTACCTCGCGGTGCAGCAGCGCGTGGACAAGGTCAAGGCGCCCATCCTGTGCCTGGTCGGCCCCCCGGGCGTCGGCAAGACCTCGCTCGGCCAGAGCGTGGCGCGCGCCACCGGGCGCAAGTTCGTGCGCATGGCGCTGGGCGGCATGCGCGACGAGGCCGAGATCCGTGGCCATCGCCGCACCTACATCGGCTCGATGCCGGGCAAGGTGCTGCAGAGCCTGAGCAAGGTCGCGGTGCGCAACCCGCTGTTCCTGCTCGACGAGATCGACAAGCTGGGCATGGACTTCCGCGGCGACCCGTCTTCGGCGCTGCTGGAGGTGCTCGACCCCGAGCAGAACCACACCTTCAGCGACCACTACGTCGAGGTCGACTTCGACCTGTCGGACGTGATGTTCGTCGCCACCTCGAACTCGATGAACATCCCGCCGGCGCTGCTCGACCGGATGGAAGTCATCCGCCTGGCCGGCTACACCGAGGACGAGAAGCTCAACATCGCCCAGCGTTACCTGCTGCCCAAGCAGCAGAAGAACAACGGCGTGGCCGACGGCGAGATGGACGTCACCGAGTCGGCGCTGCGCGGCATCATCCGCTACTACACGCGTGAAGCCGGCGTGCGTTCGCTCGAGCGCGAGATCTCCAAGATCTGCCGCAAGGTGGTCAAGGGCGTGCAGCTCAAGACCTACACCGGCAAGGTCGTCGTCACCGAGGACAACCTCAACGACTTCCTGGGTGTGCGCAAGTACGACTTCGGCCGCGCCGAGAAGCAGAACCAGGTCGGCCAGGTCGTCGGTCTGGCCTGGACCGAGGTCGGCGGCGACCTGCTGACCATCGAGGCGGCGGTGATGCCCGGCAAGGGCAACATCATCCGCACCGGCCAGCTCGGCGACGTGATGAAGGAATCGGTCGAGGCGGCACGTTCGGTGGTGCGTTCTCGCTCCCGCCGCCTGGGCATCAAGGACGAGATGTTCGAGAAGCGCGACATCCACATCCACGTGCCCGACGGCGCGACGCCCAAGGACGGGCCGAGCGCGGGCGCGGCGATGACGACGGCCTTCGTCTCGGCGCTGACCGGCATTCCGGTGCGGGCCGACGTCGCGATGACCGGTGAGATCACGCTGCGCGGCGAGGTCACCGCGATCGGCGGCCTGAAGGAAAAGCTGCTCGCGGCGCACCGCGGCGGCATCAAGAAGGTGCTGATCCCGGAAGAGAACGTCAAGGACCTCCAGGAGATTCCGGAGAACGCCAAGAACAATCTCGAGATCATCCCCGTCAAGTGGATCGACCAGGTCCTCGAGATCGCGCTGGAGAAGATGCCGGTTGCGCTGCCCGAGGACGAGGTCATCGCCAAGGACGCCGCGCCGGAAGCCGCGGTGAGCCCGGTCGTCGGCAGCGATGCACTGCCTCACTGAAAGTGCTTGCAAACCACGCGATAATCGGTCTATACTGTCGTTCTTGACGCGTTACAGGTAACTGCAGCGCTTCAAGAATACGCGGGAATAGCTCAGTTGGTAGAGCGCAACCTTGCCAAGGTTGAGGTCGCGAGTTCGAGCCTCGTTTCCCGCTCCAGAACATCAGAAGGGAAGCCCAGGCTTCCCTTCTTTTTGGGCAGAATCCGTGGCTTCTGCCCCGTGGCGCGATAGCAAAGCGGTTATGCAACGGATTGCAAATCCGTCTAGTCCGGTTCGACTCCGGATCGCGCCTCCAGGTTTTTGAGTATCAAAGGGCTCCCGCGTGGAGCCCTTTGTCCGTCGTGGCCCGGCCCCGACGCCCGGATGGCGAAACTGGCAGACGCAGCGGACTTAAACTCCGCCGCCTCTCGAAAGAGGGCATGCGGGTTCGATCCCCGCTCCGGGCACCACGGTCGTCAGCGGCGGCCGCCTTTGCCACGAACGCCGGCGTCACCACGACCCGGTTTCAGGCTCGCGTCCAGTTCCTGCTCCAGCAGCGCCAACGTCTCGGCCTGGCCGATCAGCGCCTCGAGATAGGCCGGCGCGCTCTCGCGCAGCGTTTCCAGCATCCGGTGCACGACACGCGACGAATGCAGCGGCCCGGCGTTGGCCGGCACCTCGGCCATGGCCTGGCGCAGCCGGTGATCGGTCTTCAGGCGCTGCCAGGTGCCCTGGAACGCCGCCACGGCGCGCAGCGGACGCGGTTCGGCTGCAAGCAGGCGCGGCGCCGTTGCGTCAGGGCCGACCGGCGTCGCCGCGCGCCCGAGCCGCTCGACGAGTGCCACCAGGCCGGCGAGCGCCGGCTCAGCGTGCGGCAGCGCCGCTGCCACGGCTGCCGGCCCGGATTCGGCGGCGATGCGGCCGTGCAGCCGCGCCAGCAGCAACTGCCGCGCCGTGCCCTGCGCCGTTGCGGCACGTCGCGCCAGCCCTTGGGCGATCGCCAGCGTCACCGCGTCGGGCGCGGTCCGTCGGCTCCAGGCCTGGACGGCGGCCAGCGGATCGTGCTCGGGCGCTTCGTTCATCGGGTGGTGCCGCGCCGCGGTGTCGGCGCGATCTCGACGCGGCGGTTCAGCGCGCGGCCGGCGGCGTCGGCGTTGGACGCCACCGGCTGCTGCGAACCGAAAGCCGCCGCGAACACCGCTGCCTGCGGCACGCCGTCCTCGACCAGCGCGCGCGTGACCGTCAGCGCCCGCTGCGCCGACAGCTCCCAGTTGTCGGCGAATCGCCCGCGGGTGCCGTCGCGCACCTGGCGGTCGTCGGTGAAGCCGCTGACCATCAGCACCTCGTCGCGCGCCGCCAGGTAGGCCGCCAGCGGCCCGGCCAGGCTTTGCAGCAGCTGCCGTCCCTCGGGCTGCAGCTCGGCCGAGTTGAAGGCGAACAGCACGTTGCCGCTGATGCCGATGCGGCCGTCGGCCAGCGTCACGCGGCCCGCGGCCAGCGGCACCGCCAGCGCCTGTTCCAGTGCCTGGCGCCGCTGGGCCTCGGCCTGGCGCTGCTGCACTTCGTGGCGCAGGCGTTCGGCCAGGTCCAGCTGCAGCCCCAGCGCACAGACCAGGATCAGCACGAAGGCACCCAGCAGCCCGGCCATCAGGTCGCCGAACACCGCCCAGACCGGCGCGCCGTGCCCGGCGTCGCCGTCGATCTCGTCGTCCAGGTTCATGCCGCGCCGGCCTCGGCGGCGCTGCGCTGCTGCAGCTCGTCGACGAACTGCTTGTGCGCGCCCAGCGTCAGGTCGACGATTTCGCGCGCCTGGGCGACGTAATAGGCGAGTTGCTCGTCGCTGCGCGCCAGCGCCTGGCCGAGTGCGGCCTCGATGCTCTTCAGCTGCGCCGAACTCTGCTCGCTGCTGTGCGCGAACAGCTGCACCGCCTGGCCGAAACCTTCGCCCAGGCTTGCGAGCTCGCCGGCGCCGGCGCCGACCTGTGCGGCGACGGCGTCCAGCGCCTGCAGCTGCGCCTCGACGCCAGCGGCGAAACGCGCGCCGACCCGTTCCAGCTGCTCGGCGCTGGTCTGCACCAGCGCGGCCAGGGTGGCGCGCTGCTCGCGGCCGGCCTCGCCGACGGCGTCCAGCAGTTCGGCCAGCGTCACCAGCAGGCGGTTGCGTTCTTCCAGCGCCGCGTTGTCGCGCACCAGGCTGTCGCTCAGGCTGCGCCGCAGCTCGCCCATGACCTCGGCGGCGGCACGCGGCGCCTGCGCCGCGGCGTCGACCAGCTGGCCGATCTCGGCGATCGTCGCGCGTGCCTGGGCCTGGGCCTGCTCGGCGATCTGCTGCGCGCTGCGCTCCAGCGTCGTGCAGATGCGCTGCTGCTGTTCGGCGCCGGCTTCGGCCGCCTGCCGCGTCGTCTGCAGCAGCGTCGCGACGGTCGCCGTCAGGCGCTCGTCCAGGGCCGCCAGGCGCTCGCTGTCGCGTGCGGCGGCAGCTTCCTCGGCCGCCGTGCGGGCGCTCGCGGCCTCGGCTTGCAGCGCCCGGGCGTGCTGGTCCAGCGCCGCGGCGGCGGCGGCCATCGTCTCGCGGCTGTGCGCCGCCTGCTCCTGCTGCGTGCGCCGCTGTTCGGCCAGCGCCTCGCCCCAAGACGTGGCCCAGCGTGCGGCGCCTTCGTCCAGGCGCAGCGTCAGGCCGTCGAGCAGCGCACCGGCGCGGCTCTCGAAGCCGGTCGTGAACCGCTCGAGCCCTTGTTCCAGGTTCTGCGCGCTCGCTTCGCCGTGGCGCTGCTGGCTGTCGAGCGCCGCCTGCCAGGCGGCGGCCAGCGCCGCGCTGCCTGCCTGCAGCCGCGTGTCGACGCCGTCCAGATGCTCGCGCACGGCGGCCGTCAGCGCCGTGTTCAGCGCCGCGTTCTCCTGCGCCAGGCTGTTCATCGTCGCCTGTACCGCGGGCTCGATTGCGGCGGCGGCCAGGCGCGTGCTCTCGGCCAGGCTGGCCTGCAGCGAGCGGCCCACCGACTCGGCCAGGCCGCTGTAGGCGCGTGCGGCTTCGTCGTGGAAGCGGCGCTGCTCGGCCAGCAGGCGTTCATCCTGCGTGCGGGCCTGGCGCTCGATCTGCGCCACCAGGCCCTGGAGCTGCTCGACCAGTGCCGGCATCTGCCCGGCCTGGGCCTGCAGCAGGCGCAGCGACTGCTCGCGCTGGTGGCTGCGCGAGAAGCCGCGCAGCGCCCCGGCGATCGCGGCGTCGAGCCGGCGCCCGGCCTGCTGGCGTTCGCGCCGCAGCAGCGCCGCCATCAAGCCCAGCATCGCCGAGGCCGCGACCCCGGCGACCGAGGTGCCGAAAGCCAGCCCCAGCCCCTTGACCGGCGCCGCCAGCGAAGCGCGGATCGCCTCGACGTCGCTGGCGTGTTCCAGTGCCAGGCCGGTGCCCTTGAGCGTCACGACCATGCCGAGGAAGGTGCCGAGCATGCCCAGCAGCACCAGCAGACCGGCGAGATAGGGCGCCAGCGCCGGGCCTGGCAGCGCCACACGTTCACCTTCGACGCGCAGGCGCACGGCGTGGCGCAGGCCGGCGGGCAGGGCCTCGAGCCAGCCGGCCAGGGTTTCGGGTGCGGCCGTGGTCTGTTCGACCTGCCGCGCCAGCGTTTCGGTGTCGCGGCTGAAGCGCCGCAGCTCGGCTGCGCCGGCGAGGTAGAAGGCGGCGATCAGCAGCACCAGCGTCAGCGCCAGCGGGTTGCCGGGGCCGTAACCGGCGGCAGTCCAGGCGACGGCACTCAGGCCCGCGGCGAAGGCGGCGTGGGGAAGCAGTCGGTTCATGTCGGTCGGTCGGTGTGCAGCGTGTGCAGCAGGCCCTGCGCCGGCAGCAGCCGGTGCGCGAGTTCGGCCCGTAGCACGGCGTCGAGGTCGTCGCGGAAGTGGCCGAGCCAGGCGCCGTCGGCGTCGGCGCTTTGCTGCAGGCGTTCGAAATGCGCCATCAGCCGCTGCGGCACCAGCGTCAGCAGGCGGCGCTCGTGCGCGGCGAGCGCGGTCTCCAGCGCTGCGTCTATGGCCGCGAGCCGGGCGAGCGCGCCCGAGCGCCGCGCGAGCGCGTCGCGCAGGCGCCGGCGCAGCGCGGCGATGGCGTCCTGCATGCCTTGCTGCTGAGCCAGGCAGTGGCGGTGGAACGGGCCGAAGTCGTCCGGGCTCGACACGCTTTCGCGGGGGCCGGCGGCGATCGCCGCTTCGAGAGCCGCGCGCACGCGCTGGAAGTCCGCTTGCTCGCCGCCGCCAGCGCCCGCAGGCGCTTCGGCAGGCCCGGCCGCGAGTGCCGAGGACAGCGAGATCGCGCCCGCCCAGCCGAGCCAGTGGCCCAGACGCTCGGCGACGGCGGGACGCCGTGGCGCCGGCGGCCCGTCCGCGAGGCGGGCCAGAAGGCGGGTGAGCTCCGAACCGGCGACGCCCGGGCTGGCAGACCCGTGCAGCATGTGAGCCAGTCGAAGGATCGGTAAAGGGCGCGCAGTTTAGCGCCTGCGGCGCCGGCGCCGCGGCCAGCGGGTTTGCCGCTTCAGGCCGCGCCGCCCAGCGCCTGGACCAGCGTCGCCTGGTTCTTCAGCCGCGCGAAGCGGTTCTCGGCCAGCGCCAGCTCGGCGCTGCGGCGGCTTTCCTGGGCGTCGAGCCAGTTCTTCAACGTGCCGGCGCCGGCGCGGTAACGCTGTTCGTAGAGCGACTCGACGCGGCGCGCCGCGTCCAGCGAACGCTGCAGCCACTCGCCCTGGCGCGCCAGCGTCCGGCGTGCCGACAGCGCGTTCTCGACCTCGCCGAATGCGCTGTACAGCGTCTGCCGGAAGCCGACGACGGCCGCCTCGTAGTTGGCCTGCTGCAGCGCGTCGTTCAGCTGCATCTCGCGCTGGTTCAGGAAGGGCAGCGTGAGCCCGCTGCCGAGCACGGCCACCGGGTTGGCGAGCAGATGGCCGAGCGCGGCGCTGCTGCTGCCCAGGCTGCCGGTCAGGCTGAGCGACGGGTAGTAGCTGGCGCGGCTGGCGTCGCCCTGGGCCAGGGTCTTGCGCAGGCGCAGCTCGGCGGCGCGCAGGTCGGGGCGCCGGCCCAGCAGTTCGGCCGGCAGGCCGGCGCGCAGCTCGGGCAGCGGCGTTGCCGGCAGTGCTGCCGGCTCTGGCCCCAGTGCTGCCAGCGCTTCGCCGCCGGGCGCGTGGTCCAGCAGCAGCGCCAGCGCGTGGCGGGCTTCGGTGCGCTGCTGCATCAGGTCTTCCAGCGTCGCCTGCTGGCTCGCCAACGACTGCTCGGCTTCCTGGCGCTCCAGCGCGCCGACGGCGCCGGCGGCGTACTGCGCCTGCACCAGGTCGCGTGTGCGGCGGACGTAGTCCAGGCTGGCCTCGGCGCTGGCGACGCGTTCGTTGAGGTAGCCGAGCTGCCAGTACAGCGTGGCCGCGGTGCCTGACAGGCTGAGCGCGGCGGCCTGGCGGTCTTCTTCGCTGGCCTGGGCTTCGAGGCCGGCGGCGTCGGCCAGCGCCCCCAGGCGCTGCCAGAGGTCGGCATCCCAGCTCGCGCCCAGGCTCGCGTCGTAGGAGTGCGTCGTCGTGCGCGGACTCTCCAGGCTGCGCTGCGTCTGGCCGCTGACGCTGGCGCTCAGGGACGGCCGGCGGTCGCTGTCGGCCAGGCCGGCCTGCAGCCGCGCCTGGCGCAGCGTGATCGCGGCGAGCGCGAGGTCGGCATTGCGCTCCAGCGCCAGCGCGACGACGCGGTCCAGCGCCGGGTCCTGCAGCGCCTGCCACCAGTTCGCTGCCGGCGTGACGGCCGCGGCGGCGGCCGCCGGTGCCGACCACTGCGCCGGCAGCTCGGCCGGCGCCGCGGTGTAGGGCGTGCGCAGCGCCGAACACGCGGACAGCAGGGCCAGCGGCAGCAGCAGGAGAGGGCGGGGAACAGGCATGGCGGCTCAGTCGCGGGACAAGGCCTCGACGGGGTTCAGGCGCGCGGCGTTGCGCGCCGGCAGGTAGCCGAAGACGACGCCGATCAGCGTCGCGCAGGCGAAGGCGGCCAGCATCGCCAGCGGCGAGAACGCGAGGCTGAAGTCCTGGCTGAAGTGCGAGAACACGGCGCCGAAGGCGAGCGCCGCGGCGATGCCCAGCGCGCCGCCGAGCAGGCACACCAGCACCGCTTCGATCAGGAACTGCTGCTGGATGTCGCGCCGGCGCGCGCCGACGGCCATGCGCACGCCGATCTCGGCGGTGCGTTCGGTGACGCTGACCAGCATGATGTTCATCACGCCGATGCCGCCGACGACGAGCGAGATCACCGCGATCGAGGCGATCAGCAGCGTCATCGTGCGCGTCGTGCTCTCGATGGTCTGGCGGATGCTGTCGGTGTTGAGCACGTAGAAGTCGACGCGCCCGTGGCGGCGTTCGAGCAGCTGGCTGATGCCCTGGGCCGCGGCGTCCATCGGCGCGTGGTCGGCCACGCGCACCGTGACGCTGCGCAGATGCCCCTGGCCGATCAGGCGCCGCATCGCCGTCGTATAGGGCACGAAGATGTTCAGGCTCTCGCTGTTCGGGCCGAAGGCGCTGTCCTTCTTCGCGGTGACGCCGACCACGTAGACCGGCATGCTGCCCAGGAAGATCACCTGGCCCACCGGCGCCGTGTTCGGGAACAGCTTCTTGCGCGTGTTCTCGTCGATCACCGCGACCTGGGCGTAGCGCGCGATCGCGGCACCGCTGAACGCGCTGCCCTGCGCGATCTTCAGGCCCTTGACGCGGAAGTACTGCTCGCCGACGCCGCTGACGCTGGCCGAGGCGTCGACATTGCCGAAACGCGCCGTCACCGAGGTCTGCACGTTGGGCGTGACGCTGTCGACGTAGCTCTGCTCGGCGAGCGCGTCGGCGTCCGCCGGCCGCAGCGTCTGGATGCGCGCCGAACGCGGGTCGCCGAAACCCTGGCCCGAGAACACCTCGACGGTGTTGGTGCCGATGCTGCTGATGTTGGCCAGCACCTTCTGGCGCGAGCCTTCGCCCAGCGCCACGACCGAGACCACCGAGGCGATGCCGATGATGATGCCCAGCATCGTCAGCAGCGTGCGCAGCCGGTGCGCGTTCATCGCCAGCAGCGCCATGTGCAACGCCTCGCCCAGGCCGTCGAGCCAGGCGCCGAGCCGGCCGCCACCGGCCGCGGGCCCGGCTGCCGGCAGTGCCGCCGCAGGCGCGGCGGCGGCGCGGCGGCCGCTGTCGGCGACGATGGCGCCGTCCCTGATCTCGACGATGCGCTCGGCGTGGCGCGCGACGCCCATGTCGTGGGTCACGAGGATGATCGTGTGGCCCTGGGCGTGCAGCTCCTCCAGGATGCGCATGACCTCGGCGCCGGAGGCGCTGTCGAGCGCGCCGGTGGGCTCGTCGGCGAGGATGACGCTGCCGCCGTTCATCAGCGCGCGTGCGATCGACACGCGCTGCTGCTGGCCGCCGGAGAGCTTGCCCGGCACGTGGCCCAGGCGGTCGGCCATGCCCAGGCGCTGGAGCAGGGCGTGGGCACGTTCGTGGCGCTGCGCGCGCGTGCGGCCGGCGTAGACCGCCGGCATCTCGACGTTGCCCTGCGCCGTCAGGTCCGACAGCAGGTGGTAGCGCTGGAAGATGAAGCCGAAGTGCTCGCGCCGCAGCGCCGCCAGCTCGTCCGGGCCCAGGCTCGCGACCTCGCGCCCGGCGATGCGGTAGTGGCCGCGCGTCGGCTGGTCCAGGCAGCCGAGCACGTTCATCAGCGTCGACTTGCCCGAGCCCGACTGGCCGACGATGGCCACCATCTCGCCGGCGGCGATGTCGAGTTCGACCTCGCGCAGCGCGGCGATCGTGCCGTCGCCGGCGGGGAACTCGCGCCAGACGCCGCGCAGCGACAGCAGCGCGGCGCCGTCGGCGCCCGTGTCGTGGTCCGCCATCGCTCAGAACATGGGTGGCGGGCCCATGCGGCCGCGCTCGCTGCTGGCCGGCGTCGCCGCGGCGGCGTTGCCGAGCACGACGGTCTCGCCTTCCTTCAGGCCTTCGAGCACCTGGGCGCTGACGTTGTTGTCGATGCCGATGCGCACCGCGCGCGGCCGCGGCCGGCCATCGGGGCCCAGCACCTGCACCGTCGTGCGGCCATCGGCCTGGCGTGCGCCGAGCGCGCCGACCGGCAGCGTCAGCGCGCCTTTGGCCTCGCTGCGCACGATGTGGACCTGGGCCGTCATCGAGATGCGCAGCAGGCGCCCGGGGTTGGGCACCTCGAACTTGCCGTTGTAGTAGATCGCGGTGGCGCTGGTCGTCGTGCTCGTGCTGGTGCTGCTGGTCGAGGTCGAGCTGATGCTGTCGGTCGCAGGCTCGATGCTGCGCAGCTTCGCCTCGAAACGGCGCTCGGGCTCGCCCAGGATCGTGAACCAGGCGCGCTGGCCCGGCTTGACGCTGGTGACGTCGGCTTCGGAGATCGAGGCCTTCACCGTCATCGTGTCGACCTGGGCGACGATCAGGATCGTCGGCGTCGACTGGTTCGAGTTCACCGTCGTGCCTTCCTCGGTGACGATGGCGACCACCTGGCCGTCGATCGGCGAGACGATGCGTGTGTAGCCGAGGTTGACCTGGGCGGTGTCGACGCTGATGCGCGCCTGCTCCAGCTGGGCCAGGAGCGCGGCGACGTTGGCTTCGGCGATGTCGGCGGCTTCGTTCGCCGATTCCAGGTCGGCCGGCGCGCTGGCGTCGGTGCGGCGCAGCTGCTGCTGGCGCGCCAGCGTGCGCCGCGTCTGCGCCAGCGTCGCCTGCGCCGAGCGCAGCTGGGCCTGCACGCTGGCGAGCGCGGCCTGGGCGTTGCGCAGCGTGTTCTGCTGCGTCAGCGAGTCGATCTCGGCGACGAGCTGGCCCTTCTTCACGTCGTCGCCGAGCCTGACCTTCAGCGACTTCACCTGGCCCGAGACCTGGGCGCCGACGCTGACCTGCTTGCTGGCTTCGAGCGTGCCGTTGGCGAGCACGGTGTCCTGGATGTCGGCACGCGTGACGGCGGCGGTGATGACCGCGGGCGGTGCCGGGCGCGAGAAGAACAGGCGCTGCGCCGCGACGGCGGCGATCAGCAGCGCCAGGCCGGCGGCGCCGTAGCGCAGCCGGCGGGCGGTCGTGGGAGTCATCGGCATTGGCGGGCGTTCGATGCCTTCGACTGTCGGCGGCTGCGGCCGCAGGCTCGTTGCCGGTATGTGAAGCCGGCTTCACGCACGCGCAGGCCGCAACGCCAGGCCTGGCGCGGCTGCGCGGGCCAGGCCGCCGTTCGTGGCCGTCACGAGCCGTCGCGAACGGGGCGGCCCATGTGTTCGTTCAGCGTCTGCGCCAGCGCCTGCAGCCCGCGCTCGCGCACCGCGTCCAGCGGGTGCGCGGCGCTCAGCCGCAGGCCGCGTGCCAGTGCCTCGCCGCTGCCGAAGGCCGTGCCGGGCACGAAGCTGTAGCCCTGTTCACGCAGCCGCGGCAGCAGCTCGGCACTGTCGATGCCGGCCGGCAGCTCGACCCAGATCAGGTAGCCGCCGGCGCCGGGCTGCACCCGCGTGCCGGCGGGCAGCAGCCGCCGCACTGCCGCGACCCAGCTCTCGGTCTGCAGCGCGAGCTGGCGCCGCAGCCGGCGCAGATGGGTTTCGTAGGCGCGGTCGGCCAGGAAACCGGCGAGCGCCGCGTCGGCCAGCGGCGACAGCAGCTCGCCGTGCACCGCACGCGCGGCGCGCAGCTGCAGCCGGTGGCGCCGGCTGGCGATCCAGCCCACGCTCAGGCCCGGGCCGGTGACGCAGGCCAGGCTGCCGCAGTACAGCACGAGCTCGTCGCCGTCCCAGGACTTGACCGGGCGCGGGCGTTCGCCGCCGCGCTGCAGCTCGCCCATCAGCTCGCATTCGATCAGCGGCAGCCGGTGCTGGCGCAGCAGCGCCGCGAGTTCGGCACGCGCCGCGTCGGGCATGCAGCTGCCGCGCACGCTGTCGAAGCTGGGCGCGACGACGCAGCAGCGCACATCATGGTGCTGCAGCGCGAAGGCCAGGGCCGGCACCGAGAAGCCGCCGTCCTGCGGCGCCGGAATCGCCAGCGGCCGCAGCCCCAGGCTGGCGACCAGCTCCAGCGTGCGCGGCGACGCCGGCTCGGGCACCGCGACCAGGTCGCCCGGGCGCGTCAGCAGCCGCAGGCACAGCTCCAGCGCCTCGCCCTCGCCGTGGGTGACGACGATGTCCTCGGCGTCGACGGCGCAGCCGGCGCGCAGCATGCGGCGCGCGAGCTGGTGCCGCAGCGCCTCGCTGCCGATGACGCTGCCGATGGCCAGCAGCGAACGGTCGGCCGCCAGCGCCTGCTGCAGATGGCGCTGCAGCGCGGCCAGCGGCAGCAGCGCCGCGGGCAGCGCCAGGTGGCTCAGCGACAGGCAGTCGGTGCGTGTGGTCGCGAGTTCGAACAGGCGTTTGCGCCGGCCCTCGAGCTCGAGCGCCGGACCCGACGGCGGCGGCAGCGGCCGCCCGGCGCCGCGCACGAAATGGCCGCGCCGCGGCTGCGCCTCGATCAGCCCGGCGTCCTCCAGTTCGTGCAGCGCATGCGTCACCGTCGCCAGGCTGGCGCCGTGTTCTGCGCAGAGCTGGCGCACCGAGGGCAGCTGCGGCCACGTGGCGATCGGGAAAGGAGTCGTGGGCTTCGTCATCGCGCCGCACTCTAGGCAGCCGCCGGCGGCGGCGAAAGCCACAGCCGGCGGCTGCCTAGA
>NZ_NRRU01000009.1 GCF_016583785.1 Rubrivivax gelatinosus | reverse complement strand
GTTGGGTGTCGGGGTGGAGTTTGACACCGGGGGGTGGCAGGGAGGTTGATGGCGCGGTGGGTTGGTTCGGCTTGCCTTTTGTTTGGCTTCGCGTGGCGTTGCGTCGGTGCTTATCGCGTGCGAGCGCCGAGGCGTGCCACGGCCGCCGGGTGGCCGGTTCCGGTCATGTCCCCCGGCCCGGCTGCGCCGGGCCTCCTCCTAATACTTCCCTACACCGGCCACCCGACGTCCGCGGCAGGGCTTGCGGGGGCTGTTCGCTGGGCGTGCCGACCTCCCCCCGAAGGCGGGCGGTAGGCTTGGCGGGCCCGTTGGGGCGGCTCAGAATCAGCTGTAACCGACGACGCTTGTGGTGGCGATTTACGCCCGTGCTGCAAGTGACCTAGGTGCGGGAATATCAGCACGGCAAGGGATTGTTCATCGTCCGGTATGTCTTCTTCTCCAGCGTTGGATTTGATATGCGGCGTTTGAGTGCCGTGTATAACAATAGTTAGGAATCGGCATGGATACCCCTGAAGACGTTGCGCGAGATGAAGCAATCGCCGACCTTGTCGACGAAGCCATCGAGGAGTTCACTTTGGAGCGTTTGCGTTCGTACTATCTGGCGCACCCGAAGTTGGCAATTCCAGCATTCGCGATGTATGACGAAGCTCTCGCGTCGCTTGCTGTGTCCAAGTCGGCAGCACTTGTTCTCTGTACGACCGCGATTGAACTCGGACTGAAGGTCACCCTCCTCAGGCCAGTCGTTTATGGATTGGTTCACAACGAGTCGGTGGCCGATCTCGTGTCTGATCTAGTTGCAAAGCAGAGCGGCTATGACCGATTTATGCCACTGCTTGCGCGGGTTGTTTCAGAATATGGCGGTATTGACCTCGATGTCCTTAAAATGGAGGGTCACGCAACGACAATTTGGGAGGAGATCAAGATTATTCAGGCGAAGAGAAACGCGGTGGTCCATCAAGGAGTTCCTGCGACGCTGGACGACGTCACCTTGGCTCTGCAAATCGGTGGCTATGTGCTGGGCATGTTTCTATCGTCTGTGCTTAAGAGGTTCGGTCTTGCGCTCGATAAAAAGATGGTCATTGCTAATGTCTAACACCTCATTCGAGATGGTCGCTATGCCAGCTATCCTGGTCCGCACCCATCAATTCGGGTATTAAGCTCCTCGTGTATGGAAAGCTCCGAAAACTTCGATGATCCAGGACCTGGCGTCGATCGATTTCTCAGTGTGATCACCCCAAAAATGGGAGATCCGACCTACTCCGTTTTGCGCGCGCACCTGCTCTTCGAAGAGCTGTTGCGGGATTTTGTTGCCAAACAGTTTGTCCATCCTACTGCGTTACAAGGGGCTCGGCTGAGTTTCGCGCAACTGCTCGCTATAGGGCGAGCTGCTGCTGTAACGCTTGAGCCAAACGATTGGCGCTGGGCGGCTCTTGATAAGCTAAATCGCCTCAGAAACCTGCTTGCGCATAACATTGAGGCCGAGGTTGTCACAGACAAGGTGCAAGCTTTGATCAGTTTTGCTGTGCGCGAAGTCGGAATCCCTCTTCCCGAGCCTCAGGCCAAAATGCCAGCGGATGCCCCGGTCCCTGTAAGCGGGCCGCGCTACACCGCACTCGATATGGTGCTTTGCGGCCTACACACTCAGCTCGCCGCGCTACTGGGTTTTGACGCAAAGGTTCGGCTTGCGACGGAGGTGCTGCGGGATTCGCTCGTTGCTAAAAATCTTGGTAAAAAACTACCGCCTCGCTACGACTAAATTGGGGTGGCACATAATGGCCAATGCTTCCAGGAATGTCGGTGAATTTTGGCGGTAGAGCTATGACGGTAGGTCGTGGATGCGGAGCCGACACACAATCCGACGCCTCTCGCCACATCGATACTTGTATGGTTCACCAGCAGCGCAAGACTGAGGAGATACGATGAACGAGCAACTGGCGGAGCAAAGCGGCCCTCGGTTCGTCCACGTTGAGGCACAAGCCGATCACCTTGAGTCATTGGCCCGCGGAAAACCGGTCACCGCACTAGCTGAACTCATTTGGAACGCGCTGGATGCCGACGCGGACCGTGTGCGCATCAGCGTGGAAGATAACGAGCTAGGTAGTCCGACTGCTATTGAAATCGCAGACAACGGCAACGGCATCACCATGGGGGAGGCTGAGCGTGCGTTTGGAAATCTCGGAGGCTCGTGGAAGCGTGACCGACGCCTGACGCCTCGCGCAAAGAAGAAGATGCACGGGCGCGACGGCAAGGGAAGATTTAAAGCATTCGCCCTTGGGCATGACGTGATCTGGGACACCGTTTATCTGACAGAAGACGATAGACCTTTTCACTACGTGATCCGTGGCAACGCGACGCGCTTGCAAGACTTCGAGATAGGAGTTGCCGTGCCAGCTCCCGCAGGAAAGACGCGCGGGACGCGGGTGCGAATCTCGAAGGTTATCGAGCCGCTGGGAGTATTCTCTCATGACGGGTCGGCGGTGCGCCAACTCGCAGAATTATTTGCTCTGTACCTTCGAAACTATCCAAGTACAGACATCCTTTTCCGCGGCCAGCGCATTGACCCAAAGTCGGTGCAGAAGAGCCATGACACCGTTGATATCCCTCCGGTCCGCGCTTCAGATGGAACAGAGATCCGCGCGAAGTTAGACATCGTCGAATGGAGTTTCTCGAAGAAGGAAAGGCGTATCTGCCTATGTGACAATGAAGGCTTTGCCTTGCATGAAGTCGAAGCTGGGATCCGCCCGGGTAGTGAATTTAACTTTACGGCCTACCTTCGGTCTGACTATATCTCTGGACTTCACAACGACAATCTGCTCGCTCTTGAAGAATTAAACGCTGATCTGCGACGCCTTATCGAGGATGCTCGCGATGCGCTTCGCGCGCACTTCCGTCGAAGAAAGGCCGAAACTGCAGGCGAACTTGTTCAGCAGTGGAAGGACGAGGGCGTTTACCCGTTCGCTGGCGAGGCCATGGACAGCGTCGAGAAGGCCCGACGCGAAGTTTTTGACATCTGTGCGCTGAACGTTCACCAGTACATTGACTCGTTCAGAGAGGGGCCAAGCAAGGACCGTCAGTTCACGCTGAGGATGCTAAAGGCAGCGCTCGACGAGAATCCAGAGTCGTTGAAGCGGATTCTCACGGACGTACTCGATATGCCGAAGGAGCGTCAGACCGAATTGGCCGACCTACTTCAGTACACCACACTCTCTGCAATCATTGAAGCTAGCAAGATGGTGACTGACCGGCTTCAGTTTCTGGCAGGGCTTCATGAACTGCTATTTCAACCCGATTTGAAACAATCGTTGAAGGAGCGGACTCAGCTTCATCGAATGCTCGAAGGCGAGACATGGATCTTTGGCGAGGAATACCTGCTTACGAATAGCGATGAGAATCTCAATACTGTGCTGCGGAAGCAACTTGAGAAGCTTCGCCCGACGGACCGAAAGCCCAAGAAGCAGGCTCCCGTAGTCCGAGACGATGGATCCGAGGGCGTCATTGATCTCTTGCTTGCCCGCGAAGTCCCCGCATATGCGAAGACCCGGCGTGAGTTCCTTGTTGTCGAGTTGAAGCGTCCTTCGCAGCGAATCGACCTGGAAGTCAAAGCGCAAGTTGAAAGCTACGCCCTCGCGGTTGCTTCAGATGAACGATTCGACAAACAGAACACTTACTGGACCTTCTTGGCAGTGTCGAACGAAATGACAGACGACGCCGCAAGAACGGTGAGGCAACAGGGAAAGGCCATCGGATTTTTCCACGATGAACCGCAGTTGAAGATTGGCCTCGCAACTTGGAGCGAGATCCTCGGCGCTTCGCGGGCTCGTCTTGAAGCCTTTAGGCAGAAACTCGACTACACGGCTACGAAGGACGATGGCATAGCCCTCCTGCACACCAAGTACTCTCAGTACATGCCCAAGGCCAGTCGAGAAGGCGGGGACGAGGGCTTCCGGTCGGCCGTATAACATTCGACTTCCGACTCTAGGGCGACTCGTGACCAAGACCGGACCACCGCTGAAGCTGGTCGACCTCGACGCCGCGCGCTACCTCGACAATGACGACGCTATCGCCGAGTACCTGTCGGCCGCGCTCGAAGCGAACGACCCCGACTTCCTGCTGCTGGCGCTGAGCGACGTCGTGCGTGCCAAGGGCATGACGCAGGTCGCCCGCGACGCCGGCCTGAGCCGTGAGAGCCTGTACAAGGCTCTGGCGCCGAGCGCCAAGCCGCGTTTCGAGACCGTCGCGAAGCTCGTGCGTGCGTTGGGGCTGGAGTTCAAGGCCTTGCCTCGCTGAACGCGCTGCACCACACCAAAGCGAACCGTTCGACGGGAGCACCTCGAATGGCCACGAACCTCGCCATCGACCCCGAACTGGTCGAACGCGTCTTCCGCCTCAGCGGCGAGCCGACTCCGGATGCGGCGGTGAATCTCGCCCTGAAGGAGTTCATTGCCCGGCGAGAGCAAGCGCGGGTGACAGGCCTCTTCGGCAAACTCGATCGGGACCCCGGCTACGACCACAAGCCCGAACGCAACCGAAAGCAGTGAGCCTGTCGGCGGCCTGCGCCTTCCTCGCGCGCGGCCCGCGCATCGGCTTCTTGATGGCGCCGCACCTCCGCGCCGCCAGCCGGTCGTCGGGGCGTGTCCCGGAGTGAAGTATTAGGAGGAGGGCGGGCGCAGCCCGCCCGGGGGACATGAACGCAGGGACACGCCCCGTCGGCCGGCTCCCCGCCACCGCCCGTGCCTGGGGGTCTGCGCGAAGCTGATGCCGAACTCGGCGAGCAGGCCGCGGATGAACGGCGTGGACGCGCCTGCCGCGGGCCACTGGACAGGACGCCGGGATGAGCCGGACCGTCGTTCCGGACTTCTGCGGCTGTCCTCGTGGCAGGCCGCTGGTGCGGCCGTGCCGTCGTGGCGGTGCCGGGTCCGAGCGCGAGGCGCGCGGCCGAGTGCGCGAATCGGGAAAGAGCACCGGCGTGGCTATGACGCGTCGATAGGCGGCAACACGGCATCCGCAGTCCGGCGTCCTCCACAGCGCAGCGGATGTCGCAGCAGGGGCGCCACCTTACATTGCCCCATCACGCCTGCAGCGCGGCAGGTTTAGTCCAACATGGTTTATCTGCCGCGCCATGCTGGCACGCGCCGGGCGGGTTTGCTCGGCGGCAGAGCAACGCTATTCGTTAGGCCTCATGCACCGCACAGCAGCTGCAATAGCAGCAACCGCCGAAGGCGCCCTGTATCTTGCCCTTTTTCTCTACGCTACCTCAAGAGTGACGGGAGGGCTGAGTGGTGTTGTTGCAATAATTGTCATTTCGTATGGCTGGCTATTTCTTTGGCTCCGCGTCTGGGCGACCTTATGGGTGGCAACCGCGTTGCTGCCGAAGGAGGGGATCGAGCACGCATTTGTTTCTTGCGTTGGCGGGTACTTTACTTCGCTTGCGCTGATGGCTGCGATTGGCGCAAGTGGGGGTTGGAAGAGATGGTGGCCTTTGGTGGCCGGAACCGCACTTTCTCATATTCTTGGGGCAACTCTTCTGTTTCTTTGGAGTAGGAAGAAAAGTGTGTCAGAAGCAACGCCGAGATGAGGCCTCCATCGAGCGGCTGTCTTACAGCCGGCTTCGCCGTCTGCGCGCCGCTGCTCATGTCGAGCGTTGGCGTCGCAGATGAACGTCGCGCTACTGAGGCTTCTTC
Source organism: Rubrivivax gelatinosus (assembly GCF_016583785.1). Taxonomy (GTDB): domain Bacteria; phylum Pseudomonadota; class Gammaproteobacteria; order Burkholderiales; family Burkholderiaceae_C; genus Rubrivivax; species Rubrivivax gelatinosus_B. Next base: position 70,350 of record NZ_NRRU01000009.1, on the reverse strand, counting down.
TGCCTCTTGCGGCGGCTGCTCTATGCGGGTGCATCGGGTCTGCGCCGCAGCACCGGGACGCCGGCCATGCATGCCAAAGACCCATTGGATCAGCCCGTTTGAGCACTGACGGAGATTTGATTCTTCAACTAATTGCGGAAGGTCCGAGGGGCGCAGTTGGGGATGCGATTGTTCGTGTTCCGCGCTCGGATCCGAAGTTCTCTGAGTACATTCGACACATAGGTAACCTTCGTGACCGAGAAGAGAAGCCCGTACTGCCTTGGGACTGCAATGTCGATTAAGGCGGCGGGAAATATTTCTGCAGGGACTTCCCGCCGAGTCAACACGCGATAGCTCCGGTAAATCGTCTTCTGGCTACTTTTTTCAACGATGTCGCCGCTGACTTGGAGCGAATGGCGAAGTTTCTCCAAAGCACTCCGCAGCATGAGCGCTAACCCGGCGCGCAACCCCGCTCGTTTCGCTCTCTGGACGCTGCGCGATATGGCCGTGCAGCGCCGGTTAGCTCTTCGCTCCCGCCGCGCGGATTTCCTCAGCGACAGATATACGTTATTCGCACCTATCGGCTCGCCATAATGAAATCCGGCGCCGCCACGAAGTCCCAGTCAAGCCTCCTCCGTTATTGGGTGGTCGGGTTTGGTGTCTTGGTCATCGCAACTCTTGGGCTTTGGCCGAAAACCCCGGTGCGACCTCAAGGCGCACTCGCACAAGACATGGGATTTGAGCTACGAGGGCTCTCCGCGCAACTCGGTACACAAGTAATACCTGACGGCTGCACGATGGGCGTTGGCTGCCAAGTGGCTCCATTTTCACTGGAAGCTGCAAGAGAGCGATTAGTAGCGCAGGGCTGGAAGCCGACTGAAAATCCACCGTTGGCCAGTACTTCAGCGCACGCAGCGTTTACCAAGGGCAATCGCTACCTGAGCCTCGATGCAAATTCGCCTCAGAAACTCTGGGCGCTATCCATGCGAGCCCACCGCGAGTGATTCCCCTCTACCGGGACGTTCGCCGCGAGTCGAGCGCCGCGCACCCCCGCGCCTCCAAGCCGGTCGTCGGGGCGTGTCCCGGAGTGAAGTATTAGGAGGAGGGCGGGCGCAGCCCGCCCGGGGGACATGAACGCAGGGACACGCCCCGGCGGCCGGCTCCCCACCACTGCCGGCGGACGTGCACCACGCTGAACCCCAGCCAGCACTGAGCAATCGGTCACGCCCCAACGAACCCACAGCCGCCCCGCAACCCCTGCTGGTCATGGGATGGACGCCTTCCGAGATTTACCATCTCGCCCTCCCCAGATGCCCCGAAAGACGGCCCCCCATGGCGTCCCTGCGTTTCGGCCGGCTGGCAGCCATCACGCTGCTCGCGGCCTGCGGTGTTGCGAGTGCCCAAACCCCGGGCGACACGCTCAGCCGCCTCAAGTCCACCAAGACCATCACCCTGGGCGTGCGCGAAGCGGCGCGGCCTTTCTCCTACCTCGACGAGAACAAGCGCCCGGTTGGCTACACGGTCGACCTGTGCCTGGCCGCGGTCGATGAGCTCAAACGCGAGCTGAAGCTGCCTGAACTGCAGGTCCAGTTCAAGGTGGTCAGCGGCGCCGACCGCATCCCCAAGCTGCTGGCGCGCGAGATCGACCTCGAGTGCGGCTCCACCACCAACACCAAGGCGCGCCAGGCGCAGGTGGCATTCAGCTACACGATGTTCGTCGCCACGATGCGCGTGCTGACGCCCAAGGACCTGAACGTCGGCTCGCTGCGCGACCTCGACGGCCTGCCGGTGGCGCTGAGCAAGGGCACCACCTCGGAGAAGCTGTTCACCAAGCTCGCCGAAGGCGAGGTCAACCTCAAGCTCCAGACCTTCCCGAACAACGCCGAGGCCTACGCCGCGCTGAAGGCGGGCAAAGTGCGTGCGTTTGCGCAGGACGACTCGCTGCTGCAGGGCCTGGCCTTCGCCGACGGCGCCGCCGACAAGTACACGCTCAGCACGCTGGCGCTGTCGGTCGAGCCCTATGGCGTGATGGTGCGCAAGGACGACCCCGCGCTGCTGGCCTCCGTCGACCGAACGCTCGCCCGGCTCTACACCAGCGGCGAGATCGATGCGCTCTACCGCAAGTGGTTCGACACCGAACGCCTGCGCATCCGCATGAGCCGGATGACACGCGACGGCTTCGTGCGCCCGAACAAGGAGCCCGGCGTCGCGATGGTGCTGGGCTACCAGCTCTAGCCGGCACGCCCCAGCCGCGGCAGCAGCGCCGCCAGCAGCCGCGCGGCGTCGGCCGCGCCGCCACGCGCCACCGCCATCGTGTGCTCGTGGCTCAGCGTTTCGGCCGACAGGCCGGCGGCCATGTTGGTGAACATCGACAGCCCCAGCACCGCCAGCCCGGCATGGCGCGCCAGGATGGTCTCGGGCACCGTGCTCATGCCGACCGCCTGCGCGCCCAGCAGCGCCAGCATGCGGATCTCCGCCGGCGTCTCGAACTGCGGCCCCAGCACCCAGGCGTAGACACCTTCGGGCAGCGGTATGCCGGCCGCGGCCGCCGCCGCGCGTGCCTGCTCGCGCAGCGCCGGGTCGTAGGCCCGGCCCATGTCGACGAAGCGGTCGTTGCCCGGCTCGCCGTGCAGCGGCGTGCGCTGCACCACGTTCAGGTGGTCGGCGATCAGCATCAGCGAGCCCGGCGGCATCACCGCGTCCAGGCTGCCGGCGGCGTTGGTCAGCACCAGCGTGCGGCAGCCGGCCGCCGCCAGCGTGCGGATCGCGCCCTTCATGCCCGCCGGGTCGCCGTCTTCGTAGGCGTGTTTGCGCCCGCGCAGCAGCCACACCGGCCGGCCGCCCACCGTGCCGGCCCGCAGCACGCCGGCATGGCCGGCGACCGCCAGCCGCGGGAAGGCCGGCAGTTCGGCGTAGGGCAGGTCGACCGGGTCCTCGACGAGTGCGGCAATGCCGTCCCAGCCGCTGCCCAGCACGACGGCGATGTCGGGCGCGGGGCCCAGCGCGGCCAGGCGGCGCACGCTGGCATCGATGGCGGCAGCAAGGTTGATCATGCGGATGTCTCCAGGTGGCCCGGGCCGAAGCTCGCGGGCAGCAGTTCGCCAAGCGTGAAGCGGGCATGCACGCTGTCCAGGTCGGCGCTCCAGACGGGGCAGTCGTCGGCCGCGAACTCGCGCAGCTTCTGGCGGCAGCCGCCGCAGGGTGTCAGCGGCCGCGGCGCGACGCCGACGACCACCAGGCCCAGCACGCGCCGGCCGCCGGCCGCGACCATCGCCGCCAGTGCCGAGGTCTCGGCGCACCAGCCCTGCGGGTAGGCGGCGTTCTCGACGTTGCAACCGGCGTGCACGCGGGCGTGTTCGTCCAGCAGTGCGGCGCCGACCGCGAAGCCCGAGTAGGGCGCGTAGGCCCGCTCGCGCACCGCGCGCGCGGCGGCCAGCAGCCGCGCCAGCGTCTCGTCGTCCATCAGCGCTCCTTCACGTAAGCCCGGCCCAGCGCCGCCGGCGCACGCGAGCGGCCGACGAAACCGGCCAGCAGCGCCACCGTCGCCAGGTAGGGCAGCGCCTGTATCGCCTGCACCGGCACCGCGCCGATGCCGGGCAGCGCCACACCCTGCAACCGGATCGACACCGCGTCCAGAAAGCCGAACAGCAGGCAGGCGACGAGCGCGCCGGCCGGGTGCCATTTGCCGAAGATCATCGCCGCCAGCGCCATGTAGCCGCGGCCCGCGGTCATGTTCGGGATGAAGGACGGGTTCTGCGCCAGCACCAGCGAGCACCCGGCCAGCGCCGACAGCGCGCCGTTGAGCCCCAGCGCCTGGTAGCGCAGCCCGGCCACCGACAGCCCGGCGGCGTCGACCATCGCCGGGTTCTCGCCGACGGCGCGCAGCCGCAGCCCGAAACGCGTGCGCCACAGCAGCCACCAGACGGCGGCCACCAGCGCCAGCGCGCCGTAGACCAGCAGCGTGTGGCCGAAGAAGGCCAGCGCCAAGCCCGGCCCGACCAGCGGCAGCCGCGCCACCGCCTCGCTCGCCGCCGTGAACCACGGCCCCAGCCGCACCGCGTCGTCCAGCGGCGGCGTCTGCCCGCCCATCTGGAACCAGGCCAGCCCGAGCACGACGGTGGCGCCGGCGGCGCTCATCGTGACGGCCATGCCGAAGACGACCTGGTCGCCGCCGTGCGTGACGCAGGCATAACCCTGCAGCATCGACAGCGCCACGCCGACCAGCAACGCCACGGCGATCGCCGCCGGCAGCGACTGCGTCACCGCGCCGGTGGCGGCGGCGGCGAAGGCGGTCGCGAGCATCTTGCCTTCCAGCCCCAGGTCGATGACGCCGGCACGTTCGGACAGCAGCCCGGCCAGCGCGCACAGGATCAGCGGCACCGACACCCGCAGCGTGCTCGCCACCAGCGAGCCGATCGCCAGTTCATCCACCGCCGGCCCTCCTGCCGAACACCCGCGCCAGCGCCGGCGCGCCCACGCGTGACATCGCCCCGGCGAACAGCACCACCAGCCCCTGCAGCAGCACCACCATGTCGCGCGAAAAACCCGGCAGCTCGAACGCGAGTTCGGCCCCGCCCTGGTAGAGCGCGCCGAACAGCAGCGCAGCCAGCACCACGCCGACCGGGTGGTTGCGCCCGATCAGGCTGACCGCGATGCCGACGAAGCCGGCGCCGGCGACGAAGTCCGGCAGCAGCCGCCCGTGCACGCCGGCGATCTCGTTGACGCCGACCAGCCCGGCCAGCGCCCCCGACACCGCCATCGCCAGCAGGATGGTCGGCCGCGGCCGCATGCCGGCGTAGCGTGCCGCTTCGGGCGCGAAGCCGACGGCGCGCAGCGCATAACCGGCACGCGACTTCCACAGCAGCGCCCAGACGCCGACCGCGGCGGCCGCGGCCAGCAGCAGCGACAGGTTCAACGGCGTCTTCGGCCACTCGATGCCGACCAGCGCCAGCGCCTCGTGCACGCCGGGCATGTGCGCCGAATCCGCGAAGGCGGCGCTTTCGGGCGTCATGTTGCCGGGCTCCTTCAGCGGCCCGACCAGCAGCCAGCCCAGCAGCGCCGCGGCGACGAAGTTGAACATGATGGTCGTGATGACGACGTGGCTGCCGCGCCAGGCCTGCAGCGCGCCCGGCACCGCGGCCCAGGCGCAGCCGGCGGCGGCGGCGGCCAGCACCATCAGCGGCAGCATCACCCAGGCCGGCAGTGCCGGCGACCAGGCCAGCGCCACCAGCCCGGCGCCCAGCCCGCCCAGCATCGCCTGGCCTTCTGCGCCGATGTTGAAGAGCCCGGCGTGATACGCCACCGCCACCGCCAGCCCGGTGAAGACGAAGGTGGTCGCGTAATACAGCGTGTAGCTCAGCCCCACCGGGCTGCCGAAGGCGCCCTTGGCCAGCAGCGCCATCACCTGCAGCGGGTCGAAGCCGACGAGCTTCATCACCAGCCCGGCGACGAACAGCGCTGCGGCCAGGTTCAGCAGCGGCAGCACGGCGAGGTCGACCCAGCGGGGGAGGTCGGTGGGGCGGGTGCTCATGTTTGTTCCCCGCTGGATCGGTGGGGCTGTGTGCACACGTCCGTCACCGGCTGCGCGTCCGCGCCCGGGCGGGGCGTGCCGCTGCGTTCATGTCCCCCGGGCGGGCAAGCCCGCCCTCCTCCTAATACTTCACTCCGCGACACGCCCCACCCGGGCGCTCGTTCACTGCCGGTGGTGGGCAGGCCGGTGGTGGGGCCCGGCTCGCTGTTGCCTCGGCTTGGCTGGAGCGGGTTGCATACGTGCGGCGCCGGCTGCGCGTCCGCGCCCGGGTGGGGCGTGCCGCTGCGTTCATGTCCCCCGGGCGGGCAAGCCCGCCCTCCTCCTAATACTTCACTCCGCGGCACGCCCCACCCGGGCGCTCGCTCACTGCCGGTGGTGGGCAGGTAGGTGGTGGGTCCCGGCTCGCTGTTGCCTCGGCTTGGCTGGAGCTGGCTGCCCACGTGCGACGCCGGCTGCGCGTCCGCGCCCGGGCGGGGCGTGCCGCTGCGTTCATGTCCCCCGGGCGGGCAAGCCCGCCCTCCTCCTAATACTTCACTCCGCGACACGCCCCACCTGGGCGCTCGTTCACCGCAGGTGGCGGACAGACAGGTGGTGCGCCACCGCTCGTTGTGGGCACGGCAGGGGGCGGCCGACGGAGGCGACTGTCGGCGGCGAGCAGCGCAGGGCTTGCGGGTGGCGCGCGTCAGCGCGCATCGTGATCTGACTCGCAGCGCACTGTTTGAGCGGAGCTCACGCAGTGAGCGCAGCGAGTTGCGCAGCGCACCCGCAAGACCGAGCAGCGCAGCGGAGTCGGCCCGCAGGGCCGACCGCCGAGGAGGAGCCGCCGGCGGCTGCCCCCTGCCGTGCCGCGCGCCAATGCCGGCATGATGTCCGCGGACGAGCACAACAACTCTCACCGAAGCGCCCCCCCCATCAACCGCCCCAGCGCCGCCTCGCTGCACTCGGCGATCGGCAGCTCGCCGGCGATGCGCCCGCCGGCCATCACCAGCACACGGTCGGCCAGCGCCAGGATCTCGTCGAGTTCGGACGACACCACCAGCAGCGCCGCGCCGGCGTCGCGCAGGGAGCGCAGGCGGCCGTGGATGAATTCGATCGCGCCGATGTCGACGCCGCGTGTCGGCTGGCCGACCAGCAGCACCTGCGGGCCGCGCCAGGTCTCGCGCGCCAGGATCAGCTTCTGCTGGTTGCCGCCGCTGAAAGCTGCCGAGCGCAGAGCCAGGTCACGCGGGCGCACGTCGTAGGCCTCCATCATCGTGGCGCAGTCGGCCTGCATCGCGCTCGCCTGCATCCAGCCGCCGCGGCTGTAGGCCTGCTGCTGGCCGAGTGCCGCCGACTCCCAGGCCGGGAAGGGCAGCACCAGGCCGCGTGCGTGGCGGTCCTCGGGCACGTGGGCCAGGCCCAGCTCGCGTGCACCCGCGGCGTCGAGCCAGTGCGCTGGCGTGAAGCGGCGGCCGGCCAGCGTCAGTTCGCCGTCCTGCGGCACCAGCAGCCCGGCGAGTGCGTCCAGCAGCTCGCCCTGGCCGTTGCCCGAGACCCCGGCGACACCGACGATCTCGCCGGCGCGCAGCGCCAGCGACACGCCGTCCAGCCGTGGCACGCCCAGTGCGTCGCGCCAGCACAGGCCGCGTGCGTTCAGCAGTTCGGCGCCCAGGGCATGCGCCGGCGCGGCCTCGTCGCGGCCCAGCTGCACGCGACGGCCGACCATCGCTTCGGCCAGCCCGTCCAGGCTGGTGTCGGCGATCTTGCAGTCCAGCACCACACGGCCGGCGCGCATCACCGTCACCGCGTCGCACAGCGCCAGGATCTCGCCCAGCTTGTGCGTGATCAGCAGCACCGTGGTGCCACGCTCGCGCAGCCGCGCCAGCGTCGCGAACAGCTGCTCGGTCTCCTGCGGCGTCAGCACCGCGGTCGGTTCGTCCAGGATCAGGATGCGCGCGCCGCGCACCAGCGCTTTCAGGATCTCCAGCCGCTGGCGTTCGCCCACCGGCAGCTCGGCCACCGTCGCGTCCAGGCGGACTTGCAGGCCGGTCTCGGCGATCAGCGCGTCCAGCTTCATGCGCAGCGCGGCGCGCGCGCGGCCCAGGTGCCAGCCGTCCTCGGCGCCGAGCAGCACGTTGTCGAGTGCGCTCAGCGTCTCCACCAGCATGAAGTGCTGGTGCACCATGCCGATGCCGAGTGCGATCGCGTCGCGTGCGCTGGCGATGCGCGCCGGCCGGCCGTCGACCTCGATCGTGCCCTCGTCGGCCGGGTGGAAGCCGTAGAGGATGGCCATCAGCGTGCTCTTGCCGGCGCCGTTCTCGCCGACGATGCCGTGCACGCTGCCCGCTGCCACCGTCAGGTCGACGCCGTCGTTGGCCTGCACCGCGCCGAAACGTTTGGCGATGCCGCGCATGCACACCGCGGCCGGGGCGCCGCGGTCCGGGGGAGACGGCTGCGGCATCAGCGGCAGGCGTTGTTCGCCATGTAGTCGACGACCTTCAGCCGCCCGGCGACGATGTCGGCACGCGCCGCGTCCAGGCGCTGCTTCATCGCCGGCGTCACCAGGCGCGCGTTGTGTTCGTCGATCGCGACGTCGACGCCGCCTTCCTTCAGGCCGAGCGCGGTGATGCCCGGCGTCACGCCGTTGAAGGCGTTGAAGACGGCGACGTCCACACGCTTGACCATCGAGGTCAGCATCGTGCCGGGGTGCAGATGGTTCTGGTTGCTGTCGACGCCGATCGCCAGCTTGCCGGCGTCGCGCGCCGCCTGCAGGATGCCGACACCGGTGGCGCCAGCCGCGGCGAAGACGACGTCGGCGCCCTGCGCGAACTGGGCGCGCGCCAGTTCGGCGCCGCGTGCCGGGTCGTTCCAGGCCGAAGGCGTGGTGCCGGTCATCGCCGCCAGCACCGTCACCTTGGGGTTGGCGTAGCGGGCGCCCTGCTCGTAGCCGCACTGGAACTTGCGGATCAGCGGGACGTCCATGCCGCCGACGAAACCCAGCGTGCCGCTCTTGCTGGCCAGCGCCGCCATCAGGCCGACGAGGAAACTGCCCTCGTGCTCCTTGAAGACGATGCTCTGCACATTGGGCAGCGCGACGACGGCGTCGACGACGACGAAACGCTGCTTCGGGAAGTCGCGCGCCACCTTGTCTATCGTGCTGCCCTGGGCGAAGCCGATGCCGACGATGGGGTCGGCGCCGCGTTCGGCCATGCGGCGCAGCGCCTGTTCACGCTGCGCCGGGTTGGTGACGGCGAACTCCAGGTAGGGCTTGCCGCTCTGCTGCTTCCAGCGCTCGGCGCCTTCATAGGCCGACTGGTTGAACGAGCGGTCGAACTTGCCGCCCATGTCGTAGACGACGGCCGGTGCGGCGACGGCGCCGCCCACGGCGACGACGCAGGCCGCGAACGCGGCGAGGGATCGGATCGGCATGGCGGCTAGGGGGCTGGCGTGGAGGCGGGCAGGATACAAGACAGCTTGTAGCAAGAGCCGAGCCTCGGTCGACGAACCGGCACGGGCCTTGCTGGACAAGCCCCAAGCCATGCACGACCCCGAAACCCCCCAGGCCCAGGCCCTGCCCAAGGTACTGCTGCACGAGCACCTGGACGGTGGCCTGCGTGTGGCGACGCTGTACGAGCTGCTGCAGCGCCGCGGCCTGGCGGTGCCGGCGGCCGATCTCGCCGCGCTCGAGACCTGGTTCGACACCAACGCCCACGCCGGCAGCCTGCCCAAGTACCTCGAAGGTTTTGCGCTGACGGTGGCGGCGATGGCCACGCCCGAGGCGCTGGCGCGTGTCGCCTACGAAGCCGCCGAGGACGCGCGTGCCGACGGTGCGCTGCTGGCCGAGTTCCGCGTCGCGCCGCTGCTGTTCGAGGCCCACGGCGTCGACGGCGACGCCGCGGTCGAGGCCATCGCCGACGGCCTGCGGCGTTCGCCGCTGCCCTCGGGGCTGATCGTCTGCGCGATGCGCCAGCTGCCCGAGGTGCAGACCTTCCGCGCGCTCGAACTGGCGCTGCGCTGGCAGGGCCGCGGCGTCGTCGGTTTCGACCTCGCCGGCCCCGAACACGGCCACCCGCTGACCGACCACGCCGACGCGCTGGCTGCGGCGCGGGCCGCCGACCTGCCGCTGACGCTGCACGCCGGCGAAGCCGACGGCGCCGACCGTGTGCTCGAAGCGCTGCAGCTGGGTGCGCGCCGCGTCGGCCACGGCGTGCGCCTGGTCGACGTGCTGTCCGACCCGGCGCGTGTCGCCTGGCTGGACACGGTGCGCGACGCCGCGCTGCACCTGGAGGTCTGCCCGACCAGCAACGTGCACACCGGCGCCGCGGCCTCGGTCGCGGCGCACCCGATCACGGCGCTGTGGCGCGCCGGCGTGAGCCTGAGTTATCACACCGACAACCGGCTGATGTCCTGCCTGAGCCATTCGTCCGAAGCCGCGGCGCTGCTGCGCGAGACGCCGCTGGCGAGCAGCGACCTGCTGGCGATGGCGGTGCAGGCGGCGCGCCATTCCTTCCTCGGCGCCGACGCCCGCGCGGCGGCCGAGATGCAGGTGCGTGCGTTCGCCGCTTCGGCGGGGCTGGCGCTGCCCGACTAGCGGCAGGCGCCGGCGACGGTGTAGTCGATCACCTTCAGCTTGCCGGCGACGATGTCGGCCTTGGCCTGGTCGACCTTGGTTTTCATCGCCGGCGTGATCAGCTTGGCGTTGTACTGGTCGAGCGCGTAGTCGACGCCGCCTTCCTTGAGCCCCAGCACCGTCACGCCCGGCTGCACGCCCTTGAAGGCCTGGTAGACCGCCAGGTCCACACGCTTGACCATCGAGGTCAGCATCGTGCCCGGGTGCAGGTGGTTCTGGTTGCTGTCGACGCCGATGGCGTAGATGCCGGCGTCCTTGGCCGCCTGCATGATGCCGAAGCCGGTGCTGCCGGCAGCGCTGAAGACGACGTCCACACCCTGGGCGATCTGCGCCTTGGTGAGTTCGGCGCCGCGCGGCGGGTCGGTCCAGGCGGCGTTGGTGCTGCCGGTCATCGCCGACAGCAGCTGCACCTTCGGGTTGGCGTACTTCGCGCCCTGCTCGTAGCCGCAGAGGAACTTGCGCACCAGCGGGATGTCCTGGCCGCCGACGAAACCGACCTTGCCGGTCTTGCTGGCCAGCGCCGCCAGCATGCCGACGAGGAAGCTGCCTTCGTGCTCGCGGTAGACGAAGCTCTGCACGTTGGGCAGGTTCACCACCATGTCGACGATGGCGAAACGCTGCTTCGGGAAGTCCTTGGCCACCTTCTCGATGGCCGAGGCCTGCGGGAAACCGACGCCGACCACCGGGTCGGCGCCGCGTTCGGCAAAACGCCGCGCCGCCTGCTCACGCTGCGCGGCGTTGGCGATCTCGAACTCGAGATACGGCTTGCCGGTCTCCTTCTTCCACTGCTCCGCGCCCCTCCAGGCCGCCTCGCCGAAAGACTTGTCGTTCTTGCCGCCGAGTTCGTAGATCACCGCCGGCTGCGCGCCGGCGGCTGCCGCCGCGGCGAGCGTCGCGGCGGCCAGGAGGAAACGTTTCATCGTCAGAAGCTGGCTTTGAACTGCAGGCCGAAGGTCCGCGGGTCGTTGATGAAGCCGGTGCGGTTGTTGAAGTCGATGCCGCCGACGACACGCACCTGGTCGGTCAGGTTGCGCACGAAGGCCGCGGCATCGTACTTCCCGTTGCCCCAGGTGTAGCCGACGCGCAGCCCGCCTTCGAGCAGCGCCTTGCCGGTGAACTCCTTGGACTCGTAGAGGAAGAAGTTGACCTCGCTGCGGTAGGCCCAGTCGGTGAAGACGTAGACGTCGCCGGCGCCCAGCGGCTGGGTGTACTTCAGCGTGAAGCTCACCGTGCGCTTGGGCGCCTGCGGCAGCGCATTGCCGTCGATCAGCGCCTTGCCGTCGGCGTTCAGCGGGTCGGTCACCGTGCACTGGGCGCAGGTCGCGACCGCGAGGTTCTTGTCCTTGATCTCGGTGTCGTTGTAGCCCACGCCCAGCGTCGCCAGCAGGTTCTCGGTGAGGTAGGCCTGCAGGTCGAGCTCGAAGCCCTGGCCGGTGGCCTTGTCGGCGTTGAGCAGGATGTTGGAGTTGGCGGCACCGCCGACGGCGGTCAGCTGCTGGTCCTTGACGGTGTAGCGGAAGACGTTGAAGCCGACACGTGCGCGGCGCTCGAACAGGTCGGCCTTGACGCCGGCCTCGAACGAGGTATTCGTCTCGGGTTTGGCGATCGACTGGCCGTTGAAGGCGCCGGCGCCCTGCACGCTGCTGGCGCGGAACCCCGTGGCGGCGCGTGCGTAGAGGTTGATGTCCTTGGCGAGCGTGTAGGTTGCGCTCAGGTCCCAGCTCGCCTTGTTGTCGTGCGTCGTCGCCGAGGTGTCGTCCAGCGTCTCCAGGCCGCCCGAGTACTCGAGCACGTCGAAGTCTTTCTTGTCGCGCGTGTAGCGCAGCCCGGCGCGCAGCGACAGCGCCGGTGTCGCCTGCCAGGTCGTGGCGCCGAAGACGGCCCAGGCGTCGTTCTTCTGGCGCGAGCGTTCGTAGGCGTTCTGCGGGTTGCCGGCGGTCGTCGAGTCGTAGCCGAAGCTCTCGAACTCGAAGTTTTCGTGGAACAGGAAGACGCCGGCCTGCCAGCCGATCGCCGCCTTGCCGTTGGACTCGACGCGGAACTCCTGCGTCCACTGGTCGTGCGTCGGGATGCCGTCGGCGGTCTCGGACTGGAAGAAGATGACGCCCGGCCCAGTGGTCGTGCCGCCGTCGATGTCGCCGCGGCTGTAGGTCTTCACCGTCTCGTAGCCGGTCACCGAATGCAGCGTCACGCTGCCCAGGTCCCAGCGCAGCCGCGCGCTGCCGCCGTAGTTCTGCAGCTCGGAGTGGTTGACGCCGTTGATCGAGATCTTGTCCGGGTCGAAGCCGCCGACCAGGTCGTTGCTGCCCAGCTTGATGATGTTGGCGCGGAACAGCCGCGCCGAGCCGTCGAAGTCGCGGGCGTGCAGGTTGAAGAGCGCGCTGAAGTCTTTCGTCGGCTGCGTCTTCCACTGCAGGCGCACGGCGCTGTCGCGGTAACCCTCCAGGTCCTGCGTCGGGCCGTCCTCGAAGGTGTTCTCGACCCAGTCGCTGCGCGTCTGGTTCAGCACCGACACACGCAGCGCCGAGGTTTCGGAGGTCGGCACGTTCAGCGCGCCTTCCAGGTTGACGGTGTTCCAGGTGCCGTAGGACAGGCTGCCGTAGCCCTCGAAGCGCTGCGTCGGCGCGACCGAGTCGAACTTGACGACGCCGGCCGGCGTGTTGCGGCCGAAGAGCGTGCCCTGCGGGCCGCGCAGCACTTCCACCCGTTCCAGGTCGAAAGCCGGGAAGCCCTTCAGGATCGGGTTCTCCTGGACGACGTCGTCGTAGACCAGCGAGACCGGCTGCGAGGCGTTGAGGCGGAAGTCGGTGTTGCCGTAGCCGCGGATGTAGAAACGCGGGAAGGCGCGGCCGAAGGAAGACTCGATGTTCAGGCTGGGCACACGCGCCGACAGCATGCGGATGTCCTGGCCGCTGGTGTTCAGCACCTCCAGCGTCTCGCCCTGCAGCACGCTGACCGAGTTCGGCACTTCCTGGATGTTCTCCAGGCGGCGCTCGGCGGTGATGTTGATCGTCTGCAGCTTGCCGGCTTCGGCCGCTTCGCTGCTGTCCTGTGCCGATGCACCGAGGTGAAGCGCGGCGATCGCGGCCGCTGCGATGGCGTGGTGCGCAGGCGCACGCGGGTATCCAGGCATGTTCCCTCCGGTGGTGGTTTGTGACGAGGCGTTGCGCAAGCGGCGTGCCATGCCGCGGCACGGGCTTTGCGCGTGCCGGCGCGAATGACGCCGGCGGCGTACGCTCGCATGCTCCCTTCCGTTCGCCAAGCCCTGGTCCGAGGATCGCCACGATGCCCGTCGAATCCGCACCACAGCCCGCCGCCCGCCACATCCGCCTGACCTCGCACCCCGGCCAGGGCCCGGCCGGCGCGCCGGCCATCCGCTGGGGCGCGGCCGATGCGCAGGAGCGCGGCCCGCTGGTCGGCACGACGACGAACCGCGGCCAGCGCAACGTCATCGGCACGCACAGCGGCAGCTACGGCGTCTACCGCGCGCTCGCGGTCGCCGCCGGCAACCTGCCGCGTGGGCACCGCGCCGACCTGACGAACACCGCCCCGACCGACCCCGTCGGCCCGCACCCGCAGTGGAGCGATGCCGAGCGCATCGTCTCGATCGACCCCTGGGGCGCGAGCGTGCAGCAGGTCTACGCCGGGCAGCTGGCGCGCGGCTACGACATCCGGCCGACGATCGCGGTGACCCAGGCCCATGTGCACCTGCCCGAGATCCGCCAGGCCCTCGCCTTCCAGCGCCTGGCGGTCGACGGCCGTGTCCTGCTGGCGGACGGCAGCGCCGCGGTGACCAAGATCGCCGTCGAGCCGGTCTGGTGGCTGCCGGGCGTCGCGCGCCGTTTCGGCGTCGCCGAAGCCGAGCTGCGGCGTGCGCTGTTCGAGGAGACCGGCGGCATGTACCCCGAGCTCGTCACGCGCAGCGACCTGGAGGTCTTTCTGCCGCCGATCGGCGGCCAGACGCTCTACGTCTTCGGCGACCTGCACGACCTGGCCAGGCCCGAGGTGACGCTGACCGCGCGTGTGCACGACGAATGCAACGGCTCCGACGTCTTCGGCTCCGACATCTGCACCTGCCGGCCCTACCTGACGCACGCGATCGAGGAGTGCATCCAGGGCGCGCAGGCCGGCGGCGTGGGCCTGATCGCCTACAGCCGCAAGGAGGGGCGGGCGCTCGGCGAGGTGACCAAGTTCCTGGTCTACAACGCGCGCAAGCGCCAGGAAGGCGGCGACCGCGCCGACAAGTACTTCCTGCGCACCGAATGTGTCGCCGGCGTGCAGGACATGCGTTTCCAGGAGCTGATGCCCGACGTGCTGCACTGGCTGGGCATCCGCCGCATCCACCGCCTGGTCAGCATGAGCAATGACAAGTACGACGCGATCACCGGCAGCGGCATCGAGGTCGGCGAACGGGTGCAGATCCCCGACGCGCTGGTGCCGGCCGACGCAAGGGTCGAGATCGAGGCCAAGATCGCCGCCGGCTACTTCACGCCCGAGGGGCGTGTGCCCTCCGAACATGACCTGGCCCAGGTGAAGGGACGTTTGTTTGACTGAAATTCTGGCGACACTGCGCGACCCGGCGACGATCAGGCTGCGTTGCGCGGCCATCACACAGGCGGTGGCCGACGACCGGTCGGGCTGGTTCCGGCTCGACCGCTCGCGGCTGGACGAGGTTGCCGAGCGCGTCGCGGCGCTGACGCGCGAGCGCTTCCCCGACGGCCGCATCCCCTTGCACAGCCGCTGGCGCCACTTCGAGGCCGGCGGTGTCGACCGGCGCGCGCTGCTCGACGCGTCGCTGGCCGGCGTGACGACGGCCGAGCGGGCGCGCGCCTACTTCGACCTCGTCGTCGTCAGCGTGCTGCTGGATGCCGGCGCCGGCCCGGCCTGGTCCTGGCGCGAAGGCGAGGGCGACGGCGCGACACGCTATTCGCGCTCCGAGGGCCTGGGGGTCGCCAGCTTCCGCGCTTTCCTGGCCGGCGCTTTTGCCTTCGACGCTGCCGAGCCGCTGCGTGCCGATGCCGCGGCGCTGCGGCGGCTGGATGCCGCCGCGCTGGGTGCGATCTTCCAGGTGACGCCGACGAACACGATGGTCGGGCTCGACGGCCGCGCCGCGCTGCTGGTGCGGCTGGGCGAGACGCTGGCGGCCGAAAGCGGACGCAGCGGTTTCGAGTCGCGCCCGGGGCTGCTTTACGACCAGCTCGTCGCCGGCGGCCGCGACGCGGTGACGGCGTCCGAGATCCTGGGCCTGCTGCTGCGTGTGCTGGCGCCGGTCTGGACCAGCGGCAGTTCGGTCGCCGGCCAGCGCGCCGGCGACGTCTGGCCGCACCGTTTCGCCGACGCGTCCGCACCCGGCGGCGGCATCGACCGGCGCACGCCCGGCTGGCTGCCGCTGCACAAGCTGAGCCAGTGGCTGGCCTATTCGCTGATCGAGCCGCTGCAGTGGTGCGGCGTGCGTGTCACCGGGCTGGACGCTCTGACCGGCCTGCCCGAATACCGCAACGGCGGCTTGCTGATCGACGCCGGCGTCGTCGTGCCGCGCGATCCACGCAGCCTGGCGATGCGCTGGAAACCGTCGGACGAGTTCGTCATCGAGTGGCGCGCGCTGACGGTGACGCTGCTCGACGAAGTCGCCGAACGGGTGCGCGCGCGCCTGGGGCAGAGCGCCGAACAGCTGCCGCTGGCCTGCGTGCTCGAAGGCGGTACCTGGGCCGCCGGGCGCCAGATCGCGCTCGAACGCCGCGCCGACGGCTCCCCGCCGGTGGCCATCGACAGCGACGGCACGATCTTCTGACCCGAAAGCCCTGCATGACGCCCATCGTCCACCACGTCACGCACCCGCTGGTTCAGCACAAGCTGACGCTGATGCGGCAGAAGGACCGCAGCACGAACAGCTTCCGCCGCTTGCTGCACGAGCTCTCGATGCTGATGGCCTACGAGGTGACACGCGAGATGCCGACCTCGCTGATCGAGATCGAGACGCCGCTGGCGACGATGCGCTCGCCGGTCATCGACGGCAAGAAGACGGTCTTCGTCGCGGTGATGCGCGCCGGCGACGGCTTCCTCGACGGCATGCTCGAGGTCGTGCCCGGCGCGCGGGTCGGCCACATCGGGCTGTACCGCGACCCGAAGACGCTGGTCGCCGTCGAGTACTACTTCAAGATGCCGCAGGACATGCACGAACGCGACGCCATCGTGCTCGACCCGATGCTGGCCACCGGCAACTCGGCGGTGGCCGCGGTCGACCGGCTGAAGGAGACGCGGCCGAAGTCGATCCGCTTCGTCTGCCTGCTGGCCGCGCCCGAGGGCCTGCGCCACTTCCAGGCGCACCACCCCGACGTGCCGGTCTACACCGCGGCCATCGACGAGCGCCTGGACGAACACGGCTACATCCTGCCCGGGCTGGGCGACGCCGGCGACCGCATCTTCGGCACCAAGTAGCCGGCGGCGAGTGGGCGCGCCGTATGCTCGCCGGGGTCCGAGGCCCCGCCCCCATTCCCATGCTCGTCCGCAATGCAACCCTGCCCGATGGCCGCACCGGCATCGACCTGCTGATCCAGGACGGCTGTTTCGCCGCCGTCGGCCCGGCGCTCGCCGCCCCCGAAGGCACGCCGGTCGTCGACGCCGGTGGCTGGCTCGTCAGCCCGCCCTTCGTCGACGCCCACTTCCACATGGACGCGACGCTCAGCTACGGGCTGCCGCGCGTCAACGCCAGCGGCACGCTGCTCGAAGGCATCGCGCTCTGGGGCGAGCTGAAGCCCTTGCTGACGCAGGAGGCGCTGGTCGAACGGGCGCTGCAGTACTGCGACTGGGCGGTGGCGCGTGGGCTGCTGGCGATCCGCAGCCACGTCGACGTCTGCGACCCGCGGCTGCTGGCCGTCGAGGCGCTGCTGGAAGTCAGGAAGCGCGTCAAGCCCTATCTCGATCTGCAGCTCGTCGCCTTCCCGCAGGACGGCGTGCTGCGGGCGCCGGGTGCGCTGGCCAATCTGGAGCGGGCGCTGGATCTGGGCGTCGACGTCGTCGGCGGCATTCCGCACTTCGAACGCACGATGGCGGACGGCGCCGCCAGCGTGAAGCTGCTGTGCGAACTGGCCGCACGCCGCGGCCTGCGTGTGGACATGCACTGCGACGAGAGCGACGACCCGCTGTCGCGCCACGTCGAGACCTTGGCCTTTGAGACCCAGCGCCTGGGGCTGCAGGGCCGGGTGACGGGTTCGCACCTGACGTCCATGCACTCGATGGACAACTACTACGTCAGCAAGCTGCTGCCGCTGATGGCCGAGGCCGGGCTGCACGCGGTCGCCAACCCGCTGATCAACATCACGCTGCAGGGCCGCCACGACAGCTACCCGAAGCGCCGCGGCATGACGCGGGTGCCCGAGCTGCTGGCGGCCGGCGTCAACGTCGGCTTCGGCCACGACTGCGTGCTCGACCCCTGGTATTCGCTGGGCTCGGGCGACATGCTGGAAGTGGCGGCGATGGGGCTGCACGTCGCGCAGATGACCTCGCAGGCCGGCATGCGCCAGTGTTTCGACGCGGTCACCGTCAACAACGCGCGCATCCTGGGGCTGGAAGGCTACGGGCTGGAGCCGGGCTGCCGCGCCGATTTCGTGCTGCTGCAGGCGCGCTCGCCGGCCGAGGCGATCCGGCTGCGCGCGCAGCGTCTGCTGGTGGTTCGCGGCGGCCAGTTGCTGTCGCGCATGGCGCCGGGCAGCGCCCAGCTGGCGCTGCCCGGGCGGCCCTCGGCCGTGGACTTCACGCTACAGCGCGGCGAGGGGCTCGGGGGGGCTCCCGGGGGTCAAAAAGCCCTTGGCTAGAATCAACCAGCTCAGGGAAACCCGCAGCTGTCTTCACCACCCCCATGAAACTCATCGGTTCGCTCACCAGCCCTTACGTCCGCAAGGTGCGCGTCGTCATGGCCGAGAAGAAGCTCGACTTCCAGCTCGTGCTGGAAGACGTCTGGGGCACGGACGCCATCCTCAAGTCCAACCCGCTGGGCAAGGTGCCCTGCCTGGTGATGGAAGGCGGCGAAGCCGTCTTCGATTCCCGCGTCATCGTCGAGTACCTGGAAACGCTGTCCCCGGTGGGCAAGCTGATCCCGCCGTCGGGGCGTGAACGTGTCGAAGTGCGCACCTGGGAAGCGCTGGCCGACGGCGTGCTCGACGCGCTGATCCTGGCGCGCCTGGAAGCCACCTGGAACGGGCGCAGCGAAGGCCAGCGTTCGCAGGCCTGGATAGACCGCCAGATGGTCAAGGTCGACGCCAGCCTGAAGGCGATGAGCCAGGGCCTGGGCGAGCGCCCCTGGTGCGCCGGCACCCACTACACGCTGGCCGACGTCGCCGTCGGCTGCGCGCTGGGCTACCTGGACTTCCGCTTCCCGGAAGTCGATTGGCGCAGCCCGTATCCGAACCTGACCAAGCTGGCCGAGAAGCTGGCGGCACGCCCCAGCTTCGTCGACACGGCGCCCCCGCGGGGCTGAACGCGTCACTCGCCCAGCAGGAAGCTGGCGGCGAGGTCCAGCGGCGGCACCGGCGGTTCGCTTTCGTCCTTGAGTTCGACGCCGGTGAGCTGGCGGCGGCGGGCTTCGTTCAGCAGCCAGGCCAGGCGCGCGGCGGCGGCTTCGATGGGCAGGCCTTCGGGGCGCACGTTCGAGATGCAGTTGCGCTCGGCGTCGCTGCGCCCGGGGCGCGGCGCCCAGGTCAGGTACAGGCCCAGGCTGTCGGGTGAACTCAGGCCCGGGCGCTCGCCGATCGCGACGACGACGATGCGCGCGCCGAGCGCCTGGCCGATCTCGTCGCCGATCGCCACGCGCGCCTGCTCGACGACCGCCACCGGCGCGAAGCGCCAGCCGCGGCGCAGCGTGATGCGCAGCGCG
Source organism: Rubrivivax gelatinosus (assembly GCF_016583785.1). Classification (GTDB taxonomy): domain Bacteria; phylum Pseudomonadota; class Gammaproteobacteria; order Burkholderiales; family Burkholderiaceae_C; genus Rubrivivax; species Rubrivivax gelatinosus_B. The sequence goes on along the minus strand of NZ_NRRU01000009.1, from coordinate 51,360 downwards.
GCGATCAAGGCGGCGGCGTGGTGTTCGGCGGCCAGCGTCGACAAGCCGTCGGCGACGACCAGCGCCAGGTCCGGCGGCTGCTCCGGCGCCGGCAGCTCGCGCAGCGTGGTGCACGAGGCCTCGTCCAGGCGCCGGCCCAGGTCGGGGCGCTTCAGATAGCTGGCGCGGTCGGGCGCGGCGCTGTGCAGGCGCAGCGTCGTCAGGCCGAGCGCCGCGATGCCGGCCTCGACACCGGCGGCGTCGAAGGGGCGGTGCACCGCGTCGCGCGCCTCGGCGTGGGCGCGCTGGAAGTCCAGGTGCGCGGCGGTCGGTTGGCTGACGCCGCTGCGGCCGAGCGCGATGCGCGCCGGCGTGTGCCGGCGCAGCGCCTGCCAGGGGTCGGGCGTGACGGCGTCGGTCATCGCGCCAGGCGGGCGAAAGCCGGCGGCAGGCCGGCGAGCAGGCGGTCGGGCGCGCCGGGTTCGGTGATCTGCATCGCCTCCAGCCAGCGTTCGAACTCGGGCGCGGGCCTCAGGCCGAGCACGCGGCGCAGGTAGAGCGCGTCGTGGAAGGACGTGCTCTGGTAGTTCAGCATCACGTCGTCGGCGCCGGGCACGCCCATCACGAAGCTGCAGCCGGCCACGCCCAGCAGCGTCAGCAGCGTGTCCATGTCGTCCTGGTCGGCCTCGGCGTGGTTGGTGTAGCAGACGTCGCAGCCCATGGGCAGGCCCAGCAGCTTGGCGCAGCAGTGGTCCTCGAGCCCGGCGCGCTGGATCTGCTTGCCGTCGTACAGGTACTCCGGGCCGATGAAGCCGACGACGCTGTTCACGAGCAGCGGGCGAAAGTGCCGCGCCACCGCGTAGGCGCGGGTCTCGATCGTCTGCTGGTCGCAGCCGTGGTGGGCGCCGGCCGACAGCGCGCTGCCCTGGCCGGTCTCGAAGTACATGAGGTTGTCGCCGCGCGTGCCGTCGTCGAAGAGCGCGCCGCGCTGCAGCGACAGCGCCGCCGCCTGCGCCTGGGCGAGCAGCGCCAGGTCGATGCCGAAGCTGCGGTTCGTCGCCTCGGTGCCGCCGATCGACTGGAACACCAGGTCCACCGGCGCGCCGGCTTCGATGCAGCGCAGCGTGTTCGTCACGTGCGTCAGCACGCAGCTCTGGGTGGGGATCTGCCAGCGCTGGATCACCGCGTCCAGCATCTGCAGCAGCCGCGTGACCTGGGCGACGTTGTCGCTGGCCGGGTTGATGCCGACGACGGCGTCGCCGCTGCCGTAGAGCAGGCCGTCGAGCACGCTGGCGGCGATGCCGGCGGCGTCGTCGGTGGGGTGGTTGGGCTGCAGCCGCGTCGACAGCCGGCCGGGCAGGCCGATGGTGCCGCGAAAGCGCGTGCGCACGCGGCATTTGCGCGCCACCAGCACCAGGTCCTGGTTGCGCATGATCTTGCTGACCGCCGCCGCCATCTCGGGCGTCAGCCCGGGCGCCAGCGCGGCGAGTGCGGCTTCGTCGGCGGCGTCGGACAGCAGCCAGTCGCGCAAGCCCCCCACCGTCAGGTGCGCCACCGGCGCGAACGCAGCGCGGTCGTGCGTGTCGACGATCAGCCGCGTGACCTCGTCGTCTTCGTAAGGCACGACGGCTTCGTTCAGGAACGTCGCCAGCGGCAGCTCGGCCAGCGCCTGCTGCGCGGCGGCGCGTTCGCTGCGGCTGGCGGCGGCGACACCCGCCAGCTCGTCGCCCGAACGTGCCGGCGAGGCCCGCGCCAGCAGCGTGCGCAGGTCGTCGAAGACGTAGCGCGTGCCGCCGACGACGTGGGCGTAGGCCATGGGCTCAGGCGGCGGTGGCCGGCAGCGCCGGGCGCAGCTTGCCGCGCAGCAGGAACCAGAAGTAGCCCGCCGCGCCCAGGCCGATGAAGAGCGCGGCGATCAGCGGGTTGAACCAGGTCATCGTCGCCAGGCACACCAGCGCGGCGGCGAGCGCGAAGCCCGGCAGCCACGGGTACAGCGGCGCGCGGAACGGGCGCGCCATCTCGGGCTCGCTGCGCCGCAGCTTGAACAGGCTGGCCATGCTGACGATGTACATCACGATCGCGCCGAAGACGCTCATCGTGACGATGTTGGCGGTCAGCGTCTGGCCGCCGAACTGCAGCCATTCGTCGCTGAAGATCGCGAGCAGCCCGATCACGCTGCCGGCGACGACGGCCAGGTGCGGTGTCCTGAAGCGCGGGTGCACGCGCCCCAGCGCCGCCGGCAGGAAGCCGGCGCGGGCGAGCGCGAAGATCTGGCGCGAGTAGCCGATCATGATCCCGTGGAACGAGGCGACCAGGCCGAACAGGCCCAGCCACACCAGCATGTGCAGCCAGCCGCTGGAGTCGCCGACGATGCCCTTCATCGCCTGCGGCAGCGGGTCGTTGATGTTCGAGAGTTTGGTCCAGTCGCCGGCGCCGCCGGCGAAGACCATGACGCCGACGGCCAGCACCAGCAGCGTCAGGATGCCGCCGATGTAGGCGCGCGGGATCGAGCGTTGCGGGTCCTTCGCTTCCTCGGCCGCCATGGCCACGCCTTCGATCGCGAGGAAGAACCAGATCGCGAACGGGATCGCGGCGAAGATGCCGCCGACCGCGCCCAGCTGGAAGTTGTCGCTGCCGGCCCAGCCGCCCTTGACGAAGTTCGCGACCGAGAATCCCGGCGAGACCACGCCCATGAAGACCAGCAGCTCGAAGATCGCGACCACCGTGACGACGAGTTCGAAGGTGGCGGCGATCTGCACCCCCAGGATGTTGAGCACGGTGAAGATCGCGTAGGCGCCGACGGCGGCGATCTTCGGGTCCAGCCCCGGGAACTGCACCGCGAGGTAGGAGCCGATCGCCAGCGCGATGGCCGGCGGCGCGAACACGAACTCGATCAGCGTCGCGTAGCCCGCGAGATAGCCGCCGGTGGGGCCGAAGGCGCGGCGCCCGTACTCGAACGGGCCGCCGGCGTGCGGGATCGAGGTCGTCAGCTCGGTGAAGCTGAAGATGAAGCAGGTGTACATCAGCGCGATGAACACCGCGGTGATCAGGAACCCCAGCGTGCCGGCGCCGGCCCAGCCGTAGCTCCAGCCGAAGTACTCGCCCGAGATCACCAGCCCGACGGCGATGCCCCAGAGCTGCCAGGTCGACAGCGACTTGTTCAATGCGGGTTGCGACATGTGGAAACCCCTTGCTCGGCCGGGTGCGGCCCTTGCTCCGCAGCGTAGGAGCGCGCCCGGCCGGCGTGTTAGCGGGAATCGGCAATGTTCGAAAGCACGAACCGTGTGCAGCACGCACCATGGCGAGCCGCCAGCCGCACGGCCGGCGACGTCGACGAACACGCCGCGCACCTGAGCGGCTGGCACCAGGAGTACGACCAGCTCGGCGCAGGCCGCTTCGACGGCCGCCTCGACGAAGCCCTGGCCGACGGCGTGCAGCTGTTCCGCGAGCGCACCAGCCAGCGCCTGCGCCAGCGCTGCCAGGTCTGGGCCGGGGCGCTGTGGTGCGGCATCACCGAAGCCGACGACGGCTCGCGCCTGAACGGGCGCCGGGTCGCGGCCGCTGGCGTGATGGTCAGCGGCCATGACGGCAGCTTCGAACTCGTCAGCCCGCCGGGCCATGCGATCGTTGGCATCGTCGTCGCACGCGATCTGCTCGCGCGCCGCGCGCCGGCGCTGGCCTTGCCCGATGCGCGCGACGCCGCCTGGTGGCCGGTCGACGCTGTGCAGCGGCAGCACGCGCTGGCGCTGGCGCGTGCGATCCTGGCGCTGGCCGCCGCCGGCCAGGCGCCGCCGCCAGGCGCGCTGCTGGACACCGTCGTCGCGCTGCTGGCCGCACGCAGCGTGCCGCGCGAGCGCGGCAACGCGGTGTCGCGGCGCCAGCTCGTCGCCCAGGCGCATGCGCTCGTCGCCGGCGCGCCCGAGCGTGTGCCCGGCATCGCCGAACTCTGCGCCGCGCTGCACGTCAGCCGGCGCACGCTGCAGTACGCCTTCGAGGACGAAGCCGGCATCTCGCCGCTGGCCTTCCTGCGCAGCGTGCGCCTGAACGGCGTGCGCCGGCTGCTGCGCGCCGGCCGCGGCGGGCAGACGGTGCAGGCCGCGGCCCAGGCCTGGGGCTTCTGGAACCTGAGCGCCTTCGCCGCCGACTACCGGCGCCAGTTCGGCGAACGCCCGTCCGAGACGCTGGCGCGCGCCGGCTGAAGCCGCGCCCGGCCGGGCTCGTATACTTCGCGCTTCCAGCGCCGATTTGTTTTCCTGATTGCGGGCGCTTTAACAAATGCCGCTAAAGAGGACACCGAGACCCGGTGCCCGCTGACGGCGGCGCCGGGTTTTTGTTTTATGGCTTCGGTCGGTCGCGTCACTCCGCAGACGATGCACTTCGACGAGCCGCTGCCCTTGCGCAGCGGGGCGTCGCTTCCTTCCTACTCGCTGGTCTACGAGACCTACGGCACGCTCAACGCCGAACGCAGCAACGCGGTGCTGGTGTGCCATGCGCTCAACGCCAGCCACCACGTCGCCGGCACCGACGAGCGCGGCGCCACCGGCTGGTGGGACAACCTGGTCGGCCCCGGCAAGCCGCTGGACACCGACCGTTTCTTCGTCATCGGCGTCAACAACCCGGGTTCGTGTTTCGGCTCGACCGGGCCGATGCAGCTCAACCCGGCGACCGGGCGCGCCTGGGGCGCCGACTTCCCCGTCGTCACCGTCGAGGACTGGGTCGACGCCCAGGTTCGGCTGATCGACCGGCTGGGCATCAGCAAACTCGCCGCGGTGCTGGGCGGAAGCCTCGGCGGCATGCAGGCGCTGTCCTGGGCGATGCGTCACCCCGGGCGGCTGGAGCACTGCATCGCGGTCGCCACCGCGCCCAACCTGTCGGCGCAGAACATCGCCTTCAACGAGGTCGCGCGCCGCGCCATCGTCACCGACCCCGATTTCCACGGCGGCCACTTCTACGAACACGGCGTGCTGCCCAAACGTGGCCTGCGCGTGGCGCGCATGATCGGCCACATCACCTATCTGTCGGACGACACGATGGAGGCCAAGTTCGGGCGCGAGCTGCGCGCCGCCGAACTCGGCTACAGCACCCAGGCGATCGAGTTCCAGATCGAGAGCTACCTGCGCTACCAGGGCGACAAGTTCAGCGAGTACTTCGACGCCAACACCTACTTGCTGATCACGCGCGCGCTCGACTACTTCGACCCGGCGCTGGAACACGGCGGCGACCTGGCCGCGGCTTTCGTGCCGGCACGCGACAAACGGTTCCTGCTCGTCAGCTTCACGACCGACTGGCGCTTCTCGCCGGCGCGCTCGCGCGAGATCGTCAAGGCGCTGCTGGACAACCGCATCGCCGTCAGCTACGCCGAGATCGACGCCCCGCACGGCCACGACGCCTTCCTGCTCGAGGACCCGCGCTACCACCAGGTGATGCGCGCCTATTTCGAGGGCATCGCCGCCGGTTTCGGCGCCGCGAAGACGGAGGCGGCCCATGTCTGAACGCCGCGACCTGCAGATCATCGGCGACCTGGTGCCGCCGGGCAGCCGCGTGCTTGACCTGGGCTGCGGCAACGGCGAGCTGCTCGCCTGGCTGCAGCGCCACAAGGGCTGCAGCGGTTACGGCGTCGAGATCGCCGACGCCAACGTGCTGGCCTGCGTGCAGCGCGGCGTCAACGTCGTCCAGCTCAACCTCGAGGAAGGGCTGGCGATGTTCGAGGACCAGAGCTTCGACGTCGTGCTGCAGATCGAGACCCTGCAGCACCTGCGCAACGCCGAACGCATGCTGCGCGAGACGGCGCGGGTCGGCCGCATCGGCATCGTCAGCTTCCCCAACTTCGCCCACTGGCCGAACCGCGTGCGTGTCGTCGGCGGCCGCATGCCGGTGACGCGTGCGCTGCCTTACGAGTGGTACGACACGCCCAACATCCGCGTCGGCACCTACGCCGACTTCGAGGTGCTGGCGCGCAAGAACGGGCTGCAGATCAGCGACGGCTTCGGGCTGCAGGACGGGCGCGTCGTGCGGGTGCTGCCCAACCTTCGCGCCAGCGTCGCGGTGTTCAAGTTCCAGCGCGGCTGAGCGCCGCCTAGACTGCCGTCCTGCCCCCACAGGACGCCGCCCGATGCAGACTTCGCCCGACCCGACTCCCGCCGGCCCGCTGGCCGGCCTCAAGGTGCTGGAACTGGGCCAGCTGATCGCCGGCCCCTTCGCCGCCAAGACGCTGGCCGACTTCGGCGCCGACGTGATCAAGGTCGAGGCGCCCGACGGCGGCGATCCGCTGCGGCGCTGGCGGCTGTTGAAGGACGGCACCTCCGTCTGGTGGCAGGTGCAGTCGCGCAACAAACGCTCGGTCGCGCTCGACCTGAAGGACCCCGAGGCGCAGGCGCTGGTGCGGGAGCTCGCGCTCGAAGCCGACGTGCTGATCGAGAACTTCCGCCCCGGCGCGCTCGAAGGTTTCGGCCTCGCGCCCGAGGCGCTGATGGCGGCCAGCCCGAAGCTGATCGTGCTGCGGGTCAGCGGCTACGGCCAGACCGGGCCGTACCGCGACAAACCCGGTTTCGGCGTCGTCGCCGAGGCCATGGGCGGCCTGCGCCACCTGAGCGGCGAGCCCGGGCGCGTGCCGGTGCGTGTCGGCGTGTCGATCGGCGACACGCTGGCGGCGCTGCACGGTGTCATCGGCGTGCTGATGGCGCTGCACGAGCGCGGCAAGAGTGGCCGCGGCCAGGTCGTCGACGTCGCGCTCTACGAGGCGGTGTTCAACTGCATGGAGAGCCTGCTGCCCGAATACAGCGCCTTCGGCGCCGTGCGCGGCCCGGCCGGCAGTGCTTTGCCGGGCATCGCGCCGACCAACGCCTACGTCTGCCGCGACGGCCAGGTGCTGGTGGCCGGCAACGGCGACAGCATCTTCCGCCGGCTGATGAAGACCATAGCCCGCGAGGACCTGGCGGCCGACGCCGAACTCGCCGACAACACCGGCCGTGTCGCCCGCGTGGCCGAACTCGACGCCGCGATCGGCGCCTGGACCGCCACGCGCACGGTCGACGAGGTGCTGGCGGCGCTGGACGCGGCCGCGGTGCCCGGCGGGCGCATCTACACCGCCGCCGACATCGCGCACGACCCGCATTACGCGGCGCGCGACATGCTGCTGCCGGTGACGCTGGACGACGGCAGCACGCTCACGGTGCCGGGCATCGTGCCCAAGCTGTCGCGCACGCCGGGCAGCCACCGCCGCAACGCGCCGGCGCTGGGCGCCGACACCGAGGCCGTGCTGGCGCCGCTGCGCGCGCGGCGCAAGGCCGAAGGCTAGACGCGCGGCACGGGCGCCAGCGGCTGGAAACCGGCCGGCTTCTTCGTCTGCCAGGCCTCGATCGCCTGCGCCATCTCGCCGATGTCGAAGATCGCGCTCTGCAGCAGCGTCATCTGGTCGAGCGCGTCGGCGGTCGGGTGGTCGACGGCGTAGTTCAGCGCGCGTTTGCTGCCGGCGATCGCCAGCGGCGACTTGGCGGCGATCGCCGCGGCCAGCGTCAGCGCGTGGTCCAGCGTCGCGGCAGCGTCGGGCAGCACGGCGTTGACCAGGCCGATCGCCAGCGCACGCTCGGCGGCGACACGTTCGCCGGTGTAGGCCATCTCGCGCGCCACGCCCGGCGGCACGATCTTGGGCAAGCGCTGCAGCACGCCCAGGTCGGCGGCCATGCCGATCTGGATCTCCTGCACCGAGAAGAAGGCGTCGGCCGAACACACGCGCAGGTCGCAGGCGGCGGCGAGGTCGAGCGCGCCGCCCAGGCAGCCGCCCTGGACCGCGGCGATGACCGGGAAACGCGCCGATTCGAGCACGTCGAAGCAGCGCATCAGCTGGCGCAGCGAGTCCTGGAAGGCCAGGCGCTGGCGCGCGCTGCCGGTGTCCAGCAGCGTCATGTCGCTGGCGAAGACGTCCAGCGCCATGCCGGCGCTGAAGTGTTTGCCGGTCGACGAGATCACCAGCACGCGCGTGTGGCCCTCGGCGTTGAGCGACTCGACGACCTCGCGCAGCGCCGGGAAGAAGGCCGGCGTCATCGTGTTCAGGCGCTCGGGGCGCGCCAGCTGCAGATGGGCGACGCCGGAGTCGGCGAGCTCGAGGCGGAAGAAGTCGGTCGTCATCGGGCCAGCATAGCGGCCGGCCCGGGCGCTGCGAAGACCGGCTCCCCCTCGGGGCGCGGGGGCGTCGGCCTACACTGGCGGGATTCGCACGAAACCCGCAGGAGTCCGCCCATGAACGCCCCCGACCGCCACCTGCCGCTGGCCGATTTCGTCGCCCATGCCTGGGACGAGCGCATCGTGCCCGCGCTCACCGACTACATCGCCGTGCCCGCCAAGAGCCCGATGTTCGACGCCGACTGGCAGGCGCACGGTTACATCGAGCGTGTCGTGCAGGACGCCGTGGCCTGGGTCGAGGCGCGCCGCGTGCCGGGCCTGGCGATCGAGATCGTGCGCATTCCCGGGCGCACCCCGGTGATCTTCTTCGACGTCGCCGCCACCGGCGGCGCCAGCGACACGGTGCTGTTCTACGGCCACCTGGACAAGCAGCCCGAGTTCAGCGGCTGGCGCAGCGACCTGGGCCCGTGGACGCCGAAGTACGAGGGCGGCCTGCTCTACGGCCGCGGCGGTGCCGACGACGGTTACGCGATCTACGCGGCAGTCACCGCGATCGAGGCGCTGAAGGCCCAGGGCACGGCGCACCCGCGCTGCGTCGGCGTCATCGAGACCTGCGAGGAGAGCGGCTCGCACGACCTGCCGGCCTACCTGGACGCGCTCAAGCCCCGCCTGGGCCAGGTCGGCCTCGTCGTCTGCCTGGACAGCGGCGCCGGCAACTACGACCAGTTGTGGCTGACGACCAGCCTGCGCGGCATGGTCAGCGGCGTGCTGAAGGTCGAGATCCTGACCGAGGGCATCCACTCCGGCGACGCCAGCGGCCTGGTGCCGTCGAGCTTTCGCATCCTGCGCCAGGTGCTGGACCGGCTGGAGGACGCCAAGACCGGCCAGCTGCTGCCCGAGTTCTTCCACTGCGAAGTGCCGGCTTCGCGCGTCGCGCAGGCCCAGGCCACTGCGGCCATCCTCGGCGACGACGTCTGGAAGCGCATGCCCTGGGTCTGCGGCGCCGACGGCACGCTGGCGTTGCCGACGACCACCGACCCGGTCGAAGGCCTGCTCAACCGCACCTGGCGGCCCACGCTCAGCGTCACCGGCGTCGACGGGTTCCCCGAGATGAAGAGCGCCGGCAACGTGCTGCGCCCCTACACCGCGTTCAAGCTCAGCCTGCGCCTGCCGCCGCTGGTCGACGGCCACGAGGCCAGCGTGCGGCTGAAGGCGCTGCTGGAAGACAACGCGCCGTACAACGCCCGCGTGACTTTCGTGCCCGACGGCCGCGCCGGCGCGCTCGGCGCCAGCGGCTGGAACGCGCCCGAACTGCCGGCCTGGCTGGAGGACTCGCTGAACGCGGCGTCGAACGCCCACTTCGGCGCACCGGTCGGCTACATCGGCCAGGGCGGCACGATCCCGCTGATGAGCATGCTGCAGGCCGGCTTCCCGCAGGCGCAGATGATGGTCTGCGGCGTGCTGGGCCCGAAGAGCAACGCCCACGGCCCGAACGAGTTCCTGCACGTGCCTTACGCCAAGCGGCTGACGGCCGCGGTGGCGCAGGTGGTCGCCGCCTTCCGCTGACCGGCTGACGGGCGCCGCGATGGACCAGTTGCGCGCGATGAAGGTCTTCGTGCGTGTCGTCGACGAAGGCGGCTTCGCGAAGGCGGCGCGTGTGCTGGACATGGCGCCGCCGGTGGTCACGCGTGTCGTCGCCGAGCTCGAGGCCCATCTCGGCGCGCGGCTGCTGAACCGTACGACGCGGCGTGTCGCGCTCACCGACGTCGGCGACGCCTATCTCGAGCGTGCGCGCCGCATCCTGGCCGACGTCGACGAAGCCGACACGCTGGCCGGCGAAGCCACGCGCGACCTGAGCGGGCAGCTGCGGCTGCTGTGCCCGTCGGCGCTGGCCACGCACCAGATCCTGCGCCACCTGCCGCGCTTCGGGGCGCTGCATCCGCAGGTCTCGATCGAGCTGTCGGCGCCAGCCCATGTCGAGACCGTCGACGAGGACTTCGACATCACGCTGCTGACGCTGCGCGGGCCTATCGACGGCGATTTCGTCGCCCGGCGGCTGGCGCGCTCGGAGGTCGTCGCCTGCGCCTCGCCCGAATACCTGGCGCGCCACGGCCGGCCGCGGTACCCGCACGAACTGGCGCGCCACGAGCTGCTGATGCAGCCTTCGGCGCTGCTGCCGCGCGGCCTGGTGCTGCTGCGCGGCGAGCCGGGGCCGGACGAGGAGGCCCGCACCGTGCTGCCGGAGCGTGCGCCGGCGCTGCGCTGCCACGAGACCGAGAGCCAGCTCGCCGCGGCGCTGGCCGGCCTGGGCATCGCCGGGCTGCCGACGCTGGCGCTGGAGGACGCGCTGGCGCTCGGGCGGCTGGAGCGAGTGCTGCCGCAGTGGCGCCTGGACGGGCTGTCGATCTGGGCCGCGATGCCCAGCCGCAAACACGTGCCGGCGCGCACGCGCGCGCTGCTCGAGTTCCTGATCCAGCTCTTCGGCGGCGACGACCGCGACCCCTGGCTGGCCGCCACCGGCGCCCCGGGGCTGGCGCGTGTGGCCTAGAAGGTGAAGCCGGTGCCGACGCGCTGGCCGGACATCGGCTCGAGCAGCGGCAGCAGGGGCTTGAGCGGCGCGTAGCGCAGCGCCACCTTGCTCGCGTAGGCGAAGAAACGCGGCAGATCCTCGGCGTAGTGCGGCTTGCCGTCGCGGTGCTTCAGGCGGCAGAAGATGCCCAGCACCTTCAGGTGGCGCTGCAGCCCCATCCACTCGAGCGCCCGCCAGAACTCGCCGAAGTCGTGGCCCATCGCGTCACCCAGCGGCAGGCCGGCGCGGCGCGCCTGCTCCCACCAGCGCACCGCCCAGTCGATCTCCTGCGCCTCGTCCCAGGACAGGAAGGCATCGCGCAGCAGCGAGGCCAGGTCGTAGGTGATGGGCCCGCGCACCGCGTCCTGGAAGTCCAGGATGCCGGGGTTGGGTTCGGCCACCATCAGGTTGCGCGGCATCCAGTCGCGGTGCACCGCCACCTGCGGCTGGGCGAGCGCGCTGGCGACGAGCGCGTCGCAGACACGGCTCCAGGCTCGCTGCTCCTTGTCGCCCCAGACGATGCCGAACTCGCGCTGCACGCACCACTCGGGAAAGAGCGCGAGCTCGCGCCGCAGCAGCGCCTCGTCATAGGGTGGCAGCGAATCCGCCGGCACCTGCGCCTGGAACTGCAGCAGCGCGCGCAGCGCGTCGCGCATCAGCGCATCGGCGTGGGGGCCCTCGGCGCGCAGCGCGTCCAGGTAGAGCTGCTGGCCCAGGTCGGTGAGCAGCACGAAACCCTGTTCGGCGTCGCATTCCAGCACCTGCGGCGCGTGCAGCCCGGCGGCTTCGATCAGGCCGGCGACGTGCACGAAGGGGCGCACGTCCTCCTGCGGCGGCGGCGCGTCCATCACGATCAGGCTGCCGTTGCCGGCGGCCACACGCAGGTAGCGGCGGAAGCTCGCGTCGGCGGACGCGGGGGCGAGGGTCGTGCGGTCGATGCGGTGGCGTTCGGCGATGGCGTCGAGCCAGCGTTCGAACGCCTGGCGTCGGCCTTCGTCGGACCAGACGACGGTGGGGGTTGGCAGGCTGGGCCTCATGGATAATCGATTCTACAAATGCGACTGACACCGCTGGCGCTGGCGGCGGGACTGCTGTTCGTCGGCGCGGGCATTCGGGCGCAAAGCCCCGACGCCCCGGCCGAAAACGGGCTGCAGTCCGCGCCGAAGCTGATTCCCGACCGCAAGCTCGAAGCCCCGCCCGGCGGCGAGGCAGGCCGCCGCCTGCCCATCGTGCTGAGGGCGCAGGAGGTTCGTGCTCGTCCCAATCTCGACGCCGTCGCCGAAGGCGAGGTCGAGTTCCGCCGCGGCGGCACCGTCATCCAGTCCGACCGCCTGAGCTACGACCAGGCCGAGGATCTGGCGGTTGCCCGCGGCCATGTGCGCATCGAACGCGCCGGCGCGATCTACGAAGGCCCGGAACTGCAGCTGCGGGTGCAGCGCTTCGAGGGCTTCTTCCTGTCGCCCGAGTTCGAGCTGCTGGAGTTCGGCGCCGGCGGCCACGCCGAGCGCATCGACTTCATCGACAGCTCGCGCGCCAAGCTGTCCAACGCGATCTACACCAGCTGCCCGCGCGACGGCAGCGGCGACCCGGCCTGGGTGCTGGAGGCGCGCGAGGTGCGCCTGGACTTCGACGCCAACGAAGGGGTCGCCGACGGCGCGGTGCTGCGGTTCCTCGGGGCGCCCATCCTCGCCGGGCCGTCGATCAGTTTCCCGCTGACCGACGAGCGCAAGTCGGGCTGGCTGCCGCCGTCGATCGGGCTGGACAGCCGCAGCGGCCTGGAACTGACCGTCCCGTACTACTGGAACATCGCCCCGAACCGCGACGCGACGATCGCGCCCTGGCTGTCGACGAAGCGCGGTGCCGGGCTGCAGACCCAGTTCCGCTACCTCGAGCGCTCGCTCGGCGGCACGCTCGACCTCGACGTGCTGCCCAACGACCGGGTGGCCGACCGCTCGCGCAGCGCCTGGCACTGGGAGCACGAAGGGCGTTTCGGCGGCTCGGGCTTCTACTCGGCCGACTTCCGCCATGTCTCCGACGACGGCTGGTGGAAGGACTTCCCCGATTCCCGCCGCAGCCTGACGCCGCGCCTGCTGGGCTCGGACGCGCGCATCGAGCAGGCGCTGCACCTGGGCGACAGCGAGGGTCTGGCCTATGTGCGTACGCAGCGCTGGCAGGTGCTGCAGGACAGCGACCAGCTCGTCACCTCGCCTTACCAGCGCAGCCCGCAGGTCGGCCTGCGACTGGGCGGCGGTGCCGGCGCCGGGCTGCGCTACAGCGCCGAGACCGAGTTCAACCGCTTCACGCTGCCGGTCGGTGAAGACGACGGCACCCGCCTCACCGGCGACCGCGTGCACCTGCTGGCCTCGCTGTCGCGGCGTTTTGGCGACCCCGGCTGGTGGCTGGAGCCGCGGCTGGCGCTCAACGCCGCCAGCTACCGCACCGACCAGCGCATGGCCGACGGCGACCGCAGCGCCTCGCGCAGCGTGCCGACCTTCAGCCTGGACTTCGGCCTCGAGCTCGAACGCGAGACCTCGGGTTTCGGCCGTGCGCTGCGCCAGACGCTGGAGCCGCGCCTGCTGTACGTGCGCACGCCTTACGAGAAGCAGTCCGACCTGCCGAACTTCGATTCCTTCGGCAAGGACTTCAACTTCCAGTCGATCTACTCGCCCAACATCTTTTCCGGCGTCGACCGCGTCTCGGACGCGAACCAGCTGACCGCGGGCGTGACCTCGCGTGTCGTCGACGCCGCCAACGGCAAGGAGCTGTTCCGGCTGGGCGTGGTGCAGCGCTACCTGTTCTCGGACCAGCGCGTCACCTCCCAGGCCGACGGCACGCCCGACGGCGAGACCTTCGACCAGCCCTTCTCCGACGTGCTGCTGCTGGGCTCGACCTCGCTCGTGCCGAGCTGGACGCTGGACGGCACGCTGCAGTACAGCCCCGAGATCTCGCGCACGGTGCGCTCGGTCGTCGGGGCGCGTTACTCGCCGGGGCCGTTCCGCACCGTCAGCGCCACCTACCGCTTCGCGCGCGGCCTGAGCGAGCAGGTCGAGCTCGGCTGGCAGTGGCCGCTGTCCGGGCGCGTGCCGACCACGGCCGAACGCGGCACGCGCTCGATGATCGGCGCTGCCGCCGGCGGTGGCGGCAGCTGCAGCGGCACCTGGTACGGCGTCGGGCGCTTCAACTACAGCATGAAGGACAGCCGCATCACCGATTCCATCCTCGGCGTCGAGTACGACGCCGGCTGCTGGATCGGCCGTTTCGTCGCCGAGCGCCTGTCCACCGGGCGCAGCGAGGCGACGACACGGCTGATGTTCCAGCTCGAGCTCGTCGGCCTGTCGCGCCTGGGCTCCAACCCGCTGGGGGTCTTGAAGGACAATATCCCCGGCTACACCCTGCTGCGCGAAGAACGCCGCGACCCCATTTCCTCCGACGAATGACCGATCCTCAAAACGTCTGGCGCCGCGCCGCGCTGGCGCTGGTGCTGGCAGCGGCGGCCGTCACGGCCCCGGCGCAACAGCGCGTGCGCAACGGCGACTACATCGTCGCCATCGTCAACCAGGAGGCCGTCACCGCCGCCGAGGTCGAGGCCCGGCTGCAACGCGAGCTGCAACAGGCGGCCCGCGCCGGCGGCCAGGCGCCGGCGGTCGATGCCGTGCGCAAGCGTGTGCTCGACGAACTGATCGAGGAGCGCGTGATCGTCACCTACGCGCGCGACAGCGGCATGCGGGTCGAGGAGCCCGAGCTCGACCGTGCGGTCCAGAGCGTCGCCGCGCAGAACCAGATCAGCGCCGATCAGCTGCGTGCGCGCCTGCGCAGCGAGGGCATCGACTACGCCCGCTTTCGCGCCAACCTGCGCGACCAGATCATGATCGAGCGGGTGCGCGAGCGCGAGGTCTACCAGCGCATCCGCATCACCGACGGCGAGGTCGACCGCTACCTGGCCGACCAGAAGATCGAGACCCAGGCCGACATCGAGCTGAACCTCGCCCAGATCCTGGTCATCGTGCCCGAGGGCGGCGACGATACGGTGGTTGGCGCGCGCAAGGCGCGCGCCGAACGTGCGCTGGCGCGGGTGCGTGCCGGCGAGGACTTCGCCACCGTCGCACGCGAGATCTCCGAGGACGCGAACAAGGAGCGTGGCGGCGTCATCGGCCTGCGCCCGGCGGCGCGGCTGCCCGACCTCTTCGTCGACGCGGTGCGCGACGTGGCGGCCGGCGAGACCAAGCCCGAGCTGGTGCGGTCGGGCGCGGGCTTCCACGTGATCAAGGTCCTGGAGCGCAAGGAGACCTCGGCGCTGCGCGTGACGCAGACGCATGCGCGCCACATCCTCGTGCGCAGCTCGGAGCAGGTCAGCCCCGAGGTCGCCACCCGGCGCCTGGCCGATTTCAGGCGCCAGATCGAGTCCGGCCAGCGCCGCTTCGAGGACATTGCGCGCCAGTATTCCGAAGACGGCTCGGCGCCGTCGGGGGGCGATCTCGGCTGGTTCTCGCCCGGCACGATGGTGCCGGAGTTCGAGGACGCGATGAACAAGCTCCCGATCGGCGGCGTCTCCGAGCCGGTGGTCTCGCGTTTCGGCGTGCACCTGATCCAGGTCGTCGAACGTCGCGACATCGCCGTCGAAGCGCGCCAGGTGCGCGATCAGGCGCGCAACGTGCTGCGCGAACGCAAGTTCGACGACGCCTACTCCGAGTGGGCCAAGGACCTGCGCGACCGCGCCTACATCGAGATGCGCGAACCTCCGATTTGAAACACCTGCCGCGCAAACGGTTCGGCCAGCACTTCCTGGCCGACGACTCGGTGATCGACGCGATCGTCGACGCGATCGATCCGCGTCCGGGCGAGGCCATGGTCGAGATCGGGCCCGGGCTGGGCGCGATGACGTTGCCGCTGCTCGAACGCATCGAGCGCCTGACGGTGATCGAGCTCGACCGCGACCTGGCCGCGCGCCTGCGCCGCCGGCCGGAGCTGGATGTCGTCGAGGCCGATGTGCTGAAGGTGGACTTCGCCGCGCTGGCGGCGGCGGCCGGGAAGCCGCTGCGTGTCGTCGGCAATCTGCCCTACAACATCTCGACGCCCATCCTGTTCCACCTGCTGGAGTCGGTCGAGCACGTCGTCGACCAGCACTTCATGCTGCAGAAGGAAGTCGTCGACCGCATGGCCGCCGCGCCCGGCTGCAAGGACTACGGCCGGCTGTCGGTGATGCTGCAGTGGCGCTACGACATCGAGGCCGTGCTCGACGTGCCGCCCGAGGCCTTCGACCCGCCGCCGCGCGTCGATTCGGCCGTGGTGCGCATGCAGCCGCTGGCGGCGGCCGAAGGCATAGACGCCGCGCTGCTGGGCGAGCTGGTGACGGTGGCGTTCTCGCAGCGGCGCAAGCTGCTGCGGCACTCGCTCGGACGCTGGCTGGAACAACGCGGCGCCGAGGTCGGGTTCGACCTGCAGCGCCGCGCCGAGGAAGTGCCGGTGGCCGAGTACCTGGCGCTGGCTCGCGCCCTCGCCGCCGGCGGCTGACGATCAGGCCGCGTTGAGCCAGGCAGCGGTGTCGAACGCGCTGCACATCATCGGCATGTTCATTCCGAAGTTCGGGTTCTGACCGTTCTTCGAAACCACCTTGGCGGCCGGCTTGACCGTCGTGTTCTGGGCCGTTTCAGCAGCCCGCTCCCATGACCCGTTATCTTGGGAGCGGGCTACTGAAAAGAATAGAAACACCTGAACGGTATGCGCCGTTCGCCCCAGAAGTCTGCGGCATCGCGGAAGACGTCGAGCAGTTGCTCACGCGCCTCGCGGTCGAAGCGCGGGTTGTCCGGGATCTGCTCGAGCACGACGACGAAACCCGGCTGCGCGCCGGACTTGTGCACGAGGTCGGTCATGCAGTCGTACAGCGCGTCGAGGTTCTTGCCGAAGTGGGCCGGAAAGAGAAACGCCGCTGCGATGGCCTCCAGTACTTCCTGCTTGGACTGGGCGGCCGACAGATTGGCGTACAGGAAATGCTGGCCGGCGTTGCCGGCGGCCTGCATCAGGTCATCGACACGGTAGGCCCGTATCGCCTGGACGATGTTGGGTCGGACGGTCTGCAACTCCATGGTCGCGTGCCTCCTCGTAGGGATCAAGAAAAACGGTTCACCGCGCGTCCGCTGCTGCGATGCGTCTGAAGCTCGCGTAGTGGTCGGCGGTGTAGAAACAGGCATCCGGAACGGTGGGCTGTACGCCACCACAGACGATGCGGCGGGCGCCGCGATTGCGCGCGCCCGGAGTCGGGACGGTGTACTCCCGGTAATAGCCGCGTGTCTTGGGCGGGAGCAAACGTTCACGGTTGGAGAAGACGCTGGCGTCCTTCGAGTACGGGAACGGGCCGCCCGAACGGATCAGGCGGTAGGTCTTCTGCGCTGGGACCGGGAGTTCTTCGAGGGAGACGCTGGCGGCCTGGTCGCTTGGTGCCGCCGGGCGTGCCTGGACCGCTGCGCCGGCCGCCAGGCCCGAGCCCACCGCGATCGCGAGAGCCCACCTGCAAACCGCCTGCCGGAGCGCGGTGCTCCTGTCGGCCTGTCCGGACCAGAACACGGGTCAACCCTGAAAGAACAAACCGCGATGGTACCGTCGGCGCGCCGAAAACTCAAGGCGCTGCCTCAAAATAGAGCAAGGGGCGCGCTACGTGAGTAGGCGCCCACATGGGTTTCGACGATGTAACCGCGGGGTTATCTCAGCACGTTGGCGTCCGCGACCGCGAGCGCAGTCATGTTGACGATGCGGCGCACCGTGGCCGAGGGCGTCAGCACGTGCACCGGCTTGGCGGCGCCCAGCAGCACCGGGCCGATCGCGATGCCGCCGCTGGCGGCGGTCTTCAGCAGGTTGTAGGCGATGTTGGCGGCGTCGATGTTGGGCAGCACCATCAGGTTGGCGTCGCCGCGCAGCGTGCCGTTGGGCATCAGTGCCGCGCGTGCCTCGCCGTCGAGCGCGATGTCGCCATGCATCTCGCCGTCGACCTCGAGCCAGGGCGCACGTTCGCGCAGCAGCGCCAGTGCGCGCCGCACCTTGATCGCGCTCGGCTGGTCGCTGGTGCCGAAGTTGGAGTGCGACAGCAGCGCCGCCTTGGGCTCTATGCCCAGTCGCAGCATCTCGTCGCCGGCCATCGCCGCGATCTCGGCCAGTTCCTCGGCCGTCGGGTCGTAGTTGACGTGGGTGTCGACGAGGAAGACCTGGCGCCCCGGCAGGATCAGCCCGTTCATGCAGGCGTAGACGCTGGCGCCAGGGCGTTTGCCGATCACCTGGTCGATGTACTGCAGGTGGCTGGCGGTCGTGCCCCAGGTGCCGCAGAGCAGCGCGTCGACATCGCCCTTGGCCAGCAGCATCGAGCCGATCAGCGTCAGCCGCCGCCGCATCTCGATCTTGGCCACCTGCTGCGTCACGCCCTTGCGCTCGGCCATGCGGTGGTAGGTCTGCCAGAAGTCGCGGTAGCGGCTGTCCTGCTCGACGTTGACGACCTCGTAGTCCAGGCCTTCCTTCAGGCGCAGCCCGAGCGTGTCGATGCGCCGCGCGATCACCGCCGGCCGGCCGATCAGCGTCGGCTGCGCCAGGCCTTCGTCCAGCACCACCTGCACCGCACGCAGCACACGTTCGTCCTCGCCCTCGGCGTAGGCGACACGCCTTGCCGTCGCGCGTTTGGCGATGTTGAAGATCGGCCTCATCGTCTGGCCCGAGGCGTAGACGAAGGCCTGCAGCTTGTCGCGGTAGGCGTCGAAGTCGCCGACCGGCCGCAGCGCGACGCCGCCGGCCTCGGCAGCCGCGGCCACGGCGGGCGCGATCTTCATCATCAGCCGCGGGTCGAAGGGCTTGGGGATCAGGTATTCGGGCCCGAAGGACAGCGACTGGCCGCCGTAGGCCGCGGCGACGACGTCGTTCTGCTCGGCCTGGGCGAGCTCGGCGATCGCGTGCACCGCGGCGATCTCCATCTCGTCGGTCACCGTGGTCGCGCCGCAGTCGAGCGTGCCGCGGAAGATGTACGGGAAACACAGGACGTTGTTGACCTGGTTCGGGTAGTCGCTGCGGCCGGTGGCGATGACGGCGTCGGAGCGCACCGCCTTCACCTCCTCGGGCAGGATCTCGGGCGTCGGGTTGGCGAGCGCGAAGACGATGGGCTGCGCTGCCATCGCCGCCACCATCGCGGGCTTGAGCACGCCGCCGGCGGACAGGCCGAGGAACATGTCGGCGCCCTCGATGACTTCGCGCAGCGTGCGCGCCGAGGTGGCTTGCGCGAACTGCGCCTTGTCGGCGTCCATCAGCTCGGTGCGGCCCTGGTAGACGACGCCGGCCAGGTCCGTGACCCAGATGTTCTCGCGCCGCACGCCCAGCTTGACCAGCAGCCCCAGGCAGGCCAGCGCCGCGGCGCCGGCGCCGCTGGCGACGAGCTTGATCTCGTCTATGCGCTTGCCGACGACCTTCAGCGCGTTCAGCGCCGCGGCGCCGACGACGATGGCGGTGCCGTGCTGGTCGTCGTGGAAGACCGGGATCTTCATGCGCTCGCGCAGCTTGCGCTCGACGTAGAAGCAGTCCGGCGCCTTGATGTCCTCGAGGTTGATGCCGCCGAAGGTGGGCTCGAGCGCGGCGATGTGGTCGACGAGGCGGTCGAGGTCCTTCTCCTGCACCTCGAGGTCGAAGACGTCGATGCCGGCGAACTTCTTGAACAGCACCGCCTTGCCTTCCATCACCGGCTTGGCCGCCAGCGGGCCGATGTCGCCCAGGCCGAGCACGGCGCTGCCGTTGGTGACGACGGCGACCAGGTTGCCACGCGAGGTGTAGCGGAAGGCGGCCGCCGGGTCGGCGACGATCTCCTCGCAGGCGAAGGCGACACCGGGCGAATAGGCCAGCGCCAGGTCGCGCTGGTTGACCATCTGCTTGGTGGCGGCGATGGCCAGTTTGCCGGGGGTCGGCAGTTCGTGATATTCGAGCGCGGCGCGACGCAGCTCGGCGCGCTTGTCTTCGGGGCTTGACATCCCTGTCTCCTGATGGCGTCGCGAGAGCTGGGCATTCTAGGCAGCGCCGCCGAGGGCCGCCGCGATGCGCAAAACTGCGTAGCGGCGCCGCGGCTGCCGCAGCCGATACTGCGCCACCCACGCGCCACCCGCGCGCCGCCCCGCCTGCCGATGACCGATCCCGACGCCCCCGTCCGCGCGCCGCGCCTGCAGCGCTGGTTGCCGTGGATCGCGCTCGTCACGCTGCTGCTGGTGGCGCAGACGCTGCTCGTCTGGCTGACGCTGCGCCACGAGTCCTCGCGCGCGCAGGAAGAAGCCGACGAGATCGCGACCGAGGCCGCCGCCGAGATGAAGCGCGACCTGCTCGGCCTGATGCGTTCGCTGCAGGCGCTGAGCTGGGGCGACCCGCCGGCCGAACGCTGGCGCGCCGACGCCGAGCAGCTGCTGCGCGAACAGCGCCTGCTGCTGCGCGTCGAGCGCCGCGACCCGCAGCTGGGCGTGGCCGACGCCGTCGACGGGCCGTTCGCCGTGCCGCTGTTCTCGGAGATGCCGCGCGTCGCGCTCGACGTCGACGCCGGCATCGCCTGCAACGCCGCGCGCCACCTGGCGGCGCCGGCCTTCTCGCGCAGCTACTTCGTGCCCGGCGAGGGCGGCATCGGCCAGGAGGTGATCGACATCTGCATCCCGCTGCAGCGTGCCGGCCGCGACGTGGGTTACCTCGTCGGCACCGTCGGCCTGGGGCAGCTGCTCGAAGCGGCGCTCGGGCCGCGCCAGGCGCGGCGCCACGAACTCAGCTTCGTCGAAGGCGACGGCACCCGGCTGGCGCGTGCCGGCCTGGTGCGCGGCGCCGGCATCTACCAGGCCGAGCGCCTGATCGACGTGCCCGGGGCGGCGCTGCAGCTGCGTGCCGACAGCGCCGCCGGCCGCCCCAGCCTGATCCCGAACGTCGCCACCGCGCTGGTGCTCGGGCTGTCGCTGGCGCTGTTCGCCGTCGTGTCGCTGCTGGCGCGCGACGTGCGCCGCCGCGCCCGGGTCGAGCGTGCGCTCGGCGAGGCGCTGGCTTTCCGCAAGGCGATGGAGGACTCGCTGGTCACAGGCCTGCGTGCGCGCGACCTGCACGGCCGCATCACCTACGTCAACCCGGCCTTCTGCGCGATGGTCGGCTTCAGCGAGGAGGAGATGCGCCAGCCGCTGCCGCCGTACTGGCCGCCCGAGTTCGTCGAGGTCTACGCCGAGCGCCAGCGTGCCCGCCTGGTCGGCGCCGGGCGTCCGGCGCGGGAGGCGCGCGAAGGTTTCGAGACCGTTTTCATGCGCAAGAGCGGCGAACGTTTCCCGGTGATGATCTACGA
Source organism: Rubrivivax gelatinosus (assembly GCF_016583785.1). Lineage (GTDB taxonomy): Bacteria > Pseudomonadota > Gammaproteobacteria > Burkholderiales > Burkholderiaceae_C > Rubrivivax > Rubrivivax gelatinosus_B. The sequence continues at coordinate 30,373 of NZ_NRRU01000009.1, read as the reverse complement.
GGCTGCACTCGTCGACGGCCAGGGCCGGCAGAGCGGCTGGATGAGCACCGTGCTCGACGTCAGCGCCCAGCGCCGCATCGAGGAGTTCTCGCGCCAGCAGCAGGACCGGCTGCAGGCCAGCGCGCGCCTGGCGACCGTCGGCGAGATGGCCTCGCTGCTGAGCCACGAGCTGAACCAGCCGCTGGCGGCGATCGCCAGCTACGCCAGCGGCTCGCTGAACATGCTCGACGACGCCGACGGTGAAGGTGCGCCGTCGCGGCCGGTGGACGCGCTGATGCGCCAGGCGCTGGAACGCATCGCCGAGCAGGCCGAACGTGCCGGCCGCGTCATCAAGAGCGTGCACCACTTCGTGCGCCGGCGCGTGCAGCAGCGCGAGACCCTGGGCGCCGACCAGCTGATCGACGCCGTGCTGCCGCTGGTGCGGCTGCAGGCGCGCAAGAGCGGCACCCGCATCGAGCTCGACATCCCCAAGCGCGCGCCGCGGCTGGAGTGCGACCGCACGATGCTCGAGCAGGTGCTGCTGAACCTGACGCGCAACGGCATCCAGGCGATGGAGACCGACACGCCGCTGGAAGACCGGGTGCTGGCGCTGCGTGTGCAGCAGGCCTCGCCGCAGCGCGTGGAGTTCGTCGTCGCCGACCGCGGCCCGGGCATCGCCGCCGAGGTCGCCGAGCAGCTCTTCACGCCCTTCTACACGACGCGCAGCGAGGGCATGGGCCTGGGCCTCAGCCTGTGTCGCACCGTCGTCGAGCAGCACGGCGGCACGCTCGAGTTCGGCCCCGGCGCCGACGGCCGCGGCACCGAGTTCCGCTTCACGTTGCCGGCGGCGCGCACGCCGGCCGGCGCGGCGGCCTCCAGCCGCGAGGCGGCCGATGGCTGAGGGGCGATACTTGGCGCCGATGCGCCCCGATCCCGCCCTCGGCATTCCCGTGGTCTACCTCGTCGACGACGAGGACGTCGTGCGCGACGCGCTCGCCTGGCTGCTGCGTTCGCGCCGGCTGCTGTCCGAAGGTTTCGCCAGCGCCGAGGCTTTCGAGGCCTTTCGCGCCGGCTGCCGCCAGCCCTGGCCCGACGCCCCGTCCTGCCTGCTGCTGGACGTGCGCATGCCAGGGCTGTCGGGGTTGGCGCTGTTCGAGCAGCTCGCCGAGCGCGGCCTGACCGAGACGCTGCCGGTGATCTTCCTCACCGGCCACGGCGACGTGCCGACGGCGGTGGCCGCGGTCAAGCGCGGCGCCTTCGACTTCGTCGAGAAGCCGTTTTCGAACAACGCGCTCGTCGACCGTGTCGAGCTGGCGCTGATCGCCAGCGCCGAGGCGCTGGGCCGGCGCCGCGCCGCCGACACCGTGCGGCGCTCGCTGTCCGAGCTGACCGAGCGCGAGCGCGAGGTGATGCAGCTCGTCGTCGACGGCCGCCCGAACAAGAACATCGCCGACCAGCTCGCGATCAGCGTGCGCACCGTCGAGGTCCACCGGGCGCGCGTGTTCGAGAAGATGAACGTCAAGTCGGCGATCGAACTCGCCAACCTGCTGCGAGAATCCGGCGCCTGATGCTGGGCGAATTCGAACTCATCGAGAAGTACTTCGGCCGCGCCGCGCGCCGTGCGCCGCTGGGCGTGGGTGACGACTGCGCGCTGCTCGACCTCGAGCCCGGCATGCGCCTGGCCGTCTCGACCGACCTGCTGGTCGAGGGCCGCCACTTCCTGTCGACGGTCGCGCCCGAACGCCTGGGCCACAAGGCGCTGGCGGTGAACCTGTCGGACCTGGCCGCCTGCGGCGCCGAGCCGCTGGCCTTCACGCTGGCGCTGTCGATGCCGCGGGTCGACGAGGTGTTCCTCGCCGGCTTCGCGCGTGGGCTGTACGCGCTTGCCGACCGCCACGGCATCGAACTCGTCGGCGGCGACACCACCGCCGGGCCGCTGTCGATCTGCATCACCGTCTTCGGCCAGGTGCCACCCGACCAGGCGCTGCTGCGCAGCGGCGCGCGCCCCGGCCACGACCTGTGGGTCAGCGGCCGGCTCGGCGACGCGCGTCTGGCGCTGGAGGTCTTCCGCGGCAACGCGCTGCTGCCCGGCAGCGCTTTCGACGAGGTGCGCCGGGCGATGGAATGCCCCGAGCCGCGCATCGCGCTCGGCCTGGCGCTGCGGGGCCTGGCGACGAGTGCGATCGACCTGAGCGACGGTCTCGCCGGCGACCTGGGCCACGTGATGCGGCTCTCAGGTGTCGGCGCGACCATCGAATACGACGCACTGCCGCGCAGCAGCGTGCTGGCGCTGCAGTCGCCCGAGCTGCAGCGCGAATGCCTGCTGGCCGGCGGCGACGACTACGAGCTGCTGTTCAGCGCGCCGCGTTCGCGCCGCGACGCCGTGCTCGCCGCCGCCGCCGAGGCCCAGGTGGCGGTCAGCTGCATCGGCAGCATCGACGCCGGCGAGGCGTTGCGCATCGTCGACGCCGACGGCCGGCCGCTGGCACCCGCGGCACGCGGCTTCGACCACTTCGCCTGATGGCCGCCTCGGGTGCCAGCGCCGCGTTCATGCTGCGCCACCCGGCGCACTGGATCGCGCTCGGTTTCGGCAGCGGGCTGGCGCCCAAGGCACCGGGCACCTTCGGCACGCTCTGGGCCTGGGTCGCCTTCCTCGTGCTCAGCCGCTGGCTCGGGCCGCTGGGCTGGGCCGTCGTCATCGCCGCCGGGCTGCTGATCGCGCCCTGGGTCTGCGCCGTCACCGCGCGCCATCTCGGCATCGGCGACCCGTCGGCGGTGGTCTGGGACGAGGTGGTCGCGTTCTGGATCGTGCTCTGGCTGCTGATGCCGGCGGGCTGGGCGATGCAGCTCGCCGCGTTCGCGCTGTTCCGCTTCTTCGACGCTGCCAAACCGGGCCCGGTGGGCTGGGCCGACCGGCGCTTCAAGCCGCTGCCCGACGCGGCGATCGGCTGGCGCGAGGGTTTCGGCATCGTCTTCGACGACCTGGTGGCCGCCGGCTGCACGCTGCTGGTGATCGCGCTCGGGGTCGCGCTGTGGCGCTGAAGCGCTTCGAGCCGGCGGTGCTGGCATTGGCCGACGCGCTGCGCGCGCGCGGCTGGCGCATCGCCAGCGCCGAGAGCTGCACCGGCGGCCTGGTCGCCGCCGCCTGCACCGCGCTCGCCGGCTCCAGCGACTGGTTCGAACGTGGCGTCGTCAGCTACAGCAACGAAGCCAAGCAGACGCTGCTGGGTGTTCCGGCCGAGCTGATCGCCGCCCACGGCGCCGTCAGCGAGCCAGTCGCGCGGGCGATGGCCGAAGGCCTGCTGGCGCGTGCGCCGGTCGAGCTGACCGTCGCCGTCACCGGCATCGCCGGCCCCGGCGGCGCGGTGCCGGGCAAACCGGTGGGCACCGTATGGCTGGCCTGGGCCCGGCCCGGCCACACCGGCGCGGTGCTGCTGCGCCTGGGCGGCGACCGCACGGCGGTGCGCGAGGCCACGGTGGACGCCGCACTCGCGCGCCTGCTCGCCGTCGCGCGCCACGGCGCATGAAGGTCCGGCTGGCCGGCGAGGTCGACGCCGCCTGGCGGCGTGAACTGGCCGCCGCGCTGCCCGAGGCGCAGTGGTGCGACCACGGCGACGCCGAATTCGCCGTCGTCGCCAATCCGGTGCCGGGCGCGCTCGCCGACATGCCGTCGCTGGTGTTCGTGCAGTCGCTCTGGGCCGGCGTCGAGCGCCTGCTGGCCGACACGACGCTGCCGCCCGGGCTGCCGGTCGCCCGCATGGTCGACCCGGCGATGAGCGCGGCGATGGCCGAGACCGCGCTCTGGGCGGTGCTGGCGCTGCACCGCGGCTTCTTCGACTACGCCGCGCAGCAGCGCGCAGGCGTCTGGCAGCAGCAGGCGCAGCGCCGCGCCGACGAGGTGGCGGTGCTGGTGCTGGGCCGCGGCGAGATGGGCGGCACCGTCGGCGCGCGGCTGGCGGCGCTGGGCTACCGCGTCGAACACTGGCAGCGTGGGCGCGAGCTGGCGCCGCTGCTGGCTGGCGCCGACATCGTGATCAACCTGCTGCCGCTGACGGCGGCGACACACGACCTGGTCGACGCCCGTTTCTTCGCCGCGCTGCCGCCGGGCGCGGCCTTCGTCAATCTGGGCCGCGGCGCCCACGTCGTCGAAGCCGACCTGCTGGCAGCGCTGGATGCAGGCCGGCTGCGGCATGCGGTGCTCGACGTCTTCCGCAGCGAGCCGCTGCCGGCCGGGCATGCGTTCTGGCGCCACCCGCGCGTCACGCTGCTGCCGCACGCGGCTGCCGCCACCGATGCCCGCAGCGCCAGCCGCGTCGCCGCGGCCAACCTGCGCGCCTGGCGCGACGGCCGGCCCGTCGCCCACCTCGTCGATCGCGGGCGCGGTTACTGATCCAGGAGTCTGCGCGGCGGCGCCTGGCAGGTGCGACGCAGGCTGAGCCGCGCCGCCGCGGTCGTCAGACTGACTGGAGCCTCCCTCGCGGAGGGAGGCTGGAGGGAGCCGTCGAACGAGCCGGAGCACCCTCGCGGAGGGGGCTCGGGGGAGCCGTGTGTTCAGAGGCGCAGCCTAGGAGACTGGGCGGCTCAAGCCGCCCAGTCTCCTAGGCATGCAGCGCCAGCGCGCGCGGCATCGAGGGCCGCGTACCGCGTGTCGGCGTGCCGGCGGCGGCAGTGGCGTCGACGATCATCAGCACCAGGCGCCGCAGCGCGTCCCAGGGCTCGGCCGGCCAGTCGGGGTGGCGCAGGCCCTTGACGATGCCGTCGACCGTGCTCGCCGCCTGCACCAGGTGCTGGGCCTGGTGGCCGGCGAGGGCCGGCACGACACGTTCGAACAGCTTTTCCTTCGTGCCCCAGACGCGCGCCTCGCGCAGCGCCAGCGGCAGCGGCTTGCCGTCGTCGACGGCGGCACGCACGCGGCCGAGTGCCCGCAGGTCCTCGGCCAGCGTCCACAGCACCAGCACCGTGGCCTCGCCTTCGGCGCGCAGGCCGTCGAGCATGCGCAGCGCACGCGCCACCTGGCCCGCCAGCACCGCTTCGCCGAGCTTGAAGACGTCGTAGCGCGCGACGTCCAGCACCGCGGCCTCGACCTGCTCGAAACTCAGTTCGCCCTGCGGGTACAGCAGCGCGAGCTTTTGCAGCTCCTGGTGCGCGGCCAGCAGGTTGCCTTCGACGCGGTCGGCGAAGAAGGCGAGCGTGTGCTGCCCGTCCTCGCCGCTGGCCACACGCTGGCCCTGGCGCGACAGGCGCTGCGCCAGCCAGGCCGGCAGCGCCTTGCGTTCCACCGGCTCGACCTTCAGCGTCACGCCGGCGCCGTCGAGCGCGGCGAACCAGGCCGACTTCTGCTGCTGGAAGTCGAGCTTGGGCAGTTGCACGATGGTCAGCACGTCGGGGCCGAGCTGGGCGCAGTAGCGCTGCAGCGCGTCCGATCCTTCCTTGCCGGGTTTGCCGTTGGGGATGCGGACCTCGATCAGCTGCCGGTCGGCGAACAGCGACAGCGCCTGCGAAGCGCCGAGCAGGCCGCTCCAGTCGAAGTGCTGGCCGACGGTGAAGACCTGGCGTTCGACGAAACCGGCGGCGCGCGCGGCGGCGCGGATCGCGTCGCCGGCTTCCTGCGCCAGCAGCGGCTCGTCGCCGTGGATGGTGTAGAGGGTGTCCAGGCCGCGCTGCAGGCGCGCCCCGAGTTGTTCGGCACGAAGCTGCATGGTTACGGGCGGATCGCCGCGAGCCGCCGCATCACCTGGATCACGATGTCGTTCTCCATGTCGCGGTAGAGCTCGGCTTCCTCGAACTGCTTGGCGAGCGCGGCGTTTTCGCTGTAGTTCAGGTCTTCCTCGCGCAGCAGCTCGATCGGCGGGATCAGCTCGCGGCCGTCGGGCGTGTGGGCGCTGAAGTGCAGGCGCACGCGGATCTCGAACTCGCGCACCTGGGCCGCCGAGGTCGAGGCGACGACGCTCTTCTCGCGCTTGTCCTCGGTGACCTGCAGGATGACCTGGGCCGCCGCCGGCACGTCGACGATGCGCACGTCGGGTTCGAGCGCACGCCGCAGCGCCGCCGCCAGCGGCGAACGCGGCTTGAAGCCGACGAGCGCGATGCGCTCGAACGAGGGCTTCTGCGGCCGGCGCAGCTCGAAGCCGCAGCCGCCCAGCGCCAGCGTGCCGAGCGCGGCGAAGGCGAGCAGCGCGCGGCGGCGGTCAGACGACGACATTGACCAGCCGCCCCGGCACGACGATGACCTTCTTCGCCGCCTTGCCTTCGCCGAACTTGGCGAACTCGGGCGTCGCCAGCGCGGCGGCCTCGATCGCCTTGCGGTCGGCGTCGGCCGGCACGCGCACGCTGCCGCGCGTCTTGCCGGCGATCTGCAGCACGAGTTCGATCTCCGAGCGTGCGAGCGCCGCTTCGTCGACCTCGGGCCAGGGTGCGGCCATCAGCTCGCCGAGCGTGGCGCCGTAGCCCAGTTCGCCCCAGAGCGCGTGCGCGATGTGCGGTGCCACCGGGTAGAGCGCACGCAGCAGGATGCCGACGCCTTCGCGCAGCGTGGCGTCGTCGGCTGCTGCGGCGCCGTCTTCCAGCGCGTTGAGCAGCTTCATCGCACCCGAGACGACGGTGTTGTATTGCAGCCGGTCGTAGTCGGCGCCGATCTGGCGCAGCAGCGTGTGCACCTCGTAGCGCAGCGCATTCGTGCCCTGGGCCGCGGTGGTGGTGGCGGCGATGCGCGCGGCGTTCTTGCTGCCGAAGCTCCAGAGCCGGCGCAGGAAGCGGAACACGCCTTCGGCGCCCGAGTCCGACCAGGCGGCGCTCTGGTCCGGCGGGCCGGCGAACATCGTGAAGGTGCGCGCGGTGTCGGCGCCGAAGCGCGCGATGATGTCGCGCGGCTCGACGACGTTGTTCTTGCTCTTGGACATCTTCTCGATGCCGCCGAGCCGCACCGGCTGGCCGTCGGCCTTGGCCACGGCGCCCATCGGCTGGCCACGCTCGTCGAACTGGACCTCGACCTCGCTCGGGTAGAACCAGCGCTTCTTGCCGCTCTCCTCCTCGCGGTAGAAGGACTCGTTGAGCAGCATGCCCTGCGTGAACAGCTTGGTGAACGGCTCGTCGAAGCTCACCAGGCCGATGTCGCGCATCGCCTTGGTCCAGAAACGCGCGTACAGCAGGTGCAGCACCGCGTGCTCGATGCCGCCGATGTACTGGTCCATCGGCATCCAGTACTCGTTGCGCGCGTCGACCATCGCGTCGTCGCTGTCCGGGCAGCAGTAGCGCATGTAGTACCAGGACGAGTCGACGAAGGTGTCCATCGTGTCGGTCTCGCGCCGCGCGGGTTTGCCGCAGCAGGGGCAGGCGACGTTCAGGAACGAGGCGCACTTGTTCAGCGGGTTGCCGCTGCCGTCCGGCACCAGGTCCTCGGGCAGCAGCACCGGCAGGTCCTTCTCGGGCACCGGCACCGCGCCGCAGTCGGGGCAGTGGATGATCGGGATCGGCGTGCCCCAGTAGCGCTGGCGGCTGATGCCCCAGTCGCGCAGGCGCCAGGTGGTCTTCTTCTCGCCCAGGCCCTTGGCGGCCAGCGCCTGCGCCACCGCGTCGACGGCGGCCGCATAGGCCAGGCCGCTGTAATTGCCCGAGTTGATCGTGACGCCGCGCGTCTTGTCGCCGTACCAGTCCTGCCAGCGCTCGTAGTCGTAGTGCTCGCCGTCGACGTGCACCACCTGCACGATGTCGAGCTGGTACTTCTTCGCGAACGCGAAGTCGCGTTCGTCGTGCGCCGGCACGCCCATCACCGCGCCGTCGCCGTAGCTCATCAGCACGTAGTTGCCGACCCAGACCGGGACCTGCTCGCCGGTCAGCGGGTGCGTCACGTACAGGCCGGTGGGCCGGCCTTCCTTTTCCTTCAGCGCCAGTTCGGCTTCGGTCGTGCCGCCGCGCTTGCATTCGTCGATGAAGGCGGCGAGCTCCGGGTCGCTGCCGGCGGCGTGCTGCGCCAGCGGGTGCTCGGGTGCGACGGCGCAGAAGGTGACGCCCTTGATCGTGTCGGCGCGCGTCGTGAAGACGTACATGCGGCCGCCCTGGATCAGTTCGCCGTCGTCGCCGCGGATGTCGTGGGTGAAGGCGAAGCGCACGCCCTCGCTCTTGCCGATCCAGTGCTCCTGCATCAGGCGCACGCGTTCGGGCCAGCCTTCGAGGAAGTGGGCGCTGGTGCTGTCGTTGACGCCGGCGAGCAGCTCGTCGGCGTACTGCGTGATCGCGAGGTAGTAACCCGGGATCTCGCGCTTCTCGACGATCGCGCCCGAACGCCAGCCGCGGCCGTCGACCACCTGTTCGTTGGCGAGCACGGTCTGGTCGATCGGGTCCCAGTTGACGACCTGGGTCTTCTTGTAGGCGATGCCCTTCTCGAGCATCTTCAGGAAGAACCACTGGTTCCACTTGTAGTAGCCGGCATCGCAGGTGGCGACCTCGCGGTCCCAGTCGAAGGCCAGGCCCAGCGGCTGCATCTGGCTCTTCATGTCGGCGATGTTGGCGCGCGTCCACTTGGCCGGCGCGACGCCGTTGTCGATGGCGGCGTTCTCAGCCGGCAGGCCGAAGGCGTCCCAGCCCATCGGCATCAGCACGTTCATGCCCTTCATGCGCAGGTAGCGCGCCATCATGTCGTTGATGGTGTAGTTGCGCACGTGCCCCATGTGCAGCTTGCCGCTGGGGTAGGGCAGCATCGAGCAGGCGTAGAACTTGGGCCGGTCCGGGTCCTCGACGACCTTGAACGCACCGGTGGCGTTCCAGTGCGCCTGGGCGGCGGCTTCGACTTCGGCGGGGACGTACTTTTCGTTCATCCCCCGGATTGTAGGGAGCTACCTGGGCGCTGCCGGCTCGGTGACGAAGCCGATGCGTGTCAGGCCGGCACGCTGGGTGACGTCGATCAGCTCGGCGACGCGGCCGTAGGGCACGGCGCGGTCGGCGCGCAACCGCACCTCGGTCTGCGGGTCGCGCGCCGCGGCCTCGCGCACCGCGCGCTCGAGCTCGGCTGCGTCGACCGGGCGTTCGCCGACGTAGAGCTGGCCCTGGGCGTCGAGCGCCAGCGCGATGAAGGCCGGTTCGTCCGACGGGCTGGCGGTTTTCGCCTGCGGCAGGTCGAGCTTCAGGCTCGAGGCCAGCAGCGGCGCGGTGACGATGAAGATCACCAGCAGCACCAGCATGACGTCGATCAGCGGCGTCATGTTGATGTCGCTGATCGGCTGCGAGGCGTGGGCACGCTCCAGGCGTCCGAAGGCCATCGCCGCGGCTCTCAGTCCTGCGCGTCCAGCGCCATGCGGCGCAGGTCGTGGGCAAAACCTTCGAGCTCGCCTTCGCAGGCGGCGACGATCTTGCCGAAGGCGTTGAAGGCCAGCACCGCGGGCACCGCGACGGCGATGCCGGCGGCCGTCATCACCAGCGCCTCGCCGACCGGGCCGGCGACCTTCTCGATCGACAGCGTGCCGGCGTCGCCGATGCCGGTGAGCGCGTGGTGGATCGCCCAGACGGTGCCGAACAGGCCGACGAAGGGCGCGGTGCTGCCGATCGAGGCCAGGATCACCTGGCCGAACTGCAGGTGCGCCAGGCCCCGGTGCAGCGCCTCGCGCAGCCGGCGCGTGAGCCGCGCCTCGGGCGCCGCCGCGCCTTCGAGCGTGCCGGCGGCCGCCGGCGCCGCAGCGGCTTCGACCAGCGGCAGCAGCACGCCTTCGCGGTCCAGCGCCTGCACCCGGGTGCGGCCTTCGGCGAGCGAGGCCGCGTCCCAGAACGCCGGCACGGCGCGCCGGATGTCGGCACCGGCGCGGCGCAGCAGCAGGCCTTTCCAGATGATCAGCACCCAGGCGCTGACCGACATCGCCAGCAGCAGCGCGGCGACGGCACGGCCGACGCCGTCGCTGCCGGTCCAGAAATGCGCGAGGCCCTGCATCGCCGGGTGCGGCCTAGAGCGCGAGCACGTCGTCCATGCCGTACAGCCCGGGGCCGTTGGCGGCAAGGAAACGTGCGGCGCGCAGGCTGCCGGCGGCGTAGTTCGCGCGGCTGTTGCTGCGGTGGCTGATCTCGATGCGCTCGCCGGTACCGGCGAACAGCACGGTGTGGTCTCCGACGATGTCGCCGCCGCGGATGGTGGCGAAACCGATCGTGCCCGGCTTGCGTTCGCCGGTGTGGCCTTCGCGTGCGAAGACGGCGTGTTCGGCCAGGTCCTGGCCGAGCGCACGCGCGACGGCTTCGCCCATCGCCAGCGCCGTGCCGCTGGGGGCATCGACCTTGTGGCGGTGATGGGCCTCGATGATCTCGATGTCGTAGCCCTCGGCCAGCGACTTGGCGGCGGTCTCGAGCAGCTTGAGCACGACGTTGACGCCGACGCTCATGTTGGGCGCGAAGACGATGCCCACCTGCTGCGCGGCGGCGGCGATCTCGGCCTTCTGCTGCGGCGTGAAGCCGGTGGTGCCGATGACCAGGCCGACGCCCAGCTCGCGGCAGGCCGCCAGGTGCGCCAGCGTGCCCTCGGGGCGGGTGAAGTCGATCAGCACGTCGGCGCCGGCCAGGCCGGCCTGCAGGTCGGCGGTGATGGCGACGCCGGTCGTGCGGCCCAGGAAGGCGCCGGCGTCCTGGCCGAGCGCGGGGCTGGCGGGCTGGTCGAGCGCACCGCTCAAGCGGCAGTCGGCGCTGGCGAGAACGGCCTCGACCAGCATGCGGCCCATGCGGCCGGACGCGCCGGCGACCGCGATCGCGACAGGGCTCACGAAGCCTCCAGCGGCGGGTAGGCGCGCGCCGGGCCGGCGATCTCGGGTTCGGCGTTCGTGTCCTCGCGCTTGGGCGGCCGCGGCAGCGCCATGCGCTCGGCCTCGGTCAGCTCGAGCTTGGGCACCGTCGGCTTCTCGTCCTTGTTGCGCGTGATCGAGTCGACGAACTCGCGCTCGGTCGGCAGGTCTTCCGGCGCCTCGACACCGGTCATCGCGCCGGCAGCGTCGAAGCGCACGACGATGCTGCGGCGCTGCGGGTCGGTGCCGGGGCGGCGGATCGTGAAGATGTAGTCCCAGCGCTGGGCGTGGAAGGCGTCGGCGACGAGCGGCGTGCCGAGCACGTTGCGCACCTGCTCGCGCGACATGCCGGTCTTCAGTGCCTGCAGCTGTTCGCGCGTGACGACATTGCCCTGGACGATGTCGATGCGGTAGGGCGTGATGAAGCCGAGGAAGCTGTTGGCAGCGGTCGGTGCCGACGTGCATGCGCCCAGCAGAAGCGAGCCGGACAGCAGGGCCAGGATGCGAAGCATGAGGGGATTCCTGCGCGGCCGCAGAAAGCGGCGCGATAGGCTGGCTATGATGGCCGTCATTCTAGCCGGCGTGTTTCAGGCCCCGGCGCCCGAGGATTTCCGTCATGACCAACGCCGACGAACTGAAGAGCAGCGGCCTGAAGGCCACGCTGCCGCGCATCAAGATTCTGGAAGTCTTCCAGCACGCCGAGCGGCGCCACATGACCGCCGAGGACGTGTTCAAGGCGCTGCTGACCGAGGGTGCCGACATCGGCCTGGCCACTGTCTACCGCGTGCTCATGCAGTTCGAGCAGGCGGGGCTGCTGACGCGCAGCAACTTCGAGTCCGGCAAGTCGGTGTTCGAGCTCAACGAGGGCCAGCACCACGACCACCTCGTCTGCATGGACTGCGGCCGGGTCGAGGAGTTCTACGACCCGGAGATCGAAGTTCGCCAGCGCGCCATCGCCGCGCAGCGCGGCTTCGAACTGCAGGACCACGCGCTCGCGCTGTACGCACGCTGCGTCCGTCCGGACTGCCCGCGCCGCGGCAAGTAGGCGCCGCGGCCCTCAGGGCTGGCCTCGTTCCATCGCGCGCTGGTGGCGCTCGATGAACTCCTGGTAGGTGTCGATGCCGCGCAACTGCAGCACCGTGTTGCGCACCGCGGCCTCGACCAGCACCGCGAGGTTGCGCCCGGCGTCGACCGCGATCACCACCTTGCGCACCGGGATGCCGAGGATGTCCTCGTACAGCGGCTCGTAAGGCAGGCGCTCGAACTCGCGCTCCATCGTCTCCTTGCGCACCAGGTGGACGATCAGGCGCAGCCGCATCTTGCGCCGCACCGCGGTCTCGCCAAAGATCGCCTTGATGTCCAGCAGGCCGATGCCGCGCACCTCGAGCAGGTTCATCAGCAGCTCGGGGCAGCGGCCCTCGAGCGCGGTCTGCGAGGTGCGGTACAGGTCGACGGCGTCGTCGGCGACGAGGCCGTGGCCGCGCGAGATCAGCTCGAGCCCGAGTTCGCTCTTGCCCAGGCCGGACTCGCCGGTCAGCAGCACGCCCAGGCCCAGGATGTCCATGAAGACGCCGTGGCGCGTGGTGCGTTCGGCGAACAGGTGCGCGAGGTAGGCGCGCACGACGTCGATGACGTGGCCGGCAGATTCGCGCGTGACGAACAGCGGGATCTCGGCGCGGTCGCACATCGCCACCAGCCGGTCCGGCGGCACCTGTTCGTCGGCGACGATCAGCACCGGCGGCTCGAGCGTGACGATGCGCGCGATGCGCCGTTCCTGGTCCTCGGGCGCGCTCGCAGCGAGGTAGGCGATCTCGCGCCGGCCGACGATCTGCACCCGGTAGGGGTGGATGTAGTTCAGGTAGCCGACGAGGTCGGCGGCGGAGCGTGCGTCGCGCACCGCGCTGTCGTCGAAGCGGCGCTCGGGGTGGGCGTGGCCGGCGATCCACTCCCAGCGCAGGGCGCTGCGATGGGCCTCGAACAGCGCTTCGGCGCTGATCGATGTCGGCTTCATCGCACGCCTGCCGTCATGCGACGGACTTCAGCGGTTCCCAGTCGTGGATCAGCTTGTGCACCGCGGCCGCGTCGGTCTCGGTCTTGAGCTTCTCGCGCAGTTCGCGGTCGGAGAGCATCTCGGCGATCTCGGAGAGGATCTCCAGGTGCCGCTGCGTCGCCGCTTCTGGAACGAGCAGGAAGATCAGCAGCGCCACCGGTTCGTCGTCGGGTGCGTCGAACGGGATCGGTTGCTGCACCCGCACGACGGCGGCGAGCGGATTCTTCAGGCCCTTGATGCGTCCGTGCGGAATGGCGACGGCGTGGCCCAGGCCGGTGGAGCCCAGGCGTTCGCGTGCAAACAGGTTGTCGGTGACGAGGCCGCGCGCAATCGCGTGCTGGTTCTCGAACAGCAGGCCGGCTTGCTCGAAGACGCGCTTCTTGCTCGTCGCTTCGACGTTCACCAGCACGTTGCTGGCAGGCAGGATGGCGGCGAGTCGGTTCATGGGGCTTTTCCCCTTGCGGGCCGCGTTTCTGCTTCGCTGCTGCCGCGTCGTGTTGCTAGACGGCGGATGATAGCAATCGGGGTTCCCACCGGCTCGCGCACGGGCCACCCGATGCAGGGGAACTGCGAATTCTTGCGGCTACAGGACAACATCCATTTGCGGCAGGTGAAAAACCCTGCACGTCCGGCCGCCAGATGTGGCATGAAAAAACGGCCCCGCGGGGCCGTCGTTCGTGTGGGCCGCGAACGGGCTGTCAGCCGGCGTTGGCGTCCAGGCGCTTGGCGGTGGCGTGGTGGTGGTCCTGCGAGCACTCCTTGTGGCGCACGACCTGGCGGTCGAGCTTGTCCATCAGCTGGTCGATCGCTGCGTACAGGTCTTCGTGCGACTGCTCGACGAAGATGTCGCGGCCCTTCACGCGCAAGGTGACTTCGGCCTTCTGGCGGCGTTCCTTTTCCTTCAGCTTTTCGACGGTGAGCAGCACCGTGACGTCCACGACCTGGTCGAAGTGCCGCGTGACGCGATCCAGCTTGGTGAGAACGTACTCACGCAGCGCCGGCGTGACTTCGAGGTGGTGGCCGCTGATCGTCAGGTTCATCAAAGCCTCCTTTGAGAGGGTGGGAACGCGCCGAGCCCTGGAGTTCGGGCCCGGCTGGGGGAAGTGTGCAAGGGGGAGCGGACAGGCACGGAGGAGGGGTGATCCAGGGGTGTTTCTTCTAGGGCCGTCCGGGCCAGTGTGCACCCGTTGCAAGTTGATGACAAGCCGAGCCGGCGGGCCCCGGCAGGGCCTTGCCGGAGCCTGGTTCGCCGCGTTGACGCCGCGCAGAAACGCACGATTCGATGCACCCGCGGCGTCCGCCGGCGCGGCATCATCGGCGATTGGCAACTGGCCCACGGCGCGCATCGCGGGCTCAGACCAGGGTGTCGGCGAAGCCGCGCGCCGGCAGCGCGATGACGAAGCGGCTGCCGCCGCCCGCCACGTTTTCGGCCTGGATGCGGCCGCCGTGGGCCTCGAGGATCTTGCGGCAGATCGCCAGGCCCAGCCCGGTGCCGCCCGATCCGTCCTTCGTCTTGCTCGACTGCACGAAGGCCTCGAAGATCTGCTCCAGCTCGGCCGGCGGGATGCCGGGGCCGTGGTCGCGCACCGTGACGACGATCTCATGGCGCTCGTCGATGTCGCCGCCGACGGTGATGACCGCGCCATCGGGCGAGAAACGCACGGCGTTCGCGAGCACGTTGCGCACCACCTGCTGGAAACGCAGCGGATCGACCTTGGCCACCAGCGGCCCGTCGCTGAGCGTCAGGTCCAGGTGCAGGCGGCGGCGCGCGAGCAGCGGGTCGATCTCGCGCACGACCTCGCGGATCAGCGGCCGCAGGTCGGTGCGCTCGAGGTGGAAGGTGCCGACCGTGCTCTCGATCTTGGAGACGTCCAGCAGGTCGTTGACCAGCGCCAGCATGCGCTGGCCGGCGGCGTGGATGTCGCCGAACATCGAGGCCAGGCGCTCCTGCGCGCGGCCGCGCACCATGCCGAGTTCGGAGAAGCCGATGATCGCCTGCAGCGGCGTGCGCAGTTCGTGGCTGATGTTGGCGATGAACTCGGACTTCGCGCGCGAGGCTTCCTCGGCCATGTCGCGTGCCTCGCGCATCGTGCGGTCGGCTTCGCGGAACTCGGTGATGTCGTCGAGCGTGGCCAGCAGCCCGCGCGGGCGGCCGTCGTCGCCGGGCACCGCGGCCTTGGTCACGGCCATCGTGCGCCGCGAGCCGTCGGCTGTCGTCGCCTCGGCCTCGTAACGCACGACGCCGCCGCGCGCCAGCAACTCCCGGTTGTGGCGCTCGTGCTGCTCGGCCTCGGCCGGCACCAGGTAGTCGCGCACCTGCTTGCCGATCAGGGCCTGGCGCTCGGCGCCGGCGAGCTGCTCCCAGGCGCGGTTGACGGCGACGTAGCGCGCCTCGCGGTCCATCAGTGCCACCGGCAACGGGATCGTGTCGAGCATCAGCGCCGACAGCGCGAGCTGGTTCTGCAGCTCGCGCTCGGCGGCGCAGCGCGCGGTGACGTCGACCGCGCTGCCGGCGTAGCCGACGAGCTGTCCACCTTCCTGCAGCGGCGAGACGGCGACGTCGAAGCTGCGCGTGCCGCCGAACATGAGTTGCGCCGCGCGCGTGCCGCCGTCGCCCGGCGCCAGCAGCGCGGTCGCGGCCGGACGCGAGGCCTCGTCCACCAGCGATGCCAGCGTGCGCCCGAGCAGGCCGGCCGCTGCCAGCCCGGTCGCCGCGTGCCAGCGCGCGTTGACGAAGGTGAGCCGCCCCTGGGCGTCGGTGCGGAAGATCAGCTCCTGCACGCTCTTGACGATCACGCTCAGCTCGCGTTCGCGCTGGGCGACGGCCTGTTGCGCCGCGTCGCGCTGGCGGCGCGCCGTCTCGCGTGCGCGCACGCTGCGTTCGGCGACGATGGTCATCGCGACGATGACGGCGGCGGCAGCGGCTACGGCGGCCACGAGCCAGCGCAGCAGCGCGCGCCACCCGGACAGCGCGACCTCGAGGTCGCGTGCGACGACGACCAGCAGCGCCGGGCGCTGCCCGAGTTCGTGCCAGGCGAGCACGTGCCCGCCGCTGGCGCTCGAGCCTTCGTGCTGCTGCAGCGGGCCAGCCGGCGCCGGCACCTCCAGGCGTTGACCGACGCCGGGCTGCGCGTCCGGCGTCGCGTTCAGCACCTGGCCGTCGCGCAGCACCAGCCAGGCGCTGGTGCCGGGGTCGCCGACGGCGTGGCGCTGGTGGCGCGCGAGCAGGTGTTCGTCGAGCAACGCAACGAGCAGCAGGCGCCGGCCGTCAGCGCGGGGGCCCACCGCGTGCAGCATCGGGATCGTGCGTGCGCGCACGCCCAGCGGGGTGGCGTCGGTCAGCGGCGCGCCTATGGTCTCGGCGCCGGGCCCGGGGCGCGCCGCCAGGCGCGTGCTGTCCAGGCGCCGGCCGCGCGCCTGCGGCGTGCTCGCGGCGACGACGGTGTCGCGCTCGTCGACCAGCGCCACCGCGGCGAACAGCGGCTGCGCGCCCACCAGCCGGGCGAGCGCCGGGGCGAGCTCGTCGAGTTGGTCGGCCGGCATGCGTTCGGCACGCTCGGCGATGGTCGCGAGCGCCGCAGACGCGCTGTCCAGCGACGCCGTCGCGTGTTCCTCCAGCAGCCGCGCGAGCAGTGCGGCGCGCTCCTGCTGCACCTCGCGCGCCTCCTTGTATTCATAGAGGGCGCTCGCGCCGACGACGGCGAACAGCAGCCCGATCAGCGCCGCGCCGCCGGCGATGACCATGCGCGCCGTCAACGGCCGGGGGCGCCGCCGTCGGCGCTCGGTCGGGTGGTGTGGGTCCATCGGGCCGGGCGGCGAGTCTCAGTACGACGCCGTCTCGGTCGACGCGCTGTCGTCGACCAGCTCGGCAAAACTGGGCCGGCGCCGGTTGACCGCGTCGCGCAGCGCGAGCATGCGCGGCGCCTGATCGAGAAACGCCTGCGCGATGCGCGGATCGAAGGCCCGGCCGCACTCGGCTCGCATCATCTCCAGGGCCTTGTCGTCGGGAAAGGCGGCACGGTAGCAACGGTCCATCGTCAGCGCATCGAAAAAATCGACGACGGCGACGATACGCCCGGACAGGGGGATGGCCTCGCCGGCTAGCCCCTCGGGGTAGCCCTTGCCGTCCCAGCGCTCGTGGTGCGACAGCGCGACCTCCGACGCCATGCGAAACAGCGGGATGCGCGAACGGCCGAGGATCTCGGCGCCGATGCCGGCGTGCCGGTTCATCGTCGCGCGTTCTTCGGCATCCAGCGGCCCCTGCTTCTGCAGCACCTTGTCCGGGATGCCGATCTTGCCGACGTCGTGCATCGGCGCGGCCTTGCGCAGCATCGCCGCCCAGCGTGTGCTCTTGCCCAGCGTCAGCGCCAGCGCCTCGGCCAGATAACCCAGGCGCACGATGTGCTCGCCGGTGTCGCTGTCGCGGTACTCGGCCGCCAGCGCCAGCCGGAACAGGGTCTCGTGGTGCGCGCGCGCGACCTCCTGATACATCTGACCGAAGTCGCGCAGGAAACACTCCATCTGCGCGTGGGCTGCGTCATCGAATCGATTGGGGGACGTCATCACGGCTACGCTGTCGTTGTCCGCCGGGAGCGCGCCCGGCGGCCAGGGTCCGGTCATGCGGAGTGCTGAATTATCAACGTTATTGCTTTTAGCAGTTGGCGCAAGTGCTCCCCGGGGCCGCTGAAATTCGGCAGAATTACTCGATGGCCGATATCCCTATGTCCGACGACGCACGTGACACCTTCAGCACGCTGGAGGTGGCCCGGCTGCTCGGCATGGCGGTGCGCTCGGTGCAGATGATGGTCGACCGCGGCGAACTCGAAGCCTGGAAGACCCCCGGCGGTCACCGCCGGATCTCGCGGGACTCCGTTCAGCGCTGGCGCGAAGGTCGCCGCTCTGGCCCCGCCCGCCCAGCCACTGCCCGGCCGGCGACCGGCGCGCGCCGGGTGCTGCTGATCGAAGACTCCGCGCACTACCAGAACCTGGTCTCGCTGCTGGTCAAGCAGCACTTCGGCGATGTCGAACTGCACGTCGCCGACGACGGCATCGCCGGCCTGGCGCTGGCCGGGCAGCTGCAGCCCGAGGTGCTGATCGTCGACATCCTGCTGCCCGGGATCGACGGCGCGACGCTGATCACGAGCCTGCGCTCGCACCCGCAGTTCAGCCGCAGCCGCCTGGTCGTCGTGACCTCGCTCGACGAGGCCGGGCGCGCACCGTATGCCTTCGCGCTCGAAGGCGTGCCGGTGGTGCACAAGCCGCAACTCGTCGCCCAGCTGCCTGGCCTGCTGAAGGCCGCGCTGGACGCCACCGCCGCGACCGTATGAACACCCACCCCGGTGACGGCGCCGGCGCGTCGCTGCCGCGGGTTCTGCTCGTCGAGGACGACCCCTCGATCCGGCGTTTCGTGCAGATCGCGCTCGAGGAGATGGCGATCGAGTTCATCGAAGCCGGCACGCTCGCCGAGGCGCGTGCGGCGCTCGCCGAGGCCCCGGTGCGGCTGGTGATCTGCGACCTGATGCTGCCCGACGGCAGCGGCGTCGACCTGCTGCACGAACTGGCCGCGGCACGCGCCGCGGCCGCGCAGCCGCGGCTGGTGGCCTTCAGCGCCGGCATCTCGGCCGAGCGCCGCGAGCAGCTCGAGGCGCTGGGCGTCGACGAGGTGCTGGCCAAGCCGGTGCCGCTGGAAGAACTCGAAGCCTGCGCCCAGCGCGCGCTGGACGCGGCACCGACACCCGCGGCCGCTCCTGCCCCGGCCCCCGGGGCCGTGGCCGAGTTCTTTGCCGGCGACGCCGTGCTCTACGGCGCCTACCGCGCCAGCTGCCTGCCGCAGTTCCTGCGCGACGTGCGCCAGGGCGACGAAGCGCTCGCCGCCGGCGATCTGGGCGCGCTGCGGCGCCTGAACCACAGCCTGAAGTCGGTGCTGCTGACGCTGGGTTACGTCGCCGACAGCGAACGCGCCGCGGCGATCGACCGCGCCGCGGCGGCGGGCGACACGGCCGCCGCCGGCGTCGGCTGGGCGACGCTGCGCGCCGCGCTGCTGGCCATCGTCGAAGCCGGCTGAGGCCGGCGCCGCCGCTTCAGCGTGCGCTGCCGGTCGCCTGCCAGCGCACGAAAGCCATCACGTCGGCGATCTCCGCCGCCTGTTGCGCGCGTGTCGCGCCGCCGCCGTGGCCACCTGCGTAGTCCAGGCGCAGCAGCACCGGCTTGCCGCTGGCGCTCGCGTGCTGCAGCCGGGCCGCCATCTTCAGGCTCTGCCAGACCTCGACACGGGCGTCGTTGATGCCGTGCGTCAGCAGCACCGCCGGGTAGCGCACGCCGTCGACGACGTGGTGGTAGCTGCTCATCTCGAGCAGCGCACGGAAGCCGTCCTCGGTGGCGACGCTGCCGAACTCGGGGATGTTGGGCGGGCCGTTGGGCTCGAGTTCGGCACGCACCATGTCGAGCGCGCCCACCGACAGCACCGCCGAGCCGAACAGGTCGGGGCGCGCGGTGATCGCACGGCCGACGAGCACGCCGCCGGCGCTGGCGCCCCAGACGCCCAGGCGCTGCGGCGTCGTGTAGCCCTCGGCGACGAGGTATTCGGCGGTCGCGATCAAGTCCTTCCAGCTGTTGGGCTTGGTCTCGCGCAGCCCGCCGCGGTACCAGTCCTCGCCGAACGCGCCCGAGCCGCGCGGGTTGGCGACCGCGAACACGCCGCCCTTTTCCAGCCAGGCCAGGCGTGTCGGCGAGAACCAGGGTTCATCGGTCATGCCGTAGCTGGCGTAACCCCAGAGCAGTGTCGGGGCGCGGCCGTCGAGCTTGAGCCCGGCGCGGTGCACGATCGCCAGCGGCACGAGCGCGCCGTCGTGGCTGGGCACCAGCAGCTCGCGTACGACGTAGCGGCCGCCGCCCAGGCGCCCGGGCTTTTGCAGGCCGGTGTCGGCGACGGTGACGCCGCCGTCGGCCGCGGGCGTCACGGCCCAGACGCGTTCGGGTTCGGTCCAGCCCTGCAGCGCCGTGAGCACGCCGGGCAGCGCGGGGTCGGCACCTTCGAGTTCGAAGCTGCCGCGCAGCGGCAGTGCCACCGCCTCGGCCTGCGCCCCGGGCTGCAGCGTCAGCCGCAGCAGCGAGGACGCGCTGCCGTCGCGGCGGCGCAGGTAGAGCGCGTCGGCAGCGCGCGCCAGGCCGGTGAGAACGCCCTCGCCCTGCTCGACGGCGACACGCGCGCGGCCCAGGTCGGGCGCCGTCAGCGAGGTCTCGAGCAGGCGTGAACGCGGTGCGTCCTGGTGGCTCAGCAGGAACAGGCGCTCGCCGACGGTCTCGAACGCGGTGACGCCGGCTTCGCGCCCGAGCAGCGGGCGCCAGGCCGCGCGGCCGGCCACGGCGTCGGCCAGCGGCGCCAGCCAGAGTGCGAGTTCGCGGTCGGTGCCGTGGTTGACGACGCCCAGCGCCCAGCCGGTGCCGGCCACCGGCAGCACCGACGGCGAGTCCTGGGCCTCGTCGATCACGACCCCGGGCGACGCGAAGGACAGCACGACGGGCGCACGCTCCGGGTCGCTGCCCAGGCGCACGAACACCGCGCCGGCGCCGGCGTACTTGGCCGCCGGCGGTGCGTCGGGCGCCGTCTGCCGCAGCCGGGTGAAGAAGAAGCCGCTCTCGTCGTCCAGCCAGGCGACACCGCCGTACTGCGCCCGCGTCACCGGCCCGAGCACACGCCGGCCGCTGCGGCTGTCGACGACGTAGAGCTCGGCGTCTTCCGAGCCGCCGGCCGACAGGCCGTAGGCGAGATAGCGGCCGCTCGGCGAGGCCTCGAAATAGTCGATCGCGTGCGGCGTGCCGCCGGCGCCCGCCAGCGGGTCGACCAGCAGGCGTTCGCGCCCGCCTTCGCGCACGAAGAGGCGGAACTGGTCGTCGCGCGCGCCGCGCTTCTCGTAGAAGAGGCGCCCGCCCGGGCGGCGCTGCACCGGCCCCAGGCGCGTGCCGGCGGCGGCCATCAGCTGCCCCACCCGGCGCGCGAGCGCGGCGCGGCCGGGGATCGCGTCCAGCGTGCGCCGCGCCTGGCGCGCCTGGCTGCGCATCCAGGCCGCGACCGCCGGGTCCTGCGTGTTCTCGAGCTGTCGATACGGGTCGGCGAGCTCGACGCCGTGGTAGCGCTCGAACACCGGCCCGGGCGCGCCGACGGCAGCGGGCACCGGCGGCGCCGCGAGCGCGGCCGCCGTGCACAGCGCCAGTGCGGCGATCGAAAAGCATCGAATCACGTGGTTCTCCGGCAACAGCTGGGGCTGGCGAGCATAGCGGCTGGCGCTGCAGGGCCTGCCCCGGCGGCGACACCGTGGCTGTGGGGGCTCCGATTCGTGACCGATTGCCACGTCATGAAATGATAAATATGCAAAATAAGCTCCACGGGGCCAAGGCCACACCATGCATTCCTCATTGACCGAACTGCTCGAGAACCTGAAGTCCGGGCTGCTGTGGGTGCACCACGACGGCACGGTGCGTTACGCCAACGGTGACGCCTGCGTGCGCACCGGTCTGGCGCCCGGGCACAAGCTGTTCGATCCCGACATGAGCGCGGCCGTGGCCGCGGCGGTGGCGCAGCAGAGCGCGCGCAAGCTGGTGTCGGTCGGCATGGCCGGCGGCGCCGGCATGGCGGCGCCCGAACTGCAGTGCCGCGTGATCCCGGGTTTCAGCCGCGATGACGCCTTCGTGCTGATCGCGCCCGAGAGTGGCGAAGACGCGGGCACGGCCTTCGACAACCTGATGCAGGTGATCCGCACCGACCTGCGCGACCCCCTGGCCGAGTCGCGCGGCGCGATCGCGCTGGCGCGCGAACACGGCGGCGGGCCCGAGATCGACACGCTCGTCGATGGCGTGCAGGAACTCGTGCGTGTGCTCGACAAGCTCGTCGACCTGGCCGAACTCTGGGGCAGCGGCGCGCTGTTCGCCAACGACCGCATCGAGCTGTGGAAGCTGCTGCAGTCGGTCTGGGCCGAGGTCGAGCCGGTGGCGGTGTCGCGCCAGGTGAAGGTGCGCTTTCGGGCCCAGTCCGACGCCGCCGGGCTGGCCACGCTCTACGGCAGCGAGCACTGGCTGCGCCGCGTCTTCCTCGAATGCCTGGAGTCGGCGCTGCGCAGCTCGCCGCAGGGCGCGGTGCTCGAGATCGAACACCGCCAGATGGGGCCGCGCGCCGTCATCGTCTTCCGCGACTGCGGCATGTTCGCGCCCCAGGCCGCCGACGCCGTCGACCTGCCGCGCTCGGCGCACATCGCCGGCCGCCGCCTCGCCGTGCCCCGGCCCGGCGCGCGCGACCAGATCGGGCTCAAGCTGTGCCAGCACATCGTCTCGCTGCACGGCGGCCAGCTGCGCGAGGAGGTCGACGACGGCCTGCGCGACTTCGTCATCGACCTGCCGACCGGCGCGCCGCACCACAACGACCATTCGCAGCTGGACATCGTGCAGGCCCAGCAGTACGCCCGCGACCTCGCCGCGCTGATGGCGCGCGCGCGCAGCCGCGCCCCCGGCAGCGCCACGCGCTGACGGCATCCGCAACCGCATCACCAGGAGCCGCCATGAAGCGTGTCCTCATCGTCGAAGACCAGGCCGACATCCGCAAGCTGATCCGCATGACGCTGGAGTTCGAGGCCTACGAGATCCACGAGGCCGCCGACGGCGCCTACGGCCTGCGCCTGGCGCAGGCGGTGCGGCCCGATCTCGTGCTGCTGGACATCATGATGCCCGGTGAGATGGACGGGCTGCAGGTGTGCCAGCGCCTGAAGCAGGACCCGGCCACGCGCGAGATCAAGATCGTGCTGCTGACCGCCCGCGGCCAGGCGCGCGACCGCGAGGCCGGGCAGGCCGCCGGCGCCGACGAGTACCTCGTCAAACCCTTCAGCCCGCTGCAGCTGATCGACACCATCGAGCGGCTGCTGGAGACCGCCTGATGGCGGCGCGGCCGCAGCGCGCGCCGATCGGGCCGCGGCGGCTGCGCCACCAGCTGCTCGCCCTGCTGATCCTCAGCACCGCGCTGGCGATGGCGCTGCTGTACCGCGTCTCGGCGACGCGCCTGGACGACGTCGCCGTCGACGCCAGCATGGGCTGGGCCGGGTCGGTTGCCCACGGCGCTGCCGCCGCCGCGACTGCGGCGCTGGAGTCGGGTGACGACGCCGAACTCGAAGCCACGCTGCGCAGTTTCGCCGGCATGGCCGGCGTCGTGCGGCTGGAAGTCGTCGACAGCCGCGGCGTGCAGCTGCTGTCGCTGCACCAGTCCACCGAAGGTCTGGTGACGCGCGAGCCACCGAGCGCCGCGCCGGCGCGCGCGGTGGCTGGCGCAGCCGCACGCAGCGGCCCGGTCGGCGACGACGCGGTCCAGGTCTGGGCGCCGGCCGGCCCCGGCGGCCGGCTCGGCAGTTTCGGCGTGACGTTCTCGCTCGGCCTCGAGCGCGCCCGGCTGGGCATGCTCAGCAACGAGGCGATGCTGGCGATCGCGCTCGTCAGCCTGGTGACGATCATCGTCAGCTACGGCTTCGTGCAGCGTGCGCTGGCGCCGTTGCAGCGCCTGGTCGGCTTCTCCGCCGAACTCGGCGAGCGCGCCGGCGCCCGGCTCGAACTCGGCGGCGGCAGCCGCGAGTTCCGCGAACTGGCCGATGCGCTCAACGGCGCCTCGGCGCGGCTGCGCGCGCAGATGGAGGCGATCGGCCACGCCGAGTCGCGCAACCAGGCCATCCTGCAGGCGGTGCCCGACGTCATCCTCGGCCTGGACGCCGAGTGCCGGGTGCAGGTCGTCAACCCGAGCCTCTCCAGCGTCTTCGGCCTGCAGCCCGAGGAGGCGCTGGGTCGGCCGGTCGCCGAACTGCTGCCCGAGCTGACGCGCGAGCAGGCCGAACGCCGCACGCTCGCCGGCCTGTACATGCGCGCCAGCGGCACCCATGTCGTGCGGCTGGAGCTGGAGGCGCGGCGCCACGGCGGCACCTCGTTCCCGGCCGAGGTCTCGCTGTCGCGCACCGAAACCGCCGACGGCGTGCGCTACGCCGCCGTCGTGCGCGACATGACCGAGCAGCGCATGACCTTCGCGATGCTCAATCTCTACAGCCGCGCGCTCGAATGCACGACCAACGGCGTCGTCATCTGCGACATGTCGCTGCCCGGCTACCCGGTCTTCTACGCCAACCCGGCGTTCAGCCGCATCACCGGCTACGCCGCCGACGAGACCATCGGCCGCAACTGCGCCTTCCTGCAGGGCGAGGACCGGGCTCAGCCGCAGCTGGCCGAGCTGGACGCGGCAGTGCACGCCGGCCGCTCGACCCAGGTCGTGCTGCGCAACTACCGCAAGGACGGCACGCTGTTCTTCAACGAGCTCAGCGTCTCGCCGGTGGCCGACGCCGGCGGCAGGCCGCGGCACTACGTCGGCGTGCTCAACGACGTCACCGAGCGCGAGCGTGCGCGCATGGCGATCGCCGAACGCAGCGCGCGGCTGAACGCCGTCTTCGACCTCTCGCCCGACGGCTTCGTCGTCTTCGACGGCGAAGGCGAGGGCGGCGGCCGGCTCGTCTACTGCAACCCGGCCTTCGAGGCCATGACCGGCTGGGACCTGCAGGCGCAGGCGGCGCCGATGACGGTCGACGAGTTCGACCGCCGCTTCCTGAAGCAGTGCGACGCCGCGTCGCCCTATCCGCCACTGTCGCAGGCGCTGGCCGCCGACGCTGCCGCCGCCGACGGCCCCGACCTGCTGCAACTGGCGCTGCCCGAGCGCCGCGTGCTGGCGCGCATGGCGCGCCACGCCGGTGACGGCCAGCACGAGACCATCCTGTTCTTCCGCGACATCACGCGCGAGACCGAGGTCGACCGCATGAAGAGCGAGTTCCTGACCACTGCCGCGCACGAGTTGCGCACGCCCATGGTCAGCGTCTTCGGCTTCACCGAGCTGCTGCTGCGCCGCCCGGTGTCCGAGGAGCGCCGCCGCGACATGCTCGAGACCATCCACCGCCAGGCTTCGCTGCTGATCAACATGGTCAACGAGCTGCTCGACCTGGCGCGCATCGAGGCGCGCCAGGGCAAGGACCTGAGGCGCGAACCCTGCCGCCTGGACAGCCTCGTCACCCAGGCCGTCGGCCCGATGCTGATCGCCGGCGGCGCGCATGACCTGCAGATCGACATCGCGCATCCCGACTGCGTGCTGCAGGTCGACCCGGAGAAGACCAACCAGGCGCTGACCAACGTGCTGTCCAACGCCGTCAAGTACTCGCCCGCGGGCGGCACGGTGCTGGTGACGACGCAGTCGGGCGAGCTGCGCGGCGAGCCCGCCGTCGGCGTGCGTGTGACCGATCACGGCATCGGCATGGCGCCCGAACAGCTGGCGCGCATCTTCGAACGTTTCTACCGCGCCGACCCCTCCGGCAACATTCCCGGCACCGGTCTGGGCATGTGCCTGGTCAAGGAGATCGCCGAGCTCCAGGGCGGCCGCGTCGACGTCGCCAGCACGCCCGGCCGCGGCACCACGGTGACGATCTGGCTGCCGCTGGCGAGTGCCGGCGCCGGGCTTCCGGATGCCCTGTCCGGTGGTGGTGCGGTGCAATAATCCGGGCTTCCCCGTCAACCGGGTTCCCCCAATGGAACAGCCACCTAGTCGGTGACCGTCGGCTCCGGCGTCGAGCAGGAGTGCGGCGGTCCGCCCCAGCCCCCTTCAGCCCCACGCCCGAGCGGGCCCGGCGCCTCAGCCGGCCCTTTCGCGACGCCGAAAGTTCCCGATGATCAACGTCTTCACGCTGGCCAATGGCCGGCTGTTCCAGGAAGAGATCGCCAACCCCGACGCGCTGGCCGGCGTGCAGCCGGTCTGGGTCGATCTCGAAGCCCCCACCGCCGAAGAGAAAGACTGGGTCCGCGCCCGCTTCGGCCTGTCCATCCCCGAGGACGTCGTCGACGAGGACCTCGAGGAGTCGGCCCGTTTCTACGAGGAAGACAACGGCGAGCTGCACATCCGCTCCGACTTCCTGATCGACGGCGACGCCGGCCCCGACGGCCAGGGCTCGCGCAACGTGCGTGTCGCCTTCATCCTCTACGAGAAGGTGCTGTTCTCGGTGCACGCCGAGGACCTGCCGGTGTTCCGCCTGCTGCGCCTGCGCGCGCGCCGCATCCCGGCGCTGATCGAGGACGCCAAGGACGTGCTGCTCAAGCTCTACGACGCTGACGCCGAGTACTCGGCCGACGCGCTGGAGGGTGTCTACGACAACCTGGAGAAGGTGTCGGCACGCGTGCTCAAGCAGGACGTGGACGACCGCGCCGCCGGCGAGGCGCTGGCCGCGATCGCCGGCGAGGAGGATCTGAACGGCCGCATCCGCCGCAACATGATGGACACGCGGCGCGCGCTCAGCTTCCTGATGCGCAGCCGCATGCTGAACGCCGAGCAGTTCGAGGAGGCGCGCCAGATCCTGCGCGACATCGACTCGCTGGACTCGCACACAGCCTTCCTGTTCGACAAGATCAACTTCCTGATGGACGCCACCGTCGGCTTCATCAACATCAACCAGAACAAGATCATCAAGATCTTCTCGGTGGCCTCGGTCGGGCTGCTGCCGCCGACGCTGATCGCCAGCATCTACGGCATGAACTTCCGCGCGATGCCCGAGCTGGACTGGACCTACGGCTACCCGTTCGCGATCTGCCTGATGGTGGCCTCGGTCGCCGCGCCCTTCCTCTATTTCCGCCGAAAGGGCTGGTTGCGTTAGTTCCTGCTCGCGATTTGCCCGCAGCGGCCATCCCGGCGACGATGCCGGGGCCGACGTGCATCGTGTAGTCTCCCCGTCGCGACCGGCCGTCACGGTCGCTTCCCACGATTCGGACGCAGGACCCATGAATCGAACCCCATCGATGAACGCGAGCGCGCCGCTGCGTCGCGCCGCCGCCGTCGCTGTGCTGACGGCCCTGGCCTGGTGCGCCCCGGCGCAGGCCCAGTTCAACTCGGTCCCCGCGCCCGAGACCAGCGGCCCGCCGTCGGCCTCGGCCGCCTCGGTCGAGAAGGACTATCGCGTCGACGCCGCGCGCCACATCTACGCCGCCTACCCGAAACGCATCTACAAGGGCCGGCTGCCGCCGCTGCTGTATTCGGTGATGGTGGTCGAGACCGAGATCGACGCCGTCGGCCAGGTCGGCAATGTGCACGTGGTGCGCAAGCCGGCGGCCGACGAGGTCGCGCCCTGGGTCGTCGCGATGATCAAACGCGCCGCGCCCTACCCGGCCCCGGCGCGGCTGGGGCCGCTGCGTTACACCGAGATCTGGCTCGTCGACCGCAGCGGGCGCTTCCAGGTCGACGCGATCACCGAAGGGCAGCGCTAGGGAGCCGCCCTGCGGCTCCCTAGCGCTACCGCTGAATGCACGGCTCCCCCGAGCCCCCTCCGAGAGGGTGCTCCCGCTTGTTCGACGGCTCCCTCCAGCCTCCCTCCGCGAGGGAGGCTCCAGTCAGTTTGACGATGGCTGTGGCGCGGTTGAGCCGGCGCTCGTCTGCTCGCGGTTGAGCTGCCGGATCCCAGGCAGGTTGTTGATCGCGCGGCGTCGGCTATGGCCGATGCCGTGCAGACTCCTAACTCGCAGCGCGGCGCCTCAGCCAGCGCATTGCTGCGCCGAGTGCCGGCAGCTTCTCGTACAGCTCCTCGGCGGCGTCCCAGTAGTCGCGGTGCAGCGCGACGCGGCCGTCGGCGGCGAAACGGACGTGGGTCGCGCCGCGGATCAGCTGTTCGCCGCGCACGAAACGTTTCATCCGGTAGTGCATGTCCCAGGTCAGGAAACACTGCTCGTCCTGGACCACGGCCTCGTGCACGACGAAACGCGGCGCGTCCAGCGTGCGGAACATGTGCTCGAAGATCGCGCGGATCGCGGCCACGCCGCGCACCTCGTTGAACGGGTCCTTGAACGCCGCGTCGGGCGTGTAGATCTCGTCCAGCCGCGCCAGCGCTGCCGGCGACAGCTGCTCGAAGGCGTCGACCAGGCGCTGCACGCGCGGGTCGGCATGGCGTGCTGCGCTCATCTCACATCCCCGTGGAACGCCGTACCGCGGCGAAGTACGGACGGTAGCCGACGTGGCGCAGCGCCTTCAGCCAGAGCGTGAAACGTTTCGGGAAGTGGATCTCGAAGTCGCCGCGGCGCCAGCCCTTGACGATCTGGTCGGCGGCTTCCTCGGGTGTCAGCAGCGCCGGCATGTGAAAGCCGTTGGCCGCGGTCAGCGGCGTTTCGACGAAACCCGGGTTGATGATGGACACGCCGATGCCCAGCGGGTGCAGGTCCAGGTACAGCGTCTCGGCGAGGTTGATCAGCGCCGCCTTGGTCGGCCCGTAGGCCAGCGATTGCGGCAGGCCGCGGTAGCCGGCGACGCTGCCGACCAGGCCGATGTGGGCGCTGCCGCCGGCGGCGGCCTGGGCGCGCAGCCGCGGCAGCAGCGCGTCGAGCAGGCGCAGCGCGCCGACGTAGTTGACGTCGACGTGGCGCAGTGCGACATCCAGGTCGAAGGCGGTGGCGCGCATCGGCGTGTAGGTGCCCGCGCAGTAGACCGCCAGATCCAGCTTGCCGAAGGTGGCGAACACACGCTCGGCCGCGGCCGGCGTGGCCGCCGGGTCGGTGCTGTCCAGCGGCAGCGCGATGCTGCCCGGGTGCTGGACGACGAAACGATCCAGCGCCTCGGCGTTGCGCGCCGAGACGGCGACACGCGCGCCGAGTGCGTGCAGGCGCGACGCGGTCGCACGGCCGATGCCGGTGGAGGCGCCGACGATCCAGGCGCTGCGGCCGGTCCAGTCGACCAGCGGCGGGTTCAGGGACATCGTCATCAGCGCTTCTGGAAGGCGAGCGTGACCTCGCCCAGGCGGACGCCGAACTTGCTCATCTCGGCCTTGTTCAGCATCACCTTGTCGTCCATCTGGTACATCCAGTCGTCGAACTGGACCTCGTAGACGCTGCCGTCGACCGGTAGCCTGAGCGTGTAGCGCCAGTTCAGCGCGTTGCCGGCGGCCGTGCCCTGGGCGACGCCGACGACGTCGTCGGCCCGGCCCTCGTAGCGCCCGTCACCCAGCGACTTGAGCTTCCAGATGCGGCGTTCGGTCTTGCCGTCGCTGTAGGTGAAACGTTCGTCGAGCACGCCGTCGTCGCCGTTCCAGCTGCCGGTCATCTGCACCGTGAAGCGGCGCACGACCTTGCCGGAGCGGTCGCTGAAGATGCCGTGTGCCGTCATCTCGCCGTTGAAGAAGCTCTTCAGCTCGAGTTTCGGGGTCTCGGCGGCGTAGTCGGCCGGCTTCGGGCCGGCGCAGCCGGCCAGCAGCGCGGCGGTGGCCAGGCCCAGCAGCAGTCGTTTCATCGTTCGGTCTCCTCGTGTAATCGGCTGCGGCAGCGCCACAGCAGCGCCCCCGCGGCGAGCTTGAGTGCGCAGGGCAGCAGGCAATAGGCGGCGGCGAGTGCGCCCAGCGCCTCGGGCGTGCGCACGCCGGGTGCGTAGCCGAAGGCGCCCAGCAGCGGCAGTGCCACGCCGGCAGCCAAGGCCAGGTTCAGCTTGGTCGCGAAGTTCCACCAGCCGAAATAGGCGCCTTCGCGTCCGGTGTGGCCGGCCGCGCGCACGACGCCGGCCAGCAGTGCCGCCGGCAGCGCCAGGTCGGCGCCGAGTGCGGCGCCGCTGGCGACGCAGACGGCGGTGAAGGCCAGCGTGTCGCCGGCGCCCAGGCTGAAGGCCCAGACGAAGGCGGCGACGGCAAGCGCCATGCCGGCGAGCCAACTGCGCGCCAGCCCCAGGCGTGCGACCAGGCGCACCCACAGCGGCATCGCCAGCGCCCCGGCGGCGAAGTAGCTCGCCAGGAACACCGGTTCCCAGGCCGGCGCCTGCAGCCGGTCGCGCACGAAGAACAGCACCAGCGTCGCCGGCACCGCGCTGGCGATGCCGTTGACCAGGTAGACGGCGAGCAGGCGCCGGAACGCCGGCGTCGCCAGCGGCAGCCGCCAGTCGAAACGCGGCGCCGACAGCGCGGCCAGCGGGCGTGGTGCCTGCGCCAGCAGCAGCAGGCCCAGCACCAGCGCGACGGCGAAGACGGCGCTGGTCACCGCCAGCCCGGCCAGCGAAGGCAGCACGCTGGCGACCAGCACGCCGGCCAGCGCCAGCCCCTCGCGCCAGGAGACGACGCGTGCGCGCCCGGCGGCGTCGCCGCCCAGGCGTGCGCCCCAGGCCTGGTGCAGCACCGCGAGCAGGCTGTAGCCGAGGTAGGCCGCCACCAGCAGCGCCGCGCACCAGGCCAGCAGCGCGGCGCCGGCGTGCACCGGCGGGAAGAACAGGCCGTGGAAGGCCACGGCCAGCAGCGCCGCGGCGCCGGCGGCCGTCGCCAGCAGCCGTGCCCGCGAGCCGGCGAACAGACGGTCGACGACGAGGCCGAGGAAGGGGTCGACGACGGCGTCGAACAGGCGCACGGCCAGCAGCAGCGCACCCAGCGTCGCCAGCGGCACGCCGTAGGCGCTGGCGTAGTGGTTGGGCAGCAGCACGTACAGCGGCAGCGCGACGAAGGCCAGCGGCAGGCCGAGCGCGCCGTAGCGCAGGCCGGCCGCTGGCCTTCGTCGCGCTGCCGCTGTACGTGCTGCTGCCCAACCACTACGC
>NZ_NRRU01000008.1 GCF_016583785.1 Rubrivivax gelatinosus | reverse complement strand
GGTCGGGGGCGTCTGGGGGTTGCTGCACAGCGAGGCCGGGACACGCTGGCTGGCGCCGCGGCTGCCGTTCGTCGAGGCCGAGGGCACACGCGGGGCGCTGTTCGACGAGGTGTTCGAGGCCGACAAGGTGGTCGTGCGCTGGGACCACGGGCTGCAGTCGGTCACCGTCACCGGCTTCCGCGGCGAAGGGCTGCGCTGGTCGTGGCGGCCGCATGCACGCGCCTGGTTCGGCATCGACGCGACCAAGGCGATCGCACGCGAGGTCATCGTCGACACCGGGCCGTCGACACCGGGGCCGGCGACGCTGCCCTCGGGCATCGGCATCCCGCTGCAGATCCGCGCCGACCGCGCCGAACTCGAGACGCTGGACGTCAACGGCTTCCAGCTGCACCGGCTGCGCGCCCGCGCCTGGGTCGGCCTGGCCGACCTGCTGTACCGCGTCGAGCAGGCCGAACTCGACTGGGGCAAGGTGCGCCTGGCCGGCCACGCCCAGCTCGGTTTCGACCCGCCGTTCGCACTCGGCGGCCAGGCCGAAGCCCGGCCGATTGACCCGGCGACACCCTTCGACGCCAGCGTCGGTGCCAGCGGCACGCTGGACCGCATCGTGCTCGCCGGCCAGCTGCGCGGCACGCCGCTGCCGGGCCGGGCCGCGCCCGACGCCCGGGTCTCGACCACGCTGCTGCCGTTCGCGCCCTGGGTGATGGCGGCGCTGGACGCCCGCACGACGGCGCTGGACCTGGCCGCGCTGGTCGCCGGCGCCCCCGAGACACGCCTGTCCGGCCACGCCCGGCTGGACGCGCCGCCCGCCGGCGAGCGCCCGATGCGCGCCGACGTCGCACTCGACAACACCCTGCCCGGCCGCTGGGACGCCGGCCGGCTGCCGCTGGCGCGGCTGGAGCTGGACCTGCAGGGCCGCAGCGACGCCCGCGAGCGCGTCGAGCTGCGCCGGCTGGCGCTGCAGTTCGCCGCCGACGGCAAGACGGCGGGGCGCTGGAGCGGCCGCGGCGTCTGGCTGGGCCACACGCTGTCGCTGGACAGCACGCTGGAGCAGCTGCTGCCGCAGCGCCTGGACCAGCGCGCGCCAGCGATGACGCTGTCGGGGCCGCTGGCGCTGGAACTCGGCGGCCTGCCCTCGCCCGCCGACTGGGCCGCGGCGCTGCCGGCCTGGTCGGCGGCGGCGAAAGCGACGCTGGACGGCCGCATCGAAGGTGCCAGCCAGGCCGTGCGCCTGCGCCTGGACGGCAGCGCCGACGCCGAACGGGTGCAGCTGCATCAGCTCGAAGCCCGCGCCGGCGAGGCCGCCGCGCGCATGCAGATCGACGCGCGCCGCGGCAGCAACGGCTGGCAGCTGGCGACCAACGGCACGCTCGCCGGCTTCGACCCGCTGCCCTGGTGGCCGGGCGAGCCCGGTTCGGCCTGGCGTCAGGGCCCGCACCGGATCTCCGGCAACTGGAAGTTCGATCTCGGCCTGCCGCCCGAGCCGCGCGCGCTGGCCTTGCCGACGCTGCTGCAGCGCATCAGCGGCCACGGCGCGCTCAAGGTCGCCGACTCGGTGCTGGCCGGCGTGCCGGTGGCGCTGGATGTCGTGCTCGAACAGAGCGGCGGAGCAGCCGGCAGCAGCCGCGCCCGGCTCGATCTCGGCGCCGGCGGCAACCGTCTGGCGCTCAGCGGCGAAGGCCGCCCGGCCGGCGGCGGCGAGAGCGACCGCTGGCAGCTCGAACTCGACGCCGGCAACCTGGCGACGCTGGCCCCGCTGGCGCGGCTGCTGCCCGACGGCGCCGGCTGGGCGCCCAAGGCCGGCAGCGCCAGCGCCAGCGTCAGCGCCACCGGGCGCTGGCCGGACCTGGGCACCGAAGGCCATCTGCGGCTGCACCAGTTCCAGTCGCGCGATGTCGACGTCGCCGAGTCGCAGGCCGACTGGCGCCTGGCCACCGGCGGCCAGGCGCAGCAGCCGCTGGAGCTGCAGGCCGACGTCGCCGGGCTGCGCTGGGGCCGCCAGGGCGCGCGCCAGCTGCGCGCCGAGCTGCGCGGCACCTGGCGCGAGCACCGCCTGCTGCTGACCGGCGCGCTGCCGCTGGTGCCGCCGCCGCTGCTGGAACGCTGGTTCGGGCTGCGCACGCTGTCGGGCACCCGCGCCCAGCTGCAGGCGCAGGGCGAGTGGAGCGCCGACGCCGCCGGCGGCGGCCGCTGGCGCGGGCACATCGAACGCCTGGGCGTCGGCAGCTGGGACGGCGGCACGATCGCGCCGCCGGGCAGCGACTGGCGCAGCGACTGGATCGACGCCCGCGACCTCAGCGCCGAGCTGCAGTTCGGCCGCGGCGGCGTCCTGCAGCAGCTGCAGGCAGCACCCGGGCGGGTGCGCTTCGCGCGAGCGGTCGACCTGCGCTGGAACGAGGTCCAGGCCGACCTGCGCCCAGAAGCACCCCACTTCACGCTGCGCCTGGACGTGGACCCGGTGGCGGTGGCGCCGCTGCTCGAGCGGGTGCAGCCGACGATGGGCTGGGGCGGCGACCTGCGCGCGGCGGCACACGTCGAGCTGAAGGCCGGCGAGCGTTTCGACGCCGACCTCGTGCTCGAACGCCACGATGGCGACCTCAGCATCACCGACGAGAACGGCACCCAGGCGCTGGGCCTGGACGCCGCGCGCCTGGGCGTCAGCGCGCACGACGGCCAGTGGTACTTCAGCCAGGCGCTGGCGGGCAGCAACATCGGCCGCATGGCCGCGGCCGTCGGCGTGCGCACGGCGGCCACGAAACGCTGGCCCGAGGCCGAGGCGCCGCTGGACGGCGTGCTCGAACTCGAGGTTGCGAACCTCGGCGTCTGGGGCGCCTGGGTGCCGCCGGGCTGGCGTTTGTCGGGGCGGCTGCACACCAACGCCACGGTCGGCGGGCGCTTCGGCGCGCCCGAATACACCGGCGTCATCGAAGGCAGCCAGCTCGGCGTGCGCAACCTGCTGCAGGGCGTCAACGTCGGCCCGGGCACCGTGGCGATCCGGCTCGAAGGCACCGAGGCGCGCATCCAGACAATGCGTTTCAAGGGCGGCGACGGCCAGCTCGAGCTGAGCGGCGGCGCCCGCTTCGGCGAGACGCCGACGGCGACGCTGAAGGCGGTGGCCGAGCGTTTCCGCGTGCTCGGCCGCATCGACCGCCAGCTCGTGGCCAGCGGCAACGCCGAACTCAGCCTGGACGCGCAGGCGCTGAAGCTGGCGGGCAAGGTGCTGGTCGACGAGGGCCTGTTCGACGCCACGCGCGCCGACGCGCCGGCGCTGGACAACGACGTCACCGTGCGCCGGCCCGGCGACCTGGCGGAGGCGCCGGACACCGACGCCGTGCCGCGCGCGCGGCGCGACGTCGACATCGCGCTCGACGTCGACCTGGGGCACAAGCTGCGCGTGCGCGGCCGCGGCCTGGACACCCAGCTGCGCGGCCAGCTGCGGCTGGGCACGCCCGGCGGCAAGCTCGCGATCAACGGCAGCGTCGCCGCCGAGAACGGCACCTACGCCGCCTACGCCCAGAAGCTGGAGATCGACCGCGGCATCATCGCCTTCACCGGCGCGCCGGACAACCCGCGGCTGGACATCCTGGCGCTGCGCCCGAACATCGACGTGCAGGTGGGCGTGCTGATCAGCGGCACGGTGCAGAACCCGCGTGCGCGGCTGTATTCCGAGACCGAGATGACCGACACCGACCGGCTGTCGTGGCTGGTGCTGGGCCGGGCGTCCGACGGCCTGGGCCGCGCCGACGCCGCGCTGCTGCAGCGCGCCGCCGTCGCGCTGATGGCCGGCGAAGGCGAAGCGCCGACCGACACGCTGATGCGCAACCTGGGCATAGACGAGCTCAGCGTGCACCAGAGCGAAACCACCAGCAGCACCACCGGCGGCGAGGTGCGCGACACCGTGATCTCGCTGGGCAAGCAGTTGTCGCGGCGCTGGTACGTGGGTTACGAACGCGGCGTCAACGCCACCACCGGCACCTGGCAGCTGGTCTACCGCATCGCCCAGCGCTTCACGCTGCGCGCGCAGAGCGGCGCCGACAACGCGCTCGACGTGATCTGGGTCTGGCGCCTGGACGACACGCAGCTGCCCGGCACGCGGCCGCTGAAAGCCGCGACGCGCCGGATCGGCGAGGCCACCGGGCTGGTGGCGCCGGACGCCGCGGCGTCGGCGGCGTCGGCGCCGGCTTCGTCTGCCCGCCGCTGAGTCCGGGCGCGATTTCACGCACGCTGGCGCTCGGCAGGCGCACGGCCGGTGGCAGAATCGCCCCCGCCGCGCCGCCGTAGTTCAATGGATAGAACGGGGACCTCCTAAGTCTCAGATGCAGGTTCGATTCCTGCCGGGGGCGCCAGGCGCCCGACGGGCCGGATCGAGCGGCCCGCACGCACCGCGCAGCGGGCCCGGCGACAAACGAAAACCGCGGCACCAGGGCCGCGGTCAGTGTCTCGACAGCCTGCCAGACGGCAACCGGCGCAGCGCCGGTTGCCGTCGCGGCCTTCAGCGCGACGAACGCACGCCGCGGAAGATGCGCACCACGCCCTGCTGATCCAGGGTGCCGCTGTAGATGCTGGAGCTGGTGATCAGGTCTGCAACGCCTTCGCCGGTGACGTCGACGAGTTCGAGCGTGAGGCCGAGTTCGTCGCGCGAGCGCTGCTTGCCGTAGACCTTGTAGATGTTCGTGGTGTCAAGACCGGTGGCGCTGCCGCGATAGACCCAGATGCCGCCGGGGAAGGGGTCGCTGTCCTCGGCCGGCCGCGCATTGGCCGCGGTGCCCATGACGAGGTCGGGGCGGCCGTCGCCGTCGAAGTCGCGGCCGCCGAGCATGGTCATGCCGAAGTAGAGCATGCGGGTGCTGTTGGCCAGGATCTGCTGGGTGCGGCCCGAGGCCGCAATGCCCTTGGCCGAGCCATAGAAGACGAAGACGGTGCCGGAGCCGGAGCTGGTTTCGCCCGGCAGGTAGCGCGGCGCGGCGACGGCCACGTCCGTGTACCCGTCGCCGTCGACATCGCCCAGCAACGCGATGTTCTCGCCGAAGGCGTCGCTGTCGGCCAGCGTGATCGGCGAGAACAGCGTCTCGGCCTTGGTGCTGGTGAAGCCGGTGGCGCTGCCGCGGTAGATCCAGGCCATGCCGGGAATGCCGCCGACCGGGCTGGTGGCGCCCACCAGGATGTCGGGCACGCCGTCGCCGTTGGTGTCGCCGACTTCGAAGATGCGGCCGAAGTAGGTCCAAGGCGCGGCGCCGGTCAGCGTCGACACCGGTTCCGTCACGACGCCGGTCGGGCCGCCCTTGAAGACGTAGAGAACGCCCAGGTTGCTCTTGGCGCCGATCGCCGAGACGACGACGTCGCCGTAGCCGTCGTTGTTGAAGTCGCCCAGCGCGCGGATCTTCCAGCCGAAGAAGGAGTTGCTCGAAGGCCCTTCCAGTACCTGCGACGGCGTCGCCGGCAGGCCGGCGGACGAGCCCAGAAAGACCAGCACCGCACCGTTGTATGCCACGGCGCCGGACTGGTTGTACGCGCCGACGACCAGATCGGGCCAGCCGTCGCCGTTGACGTCGGTGATCTGCGGCGACGAACCCACCTGGGCCCAGTCCATCGTGCCTTCGTAGCGCCAGCCGGCCGTCGTCGCCGGGCCCTTGCGCCCGCCGTAAAAGACCTCGACGACACCGCGCTGCGTGCCCTGGCCGTTCGAGGCCGAGCTGACCACCAGGTCGTTGAAGCCATCGCGGTTCAGGTCGCCGCCGGCATGCACCGAACCGCCGAACTGGGCACCCGCGAACGGGCCCTCGACCACCCAGTCGGCTTTGTGCGACAGGGTCGTGGCCGCAGCCAGCCCTGCTCCCGCCAGCAGCGCCAGCGCCAGTGCGGCGCGCAAGCTCTTCTTGGTATCCGGATTCATCAAGCTACTCCTGTGTTGACGCAACGGTCAGCCCTGCGGGCCCGGTTCGAACCGCTCACCGTGAGCCCATTGGAGTGCAGAACGGGCGCGCGGGGACTGGCGGATTCATGACATGACAGAAGCCCGACAGCGCCCCGGGCCAGCAGGGCCGCGAGCCGCACCGGCGCGGTTCAGTCCTGTTCCGAAAAGTGGCGCGCAGCCAGCCAGCCGCACTGGAAGCGGGAACGGGCATCGAGCTGCCGCGACAGGGCCTGGATGCGGCGCAGCAGCGTGCGCTCGGAAATGCCCAGGATCGCGGCCATGTTCTTGTCGTTGGTGCCGGCGGCCAGCAGCGTCACGAGCGCGTGCAGGTCCTTGTCCACCCCATCGGCATCGGCCTCGTTGGCCGGCGCCAGCGCCGGCAGCGCGCGCACCCAGAACGACTCGAACAGCAGCCGCAGCGCCTGCAGCGCGGCCGTATCCCCCAGGCGCAGCGCCGGGCCGGTGGGCAGTTGCGCACGCAGCGGGATCAGTCCCGCGCTGCCGTCGGCCAGCACCATCTTGAAGGGCAGGCCGGCGTGCACGCGCACCTGTTCGCCGACGGCGTACGCCTGCCGCACCGCGTCGGCCCAGCCCGGCCACTGCAGCAGTTCGGGCGTGACCAGCGTGCGAAAGCGCACCCCGCGCTGGCGCGCCTGCTCGCGCGCCGCCTCCATCGCGTCGGGCGCCGAGACGATGAAGGGCGGGCACATCATCGCCAGCACCTCCTCGCGCGCCATCTGGTGCATCTGCAGATAGACCGGCAGCTGCGACTCGGCGTCGGCGGGGATGATCTGCAGCGCCTCGGTGTCGGCCATGCGGCCGCCGCGCAGCAGGTCGCGCTGCAGTTCGGGCAGCACCTGGCGCGCCTGATTCAGCTCGACCTGGCGCTCCATCAGCAGCAGTTCCACCGCCACCTCGGGCGCGGTGGCGAACCAGACGCGCCCGTCCGCGTCCTCGCTGCGCACCAGGCCCCGGCTCTTCAGCTGCGCCAGCCAGGCATCGACCTCGGGCAGCGGCTGCCCGGCAAGCGCGGCCAGCGCCGCCGCCGAAGCGCCCGGGCTGCGCAGCAGCGCGCGGTACAGAGCCTCGGCCGGTGCCGCCAGCCCGAGCGCCGCCATCGTCATCGGTGCGGCCGCGGGGTTCACGGCCTCGCCCCTGGGCCGGCGGCGCGCTGCGGCCTGGCGGGTGCCGGCGCCGGAACGGGCGGGCCCGCGGTTGAGTCCGTAAGGGGGGCGGCGCGCATGGGACGGAGATCGTGGCGATCGAAGGCGAAGACGCAACGATTGGACCAGGGACGGCGCGGCGGCGCCGAAGCCCGGGTTCAGACCCCGGCAGCGGCTTCGAATGGCGCTGCGCGGTCGTGCTGCCGGCGCCCTTCGCCAGGCGCGCCATGTGGTGCGCGCGGCGTCCCCTTCATGGCTGGCGTCCGGGCGAGCCAGCGCCCGCCAGGCAGGCGGCCCGGGACAGAATCCAGGCCGGGAGGACGACGATGCGATACAGCATGGCGGCCGTCGTGGCGCTGATGGCAGGCGCCGCATCGGCCCAGACCGTATACCGCTGCGAGGGCCCTGACGGCCGCCCGGTATTCCAGCAGCAGGCCTGCGCCACCGGCGGGCGCAGCATCGACGCGACGCCGGTGAACTCGCCGATGACGCCCGACCCTGCGGTCGCGCGCCAGCTGGCACGCGAGCGCAGCGGCGTGATGAGCGAGACCGAGATGTTCGCGCGCTACGGCCAGCCGGCGCTGACCAACACCGACAGCTTCGGCGGCAGCGTCTCGCGCCAGCACGTCTACCGCTATGCCGACGGCAGCACGCGCTACGTCTACACGCGCGACGGCGTCGTCGTCGGCATGCAGGAGCGGCAGGCCTTCGCGGCCGGCCCCGGCGCGGGCGGCCGCGAGCCCTGCTACAGCGAGCAACAGATCCGCAACGAGCGCGTCTCGGCGAGCTCGATCACGCTGAGCCCGCACCAGCGCGCGGCCTACGAACAACGCATCGCCGAGATGGAACGCTGCCGGCGCTGAGACGGAACGACATGGGGATTCAAGACCGCGACTACTGGAAGGAAGACACGCGCCGGCCGGCCGCGGCGCGTCCGGTCAGGCGCGCAGCCCGTCTCGTGCCGGGCAGCTGGCGGCCCTGGCTGCTGTGGCTGGCGCTGCTCGCGCTCGGCACCGCGGGCGCCGCGGCCTGGCTGAAGCTGCGCCAGGGCCAGCCCTTTCCGCCGACCGGCACCGTGCACTGGTACGTGGCGCTGCCCGACGTACCGATGGCGCCGCTGACGCTGCAGGCGCCTGCCGGCCACTCGCACGACACGGTGCGGCTGGACGACTGGGTGAGCGGCGCGCCGCTGGCGCTGGTCTCCGTGCGCGCCGGCGAAACGGCACGGCTCGAGGTGCCGCTGGGCCGCTACCGCGTGATCGTCGCCAAGGGCCTGGCATGGCAGGGTGTCGACGCCTCCTTCGGCTATCGCAGCCGCCACGAGCAGAGTTCGCAGCCGCTGGAGTTCTACCGCATCGGCAAGCAGACCTTCGGCCACACGATCACGCTCGAAACCCTGGCCGGCAACCTGCCGATGGCCCCAGCGCACTGAAGCACGCCCCGCCGCTCACACCAGCCACTGCACCTCTGGTTCCGCCTCCGGCGGCTGCAGACCGTTGAGCACCGCCTCGTACAGCCGCGTCGAACGCCGGCCCGAGCGGCAAAAGGCCAGCACCGGCTTGGGCAGCGCCGCCAGCAGTTCACGCAACGCCTGCACCTCGTCGGCGCCGAAGCCCAGGTCGGCCACCGGCTGGTGCGCGTAGGCCAGGCCGAGCGCACGCACGCGCTCGCCGATCTCGGCGGCTGTCGGCTGGCGCGGGCCGTCCTCGTGGTCGGGGCGGTGGTTGATGACGCTGCGATAGCCGGCGGCGGCGACGGCGGCCCAGTCGGCGCCGACCTCGTGCGAGGCAGCGGCGTAATCGGGCGACAGGCGGTGGATCTCGGTCATGGCGGGACTCGCTCAGGGTCGGGTGGCGGGCGGCAGCGCACGCGTCAGGCGCAGCGCTTCGTAACGCGTGGCGACGGCCTCGTCCAGCGCCGCCTGCAAGGTCTGCTGCGTCCTGGCGTCGAGCTTGGCGCGCTGCGCCAGCACGTAGCGGAACATGCGTTCGTAGTGCTCGCGCGGCGCGACCGCGACACGCAGCTCGACGCGCCCGCCGCGGGTTTCGGCGCGCTCCAGGCGCGCCGCCAGCGTCGCCGCGGCACCGGGCGCGAGCCGGGTGTCGAACGACTCTTCGGCCAACGCCAGGTCGATCTGCCAGCCGATCACGTGGCGCGCGAGCACACGTTCGCCGCCGGCCCCGACACGCACCAGCGTCGCCTCGATCTTGGGCACCATGTAGGTCGGCAGGAGATGCCCGGCGCCGGCATTGCGCAGCATCGCGACGGCGTCGACACCGCCGTCGGCGCGGCGCTTGAGCACCAGCTCGGCAGCCAGGCCCTGGCGCAGCATCTGCGGGTCGTGCACGCCGCGCCACTCGTGGCGGCGCGCCGGCATGTGGCAGGACTGGCAGGCGCGGCCGTCGCGCGCCGCCGGGCTGGCCTGCCACTGCGCCAGCGTGTCCTCGTGCAGCTTGCCCTTCGTGCGCGGGCCGTCGGCCGGGAACTGGTGGCAGCCGGCGCAGAAGCGGCTGTCCTGAAACGCGGCTTCGGCGCGGAACCCCCCATGCGGCCGGGGCGGCAGCGGCGCGGCCGCCCCGGCCGCACGCGGCGGGCCGAAGCGCTCGTGGCGGCGCAGATGGCAGGCGGCGCAGACCAGGCCCTGCCGGTCCAAGCCCGGCGGCACATAGGCCGGCGGCGGCGACGCCGGCGCGTTGGCCCAGCCCAGCGTGCGCGCCAGCAGTGCCTTCTGCTCGGCCAGCGGCGCGTGGCAGCGCAGGCAGCGTTCGCCCTTGTCCGGCGTCATCAGCGCCAGCTGCCAGGCGATGCCCGGGCCCATCGTGCGCGCGTGCAGGCTGCCGCGCCACTGCGCGTGCTGCTGCGGGTGGCAGGCGGCGCAGTCCTCGGGTGCGAGCGAGGCTTCGCGCGCCGGCCAGGCGGCCGGCGGCGCGCCCTGCGGCGCCAGCGGCTGCTGCCAGTGGCGCGCGAGAAAGGCGTCGACGGCGTCGCCCGCACCGGCGCCGCCGGCGGCCAGGCCCAGCAGCAACAGTGCCGCCAGCCGCCGGATCAGACCGACCAGCCGCTCTGGCGCGACGCCTGCCATTCGATCCAGCGCTGCAGCAGCCGCACGCCGACGAAGGCGCCGGCGCTCATGCCGGCGAGGAACAGCCAGCCGCTCGGGTCGCCGTTGGTGACGGTGGCGAAGAAGGCGCCGATGTTGCAGCCCATGCCGATGCGCGAGCCTATGCCCATCAGCGCACCGCCGGCCAGCGCCAGCAGCGCGGTCTCCAGCCCGGGCCACTTCCACTTGAACTCGCCGACGAGGTTGGCGCGCACCGCGGCACCGACGACGATGCCGGCCGACATCCACAGCGGCGCGTTCAGCCACGGCGGCGGCAGGCCGTTGTCCAGGCCGAAGAACAGGTTGTCCATGCTCGGGCGGCCCAGGCGTTCGAAGATCCAGCCGCCCAGCTGCGCCTCCTGCGTCGTGATGTACCAGTAGCCTGGGTCGAACACGGTGTCCTGCAGCGACAGGCCGCTGCTGAAACCGGCAGCAGCCAGCGCCTCGCCGAAGTTGAGGATGCCCCAATGCTCGCGCAGCGCGCTCGTCACCGCCATCTGCAGCCCGGCCAGCAGGCCCAGCAGCAAGCCGGCGATGGCGGTGTTGCGCGAGGATCCGAGCATTGCCGCCAGGCCGCGCAGGTCGTCGGCCAGGCCGGGCGCTGAGACGCCGCTGCGCTTCAACCACGGGCGGCGAAAGCGCAGCCGGTACAGCAGCAGCAGCAGCGCCAGCGCCGGCAGCACCGCCACCAGCGTGGTGTCCAGCAGCACCGGCAGCCAGCGCCCTTCGACGCCCAGGCGCTCGGCCAGCGTGCCGCCCTGCAGCCCCCAGACGTGGCCGGCGAGGAACTGGTCGAACCAGCCGCGGCCGATGTCGAGCTCGGCCGGCATCGTCTGCGCCTGCACCGCCGCTTCGGCGGCCCAGGACGCCGGCACCAGCGCGTCGAGCCAGCCGCCGGCGCTGACGAACCAGGCCTGCGACAGCGAGATCGCGACGATGACCAGCAGCGCGCTCAGGCTGCCTTCGCCGCACTTGTAGAGCGAGCTCGAGGCGCAGCCGCCGGTGAACACCATCGCCAGGCCGAAGATCGCGCCGCCGATCGGCACGTGCCAGCCCAGCGCCGAGGCGTGGAAGGCGCTGAGCCCGGCGCCGCGCACCAGCGCCGCCGTCAGCGCGTACAGCACGACGGCGATCAGCACGCCGACTGCCATGCGCACGACGCCGACGGCGAACAGGTCGCGCACCGCCGAGGCCATGCAGAAGCGCCCGTACTGCAGCACCGCACCGTAGGCCAGGCCGAAGGCGCCGTAGACGGCGAGGTAGACGAGACGGCCGTCGACGGCGACGGCCGCACCGGCCGCCAGCGCCGCCAGCACCAGCAGCGCCGCCGCCGCGCGCCGCCCCGGCGGCGCCGGGCGGCCGCCGGGCGTTTCAAGCGCGCTCACGATCAGAACAGCAGCTGCAGGCCCAGCGTCGTCTGCCAGTTGTCCTGCAGCGTCGCGTTGCTCGTGCTCGGGCGGTCGAAGGTGGTGCGCGAGTAGTCGATCGTCAGCTTCAGGCGCTGGCCGTCGAAGTAGTAGTTGGCGCCGACGCCGGTGGTGTCGTGGTCGAGCGCGCCGTTGGCGACCGCGTAGTCGGCGTGGTCGCGGCGGCCATAGAACTGCAGCCGCCCCGGGCCGACCTTCTCCGGCAGCAGGTAGCCGGCCTTCACGTAATAGGCCTTGAGCTGCGAATTCGCCGGCAGCGACGAGTCGGGTGCACGCGAGATCGCGTCGCCGGTGTCGTAGTCGAAATAGGCCGCCGAGCCGGTGAAGCTGCCCCAGCGAGTGGGCAGCTCGCCGAAGACGCGACGGTCCAGGCGCGGTAGTCGACGATGTCAGAGCGCGCGGCGTAGTTGGCATAGGCGACGTCGGGCTGCCAGTCGACCGCGGCGCCGAAGGTCAGCACGCGACGCGTGCCCAGGTAGGTGCCACGGTAGCCGTAGTCCGACTCGGGGTCGAGCAGGCTCCAGTGCACGCGGCCGGTGATGCGCGGCTTCTTCTTCGGCACCAGGTCGCCCTCGCGGCCGTCGGACAGCACCAGGCGGTACTGCAGGCTGGCGTCGGCGAGGTTGCCCCAGAGCGCGACGCCGTTGTCGCGCGTGCCGGCGAACGGCGTGTAGGCGATGCCCGAGCGGTCCAGCGTCAGCGGCTCCAGGCAGGCCTCGTTGTTCTCGCGCGAGAAGCCGTTCTTGAAGCGGCCGGCGATGACACGCAGCGCGTCGCTGTAGTCGAAGGTGATGTAGGCGTCGCGGAAGTAGGTGCTGCGGTCCTCGTTGCCGTCCTTGCCGTCGTTGCCGGCCTCGATCTGGGCGTAGAAGCCGACGTAGTCGTTGTACTGGCCGCTGAAGGTCAGGCGGTTGCGGCGGACGAAGTTGTCCCAGGTATTGCCGTCGTCGGTGGCCGAGGTGTAGCTCTGGCCCTGAGACCACAACTGCAGCGCGTAGTCGATGCTCAGGTAGCCCTCGCCGCCGGGGGCGGCGATGGTGACGCCGGCCTGGCTGGCCAGCGGCGCGGCCAGCGCGGCGGCCAGCACGGCGGCGCGCAGCGCCGGGCCCGGCACGCGGCGGGAAGAGGTGGAACGGTGCGGTTGCATGGCGGTGGCGGTGGTCAGGACTTGGGGGCGGACGGCGCGGCCGTCCGGAGATAGGGCGCGCGCCACTGGGCCGGCGTGCCGGTCTGGTGGCAGGCGCTGCAGGCGGCTTCGGACTGCAGCGGGTTGGCGACCAGGCGCGCGTGAGCCAGGTCCTGCTTGAGCAGCCGCGGGTTGCCCTGGTGGCAGCCGACGCAGGAGTAGTTGACCTTGGCGTGGTCGCGGTGCCACGGGCCCTTGGCGGCGTCGGCGGCCGGAGCCGCGGCGCGCACGCCGTTGTGGCACTTGAAGCAGCTCGACGCGCCCAGCCCGCAGGCGTTGGCCACGCCCAGCGGCGAGAAGCGGTCGGCGCTGCGCTCGTCGTCCGCGGCCTGCAGGACTTCGTGGCCCCAGCCGGCGTCGACGACGGCGGCCGCGGGTTCGGCCGGCCGGCTCTCGTGCCACTCGGCGAGCGCGGCCCAGCCGAGCAGCAGCACGGACACGACCCACCACGGGCGCAGCAGCGTCAGGGCGCGGCGGCTCATCGTGCTCCCCCTTCGGCAGCGGCCTGCGGCGCGGCGCCGCGGGCGATGTCCTGCTCCGACAGGCTGTCGGTGCAGCCGCAGCCGGCACCGCCGGCGCGGCCGCGGAACTTCAGCCGGCCCGAATCGGCCGGCGGCTGGCGCGTGATCTGCACCGGCAGCACGGCGGCCTGCGGCGCCGGGCTCGACGCCGCCGGCTGCGGCACGGCCGCGGCATCGGCCGCGAAGGCCGGCGCGGCGGCGACCAGCAGCAGCGCGGCGCAGGCGCCGCTCAATCCTTTTGCAGCGTCCATCGGAACGTTCCTTGGTGTTCGTGGCGCTCGAGCACACGCGCGCCTTCCTGTTCGCACAGGTAGCCGATCGACTCGCCCGACGACGGGTTGTCGAATTCGACGGTGAGCTGGTCGCCGGCGGCGATCTCCGCCAGCGCCTTCTTGGTGTAGATCTGCGGATGCGGGCAGACATAGCCCTTCACGTCCAGCAGATAGCGGCCGGGCAGCAGCCGCGTGAACCGGATCGCCATGCGGCGCCTCCTGGAAAACAATGCCGGCGCCGCACCCGGTGGCGGGCGGGGCGCCGGCGGGCGTCAGCCGCCGCAGGGGTTGGAGGGAATCGACGGCGTGCCGCTGTCGCCGCCCGATCCGGAACCGGATCCGGATCCGGACGAGATCTTGGCGCGCAGATAGGTCTTGTCGGCGGCGATCGCCGCGCCGGCATTGGCGGCGTAGGCGTCGACGATGGTCGGCACGATGCTCGCGTCGGTGCGCGGCGCGACGTTGGCCGGCGTCGGGTTCAGCCGATACCAGGACAGCACGTCGGTGCGCCAGCGCGAGTCGGCCGGGATCAGCCAGTTGCCGCTGCGGTCCTGGGTGCGCGTGAGCGAGTTCCACTCGATCATCGAGCCGTCGTAGACGCGCGTCGGCAGCCCCAGCACGA
The DNA here is from genome assembly GCF_016583785.1 of Rubrivivax gelatinosus. GTDB lineage: Bacteria > Pseudomonadota > Gammaproteobacteria > Burkholderiales > Burkholderiaceae_C > Rubrivivax > Rubrivivax gelatinosus_B. The sequence goes on along the minus strand of NZ_NRRU01000008.1, from coordinate 63,762 downwards.
CCGAGGACGCGATCGCGGTGATCATCGCCCGCATCGCCGTCTCGCAGTAGGTGTAGACGACGTCGCCCTTCTGGTAGGCCTTGCCGTTGCCCAGCAGCGCGAGCTGGCCGTCGGTGAAGCCCTGGCCCGAGGGCGTCGTGCCGCCGGCCAGCAGCGCGGCCAGGTCGGCCTTGCTCTTGTACTTGCCGGTGGCCGAGTCGATCAGCTGGTCGTAGCCCAGTTGCAGCGCGCCGCGCGGGTGGCCCTGGCGCGAACCGTTGTTCTGGAAGCTCGCCGCCAGCGCGCTGGCGTCGTTGGCCGGGATGTCGTTGACGGAGGCGCCGCGCAGGCCGGCGCTGTACTGCGCCAGGCTGCGTGCGTCCCAGATGAAGACGCCGTCGTCGAGCACGTTGTGGTCGGCCAGCGGCAGCACGTTGATCACGTCCTCCAGCGTGGCCTGCAGCACGGTGTTGTCGACGCCCAGGTCCTGCACGCTGGCGACACGTTTGTTCAGGCGCGGGCTGACTTCGGCGCTGGTGAAGTGCTCGCTGGTCCAGGTCGAGCCGTCGTCGACACCCAGCGCCTGGTTGCCGCCGTTGAGCACGGCGACATGGCGCGCGTCGACGCCCCAGTAGCGCAGCGTGTACCAGCAGCGGCCCTGGGTCATCGCGTTCGACGCATTGCCGCTGCCCTGGGCGCAGACGACGAGGTCCTTGCGCGGGTCGATCGCGTAGCGCGCCAGCAGGTCGTCGACCTTGGCGCCGGTCAGCACCATCGTGCTGGTCTTGATGACGCCGTTGGAGCGGTCCTCGGTCCAGCCGCCTTCGAGGTAGACGAAGACATTGCTGTCGTCGCCCTTGATGTACTGGCGCCCGCTCGGGCCGGCCGCCACCTGCAGCACGACGAGCTTGCCGCTGATGCCGGCGGGTTTGTTCGCCGACCAGTTGTCGATCCAGCCGCGCAGCGTCTTGGCGCTGATCAGGCCGTAACGGTTGTCGTCGTAGCTCGCGGCGGACTCGACGGCGATGCTGGCCGGCGTGCCGACGGTCACCGTGGTGCTCGAATCCAGGCCGTTCTCGCCGCCGCCGCAGGCCGCGAGCGTCGCCACCCCCAGCGCAGCCAGCCATGCAGCGGCGCGCCGCGTCTTGTTATCGCAGGTCATGTGATGTGGTTCCCGGTGATGACTGCCGCCGATGCCCGCTGGGGGTGGCGACTCCCTCCGCCGACGTCATGCGACATCGGCTTTCATTCATCCTAGGGATACATCTGGAAATGATGAACTGCGCATGCCGTGGATAGGCATTCGGAAAACGCGCAAGGACGTCGCCGATCCATGCCCCGGCCACCTCCCGACGGCAACGATGACACGGTCCCAGGCGGTCGGCGCGGGCCCCGGCGGGCCATCGCGGCCACCTCAGTCGCGCCCGCGGCGGGAGCCGCCGCCGTGCCCTTCGTCGTCGGCGCTGCGGTGGCATTCGACGCAGTCGTCGAAGTTGCGGATCCCCTCCTCGGCGTGTTCGGAGCGGATGCTGGCGGGGCTGTGTTCATGGCAGCCGTAGCAGGTGTAGCGGCTGTAGTCGTTGCCGACGTGGCAGGTGCGGCATTCGGCGTTGTGGTCGCGGTCGAGCACGAAGTGGCGGTCATGGTCGAAGGTGGCGGGCGTCCAGGCCTGCGTGCCGTGGCAGGTGGCGCAGCGGCCGTCCAGACGTGCATGCAGGCGGTCCTGGGGCGGCGCGTGGCAGCTCTGGCAGCGGGCCTCGGCGCTCGCGCCCAGCAGCGCGTGGTCGAAGGCGCCGACCTTCCAGCTGCGCGTGCCATGGCACTGCGCGCAGCCTTCCTTCAGGTTCTCGTGGATGCGGGTCTGCGGCTGCGCATGGCAGCCGCCGCACTGCTGCTGCACCGCCGGCAGCAGCATCTCGTGGGCGAAACCCTTGCGGTCGCGCAGCGTCTGGCGCGGGCCGAGATGGTCGCTGTGACAGCCGGCGCAGTCCTGCTGCGCGAGCTGCTGGTGAAAGGCGATGCGGGGCGCCGCGGCGACGATCGTCACCCCCTTGGTGGTGCGCAGGCCGACGTCGGCCGGGGTGTGGCAGCTGCTGCAGCGGGCCGCCGCGGTACCGCGCCATGGCGCATGGCAGGCGAAACAGTCGCCGGCGAGTTCGGCATGCCCCTTGGACAGCGGGCCCGGGCTCACCATCAGCTGCGGCCGGGCGAACACGAGCACGATCAGCACGACGAGATTGACCGCGATGATGGCCAGGGCGAGCGGGTGTTTCATACCCACTCCCAGAACAGGAAGACGGCGACGATGTGCGCGATCGCGAGCACCGTGAACGCGAGCGTGATCGGGAAGTGCACCACGCGCCACTGGCGCACGATGTCGAAGGTGAAGCTGTCCCAGTACAGCCGCTCGTCCTGCTCGGCGGCCGACAGGCCGCGCTCCTGCATGCGCTGCCGCGCGTCTTCCAGGCGCCGGCGCGAGCGCTCGATCAGCAGCTTGCCGGTGAGCCCGCTGCCGACGTTGATCAGCATCGCGATGACGGCCAGCCAGCCGAGCACGGCATGGAAGTGCACGCCGGCATGCACCAGCACCAGCAGCGAGCCCGTCCAGGCCACGACCTCGTGAAAACGCAGCAGCTGCGCCGGGTTGCCGCGGGTGAGGACCTTGCGCTTGCGCAGCGAGTAGACCGTCGACGCGATGATCATCAGCGTGCCCGGAATGCCGAGGTAGCGCCCGACCCAGACCGCGTCGAGCGCGTGCAGCAAGGCGTCGATGGCCAGCGCGAGCAGCGCCAGCCCCGTCAGCCCGGCGATCAGGGGCAGGACTTCCCGTTGCAGCAGGCGGGCGCGCATCTCAGGCCTCCAGCACCAGCGCCGACGTCGGCTTGCCCACGCACAGCAGGCAGTGCCCCGGCGCGACGTCGTGGTCGGGCTGGTGGGCGTACTGCACGCTGCCGCTGGCCACCCGCGTCTCGCAGGCGCCGCAACCGCCCGAGCGGCAACCCGACTCGACCTTGACGCCGTTGCGCTCGGCGAAGTCCAGCAGCGTGGCGTCGCGCCCGTCCCAGACCAGCGTCCGGCCCGAACGGCGGAAACTCACCTCGATCGCCAGCGGCGCCGCCGGCACCTGGACCGGTGCCGCCATCGAGGCCGGGCCGAAGGCCTCGTAGCGCACATCCTCGGGCGGCACGCCCCAGACGCCGAGCGCGGGCACCAGGGCCTGCATCATCGGCGGCGGCCCGCAGATGAAGAACCGGTGGCGCCCGTGCGGCAAAGCGCGCTTGAGCAGTTCGACGCCGACGAAGCCGGTGTGTTCGTAGTCGCGCCCGGCCTCGTCGCCACCTGCCGGCTGGCTGAAGACACGGTGCAGCGCAAACGCCGGATGGGCCAGGGCCAGGGCCGCCAGGTCGGCCCCGAAAGCGAGTTCGGCGCCGTTGCGCACGCCGTAGAACAGGTGCACAGGCCGCTGCGGCGCCTCGGCCAGACTGCAGCGCAGCATCGCCAGCATCGGCGTGATGCCGATGCCGCCGGCGATCAGCACCACCGGCAGCGACTCCTCCGCGTCGAGCACGAAGTGCCCGGACGGAGCCCGCAACCTGAGCACGTCGCCGACCTGCACGCGCTCGTGGAAGTGGCCTGACACCTGACCCGGCGGCAACTCGGGCCGCCCCGGCGGAGGCGGCACACGCTTGATCGTCACCCGGTAAGCCCGGGCATCGGGCGCGTCCGACAAGGAGTAGCAGCGCGTCAGCGTGCGTGGCCCGTCGGCGCCCGGCAGGTCCACCGCGAAGGTCAGGAAGCGCCCAGGAAGGTAGGGCGGCAGCGGCCCGCCTTCAAGCGGCTCCAGATAGAACGAGCACTGGGTTTGCGCGCCGTCTTCGTAGGCCCGGCGCGTGACGCGGAACTCGCGCCAGCCGGCCCAGGCCGCATCCGGCGGCAGCGCCGACGTCCCGACGGCGAGCGCAGGCAACCCGGCAGCCGCTGCACGCTTGCGCCACCAGACGAGCACGATCGCAGCGCCGACCTGAAGCAGCGCGGCAGCGACGATCCATCCGAAGAGTTGCAGAGCAGTCATCCAGCAGCCTGTCGACGCGCGCCGCCCGAGGGCAAACGCGCCGGAATCTTCATCGTCTTCCCGGCCGGATCCCGCCGCTTGATCTGGCACAAGTCGGCCACCGGGGTTCAGGGAGCCTTAAGACAACCCTCCAGCGAGGCGCCAACCCGGCCACCCACACCCCGTGCCGGGTTTGCCCTCGCTGCCCCGGCCTCGCCGTGTCGGCCTTTGGACAGACGGATGGCGCGCCGGCGGCCGAGACTCCAGCCTCACCGTTTCAGGCCCCGCCGCCGATGCCTCCCGCCGCCTCCTCCCGCACCCTCGTCGTCGGCGCCGGCCCCGCCGGGCTGGCGGCCGCGCTCGGCCTGCTAGACGCCGGCCACGCGGTGACGCTGCTCGAACGCGGCCCCGAGCCCGGCGGCCTGGGGCTGCACGCGTTCGGCGGCATGGCCTTGTGCGGCACGCCGCTGCAGCGCCGCGCCGGCATTCCCGACAGCCCGGCGCTGGCGCTGGCCGACTGGCTGTCGTTCGCCGAGTTCGACGCCGGCGACGTCTGGCCGCGGCGCTGGGCCGAGCACTACGTCGAACGCTGCGTGCCCGAGGTCTACGAGTGGCTGCACGCCCGCGGCCTGCGTTTCATCCCGGCGGTGCAGTGGGTCGAACGCGGCGACACGCGCCCGGGCAACAGCCTGCCGCGCTACCACGTGCTCTGGGGCACGGCGCGCCACATGACGGCGACGCTGATCGCCGCGCTGCGCCAGCACCCGCAGGCGGCGCGGCTGGAGCTGCGGCTGCGGCACCGCGTCGACGACTTCTCCACCAGCGGCGGCCGCATCGCCGGCGTGCGCGGCGTGGCCGAAGCCAGCGCCCGCGAGTTCGAGCTCGAAGCCGACACCGTGATCGTCGCCGCCGGCGGCCTGACCGGCGACCTGGCGCGTGTGCGCGCCCACTGGCCCGCCGCCGACGGCGCGGCGCCGCGCGAGCTGCTCAACGGCTCGCACCCGCACGCCGACGGCCGGCTGCACGACGCCGCCGCACGCCGCGGCGCGCGCCTCACGCACCTGGGCCGGATGTGGAACTACGCCGCCGGCGTGCAGCACCCCAACCCGCAGTTCGACGGCCACGGCCTGAGCCTGGTGCCGGCACGTTCGGCGCTGTGGCTGGACCCGGACGGACAGCGCATCGGCCCGCAACCCTTCGTCACCGGCTTCGACACCCATGCGATGGTGGCGCGCATCGCCCGCGAAGCCTGGCCCTGGACCTGGCAGCTGATGAACCGGCGCATCGCGGTCAAGGAGCTGGCCGCCTCGGGCGCCGAACACAACCCGCAGATCCGCGAACGCCGCGTCTTCGGTTTCCTGCGCCAGCTCGTGCGCGGCCAGCCCGAACTCGTCGACGAACTGCTGGCCCGCTGCCCCGACGTCGTCCAGGCCGGCACGCTGGAGCGGCTGGCCGAGCGCATGAACGCCGTCGCGGGTGACAAGCGCATCAGCGCGCAGACGCTGGCGGCGCAGATCGCGCCCTACGACGCCCAGATCGCGCGCGGCCCGCGTTTCCACGACGACGACCAGCTGCGCCGCATCGAGCAGCTGCGGCGCTGGCGCGGCGACCGCGTGCGCACCTGCCGCTACCAGCGCATCCTCGACCCCGACGCCGGGCCGCTGCTGGCGGTGCGCTGCCGCATCCTGACGCGCAAGTCCATGGGCGGTCTGCAGACCGACCTCGCGAGCCGCGTGCTGGACGGGGCCGGCACGCCGATCGCCGGGCTCTACGCCGTCGGCGAGGCGGCGGGTTTCGGCGGCGGCGGCGCCAGCGGGCGCAAGTCGCTCGAAGGCAGCTTCCTGCCGGGCTGCCTGCTCACCGCCCACGCCGCCGTGCGCCACATCACCGGCCGACAGGAGATGCGATGAAGAAGACCGCCGCCGAACTGGTGCGCCACGCGCTCGAACAGCTGGGGGTGCGCCACACCTTCGGCATCCCGGGCGTGCACAACACCGAGACCTACGACGCGCTCGCCGGCTCGGCGACGGTGCGCCCGATCCGCGTCACCCACGAAGGCAACGCCGCCTTCATGGCCGACGCCGTCAGCCGCACCAACGAACACCTGGGCACGCTGCTGATCGTGCCCGCCGCCGGCACCGCGCTGGCGATGGCCGGCATCGGCGAGGCCTTTCTCGACGGCATCCCGATGCTGGTGATCTCCGGCGGCACGCACGGCAGCCACGGCTTCAAGTACCAGCTGCACGAGATCGACCAGCTCGCCTGGGTGAAACCGGTGACCAAGGGCGCCTGGCGGATCACGCGCCACCGCGACGTCGTGCCGACGCTGTACGAAGCCTGGCGCACCGCGAAACGCGGCGAGCCCGGGCCGGTGTTCGTCGAGATCCCGGTGGACCTGCAGATGATCCCGGGCGAGGTCGACGAGTTGCCCGCCTTCGACCCCGGGCCGCAAACCGAGGCCTTCGACGACGGCGCGATCGAAGCCGCCGCGCGGCTGCTGCTGCAGGCGCGCCGCCCGGGCCTGTTCGTCGGCTGGGGCGCGGTCGACTGCGGCGCGAGCATCGCCACCATCGCCGAGCGCCTGGGCGCGCCGGTGGCGACGACGCTGCAGGGCCTGAGCGCCTTCCCCGGCAACCACCCGCTGCACGCCGGCATGGGCATAGGCCCGGCGGCGGTGCCGGCGGCCGAGCAGGCGTTTGCCGACTGCGACGTGCTGCTGGCCGTCGGCAACCGTTTCGGCGAGATCGCCACCGGCAGCTACGGCCTGCGCGGCGGCTGGCGCCTGGTGCACGTGGACATCAACCCGGCGGTGTTCAACGCCAACTACCCGGCCGAGATCACGATCGCCGGCGACGCGCGCCGGGTGCTGCCGGCGCTGGCGGCGCGGCTGCAGGCACTCGGCGGCGATGCGCCGGCGGTGCGTGGTGCCGAAGTCGCGCAGCGCATCGCCGCGGCCAAGCAGGCCTACCACGACGAGTGGCTGCGCCACGACAGCCGCGGCCGCGTCAACCCGGCGCGGTTTTTCCAGGCGCTGCGCGCCGCGCTGCCCGACGAGGCCTGGGTCGTCACCGACGACGGCAACCACACCTTCCTGACCGCCGAACTCTTCGAGTCGCGGCGTGCGCGCCATCTGGTGTCGCCGACCGACTTCAACTGCATGGGCTACGGCGTGCCGGCGGCCGTCGCGATCCAGCTGACGCACCGCGAGCAGCCGGTGGTCGCGATCGTCGGCGACGGCGCCTTCCTGATGACCGGCATCGAGCTCAGCACCGCCGCCGAACACGGGCTGGGTGTCGTCGTCTGCGTCTTCAACGACGGCGAACTGGCGCAAATCTCGCAGGCCCAGCAGCTGCCCTACAACCGCAAGGCCTGCACCGTGTTGCCCGAGATCCGCATCGAAGGCATCGCGCGGGCTTCCGGCGCACGCTACCTGCGCATGGAAAGCGACGCCGACATCGAACGCGTGCTGCAGGCGGCGCGCAGCGAGGCCGCGCAGGGAGTGCCGGTGGTCGTCGACGTGCACGTCGACTACACGAAGCAGACGCGTTTCACGCAGGGCATCATCAAGACCAACCTGGCGCGCATGAGCGTCGGCAACAAGCTGCGGCTGGTGGCCCGCGCCGCCTGGCGCCGCGTCGTCACACCGGCCTGATCAGCCGCCGCCGGCCAGCCGCGCCAAGTCCAGGATCTCGATCGCGCCGCGGCTGCGGCGCAGCAGGCCGGCGGCTTCCAGCTCCTTCAGCGACTGGTTCACCGTCTGCCGCGACAGCGCCAGCATCAGCCCGAGCTGCTCCTGCGAGACCTCGAGCACGCGTTTGCTGCGCCCCTGCCAGGCGCCGTAGCCGCCGGCCATCGCCGCCAGCCGGCGCGCCAGCCGCGGTGTCGGCGGCAGCAGCGCCAGTTCTTCGACGGCGGCGAAGGTCAGGCGCAGCTTGTTCGTCAGCAGCCGGCCGAAAGCCTGCCAGTGGCGCGGGCGCGCCGCCAGCAGCCGCACCAGTTCGTGCTGCGGCACGTGCAGCAGCGTGCAGTCGCTCTCGGCCCAGGCGTCGTGGGTGCGCGCCGCGCCGTCGAAGAGCGCGATCTCGCCGAACCACTGCGGCGGCTCCAGCATCGCCAGCAGCGCCTCCTGCCCCGGGCCGGTGACGGCGCCGAAACGCATCACGCCGCGCACGATGGCGTACAGGCCGTCGGCTGCGTCGCCGCGGGCGAACAGCCGCTTGCCGGCGGCCAGCTGCTGCGGGCGCGCGAGCGCCAGCAGGTGGTCGGCCAGGTCTTCGGGCAGCGACGCGAACCAGGCGCCGGCACGCACGGTGTCGGCGAGTTTGGCGGGCAGCAGGGGCGCGGGCATGGCAGACAGGTTCGCAGCGGGATGGCGCCCGACGGTAGCGCAGCCGCCGGCCGCGGCGCGACGCGCCGGGGACAGCCCGAAGTCGTGCGATGCTCGCTGCCCACACCCGCGACCGCCATGGACAGCGCCCACCCTGCCCCACCCGCCCCGCTGGGCCTCGTCGCCGCGCTGCGCCAGGAGCTGCGCGAACTGCTCGAGCTGATGCCGGGCGCGCAGCGCCGGATCATCGGCAACCGCGAGTTCTGGCTGGGCGAACTGGAGGGGCATGCGGTGGTCGCGGTGCAGTCGCGCGTCGGCAAGGTGGCCGCGGCGGCGACGACGGCGACGCTGATCGCGCACTACGGCGTCGGCGCGGTGGTGCTGACCGGCATCGCCGGGGCGCTGGCGCCCGGGGTCGCGGTCGGCGATGTCGTCGTCTCGAGCGAACTGCTGCAGCACGACCTCGACGGCTCGCCCTTCTTCCCGCGCTGGGAGGTGCCGCTGACGGGGGTCTCGCGTTTTCCTGCCGACGCGGCGCTGGTCGAACGCGCCGCTGCCGCCGCGCGCGCGGCGCTGGCCGACCCGCTGGCACTGTTCGGCGCGCAGACGGTGCAGGCCTTCGGGCTGCATGCGCCGACCGTGCACACCGGGCTCATCGTCAGCGGCGACCGCTTCGTGCGCACGCGCCAGGACAGCGACACGCTGCGCCAGGCGCTGCCCGACGCGCTGGCGGTCGAGATGGAAGGCGCGGCGATCGCCCAGGTCTGCCACGAATGGGGCCTGCCCTTCGTCGCGATCCGCGCGATCTCGGACCGCGCCGACGACGACGCCCACGCCGACTTCTCGCGTTTCCTGCGCGAGGTCTGCGCGCGCTACGGTGCCGCGGTCGTGCGGCGGCTGCTGGCCGACGCGCCGCCGCCGGCCGGCGCCCGTTCCCCAGCGTTCTAGCCGCGGCCGCGGGGCCGGCGCACAGTGGCGCGATGAACACCTGGTCGCACGCCTTTACCGCCCCCTTCACAGCAGCCGGCCGCGCCGCGCTGGTGCCGCCGCCGCCCTGGCACTACGCCGGCTGGCTGCTCAACGTCGCCTTCGAACACGAGGCCGCGGGCGCCGCGGCGCTGGTGCCGCCGGCCGCCGGGCGTGCGCTCGGCCGCGGCTGCGTGCATTTCGCCGACTGGCAGGCCTGCACCGACGGCCACGAACTGCTGGACCCGGTGCTGGCCCAGTACCGCGAAACCATCGTCGTGCTCGAACTCGAACGCCCCGACGGCAGCCGCTGCAACTACTGCCCGGCGATCTGGGTCGACCAGGACATCTCGCTGCTACGCGGGCTGCTGCAGGGCTGGCCGAAGAAGGCCGGCAGCACCTGGCTGACGCGCAGCCTGCCGCTGGCGCACCCGGCCGCCGCGCCGCTGGCCGCCGGCACGCGCCTGGGGGCGACGCTGGCGGTGCGCGAACGCCGCCTGCTCGAAGCCCGCGCGACGCTCACCGGCGCACCCGGCCGGCCGCTCGGTTTCCTGGCCTTGCCGACTCTGGGCGCGGTCGGCTGGCCCGACCTGCGCCAGCCCGGCGTGATGCCCGAGCCGCGCCTGCTGCGCCCCGACATACGCGACCGCATCGGCTCCGGCTGGCACGCGGCCGAGGCCTCGCTGCAGCTGCTGGCGCATCCGCACGAGGAACTGGACGCGCTGGGCGCGGTGCGGGCCGTCGAGGCCAGCGCCGGCTGGATCGGCATCAGCGTCGCCGGAGCGCTCGATGCCTGAACACGCGCCGCCGGCACGCTCGACGGTGCGCCGGCTGCAGCTCGTCGACCTGGAACAGGTGCGCCACACCCAGGCCGGGCAGGAATGGGTGCCGCACTGGCACGAGGACTGGTCCTTCGGCGCCGTCGTGCAGGGCCGCTGCCGCTGCAGCGTCGGCGGGCAGCGCTGGCAGCCCCGTGCCGGCGACCTGATCGCGATCGCGCCGGGCACGGTGCACACCGGCGTGCTCGAAGCCACCGGCGCGCCGGTGCTGGTGGTGATGTTCTACGTGCCCGGGCGCTGGCTGCGCCGCGCCGGGCTGGTGCCGCCTGCGGCCAGCGGGCTCGTGCCGGCCCCGGAGCTGGCGGCACGAGCCGCGGCGCTGGACACGCTCGACGCCGTGCAGGCCTGGCTGCACGCCGCCGTCGCCGAACTCGGCGCCGGGCTGGCCGCGGCCGAAACCGGCCCGGGGCCGACGGCGGCCGAACACCAGGTGCTCGCCGGCCTGCGCGCCGCGGTGACGGCCGGCGAGACCCGCGTCGCCGCGCTCGCGCAGCGCTGCGGCATCGGCCGCCGCCGGCTGCACCAGGTGCTCGTGCGCTGGACCGGCACGTCGCCGTCGGACTACCTGCGCCAGGCGCGGCTGCACCAGGCGCGGCAACGCCTGGACGCGGGCGAGAGCCTGGCCGAGGTCGCCGCGGCCTGCGGTTTTGCCGACCAGGCGCATTTCACACGCTGGTTCCGCCGCGCCTTCGGCTACACGCCGGGCGACTGGCTTCAGGCCGGGCGCTGAACGAGCAGCCGCCCGATCGCCCGCAGCAGCGCGTCGACCATCACCCGCGTCACGACCAGCGGCGGCATGAAACGCAGGCTGGCAGCACGCTGGCCGACGACGAAACCGGCGTCGAACAGCCCGGCCGCGAGCTGGCGCGCCAGCGCCTCGTCGGCAAGCTGCAGCGCCAGCATCAGCCCGCGGCCGCGCACCTGAACCACCTGCTGCGCATGGCGCGCCTGCAGCGCCTGCAGCCGCGCGAGGAAGTACTCGCCGGTGGCGGCGGCACGTTCGACCACACCCTCGGCCTCGAAGGCCGCGATCACCGCGTTCGCCGCGGCGCAGCCGGCGGGGTCGTTCTGGTGCGACTGGGCATAACGCAGCGGCTGAGCATCCAGCGCGGCGGCGACGCCGGCATCCACCGTCAGCGCGCTCACCGGATAGCCGTTGCCCAGCGCCTTGCCGCAGGCCACCAGCTGCGGCGCCAGGCCTTCGTGCTGGTAGGCGAACCAGCACCCGCTGCGGCCGAAGCCGGTGGTCACCTCGTTGGCGACGACGTAGGCGCCGCCGCGGCGCGCGGCTTCGACCAGGTGCTGCACGAAGTCGGCGCGCGGGAAACGCACGGTCTCGATCGACGCGCCGCCCAGCTCCAGCACCAGCGCCGCGACCGTGCTCCAGTCGACCGCGTCGACCGCCGCCAGGTCGTCGCAGCGGATGTCGACGCGGTGGCCGTTGTCGGCCGCCAGCCGGCCGTAGCCGAAGGCCGCGAGGTAGCTGCTGTCGATGCGGGCGAGGCGCTGGCGCCCGCTCAGGTGCATCGCCACCTGCACCCCGAGGTTGACCGCCTCCGAGCCCGAGGACAGGAAGACGCTGCGCCCGCCCGGCATGGCGTGCAGCCGCGCCAGGTTGGCGGCCAGCGCCTCGGCTTCGGCGCTGCGGAAGGCGTAGCCCTGGTGCAGCACCGTGCCCAGGCTGCGGCGCAGCGCGCGGTTCACCGCCGGGTGCGCATGGCCCAGGTTGGCGGCCCAGACGCCGGACTCGAAGTCCAGGTAGCGCCGCCCCTGGTCGTCGACGAGGCGGCAGCCGCGCGCGCGTTGCAGCACCCGTTCGGGCTGGCCGTAGAAGGGCAGGATGCCGTGGTGGGGGTCGGGGATCTCGGTCATCGGGACGTCGGCGCGGTGATGCGCCGAGGCTAAGGCGTCGCTGCCGCAGCGGGCTTGAGCCCGGACACCGGTTTCAGCCCAGGCGCGAAGGCCGCACCCAGCCGAAGAGCAGCACGTCCTCGAACACGCCGCCGACATAGAGGTGGCGCACGAGCCGGCCTTCGGCGCGCAGCCCGGCTTTCTCCAGCACACGCGCCGAGGCCGGGTTGCGCGCCAAGCAGCGGCCGACGACGCGGCTCAGGCCCAGTTGGCCGTCGGCGAAGGCCGCCAGCGCGCGTGCCGCCTCGCTCGCATAACCCAGGCCCCAGTGTTCGTGGCCGACCCAGTAGCCGAGCTCGGCACTGGCGTGGCGTGCGTTGATGCCCATCAGCGCCGCCGCGCCCAGCAGTGCGCCGTCTTCGCGGCGCACGATGGCCCAGCTGATCTCGCTGCCGTCGGCCCAGCCGGCGGCATGGCTGGCGATCCAGGCTCCGGCGGCGCCGTCGGGGTAGGGGTGCGGGATCGCCAGCGTCGTCTCGGCAACGCGGGCGTCGCCGGCCAGGCGCTGGACATCGGGAGCATCGGCCGGCACGAAGGGGCGCAGCAGCAGGCGGGGGGTGTCGAGTACGGGTTGCATGTCGGCTGGGTGGAGGCCGGCTATTCTGCGCGGCGCCCACCACTTGCCAAGCCGATGGACCCCCGCAGTCTCGCCCACGCAGCCGAAATCCTGGATCAGGCCGACGCCGTCGTCGTCGCCGCCGGTGCCGGCATCGGCGTCGACTCGGGCCTGCCCGACTTCCGCGGCGACACCGGCTTCTGGAACGCCTACCCGGCGCTCGCCGCCGCCGGGCTGCGTTTTGCCGAGATCGCGTGCCCCGACAGCTTCGCCACGGACCCCGAGCTCGCCTGGGGCTTCTACGGCCACCGGCTGGACCTGTACCGGCGCACCGTGCCGCACGCCGGTTTCGACATCCTGCGGCGCTGGACTGAACGCGCGCCGGCCGGCGGCTTCGTCTTCACCAGCAACGTCGACGGCCAGTTCCAGCGCGCCGGCCTGGCGGCCGGGCGCATCGCCGAATGCCACGGCTCGATCCACTGGCTGCAATGCACGCGCCCCTGCAGCGACACGCTCTGGCCGGCGGACGAACTGGTGGTCGAGATCGACGCCGCCGCCTGCCGCTGGCGTGCGCCGCTGCCGCGCTGCCCGCGCTGCGGCGCCGGGGCGCGGCCCAACATCCTGATGTTCGGCGACGGCGCCTGGCTGCCCGGGCGCAGCGCCGCCCAGCTCGACGCACTCGCCGGCTGGCTGCGCGGCGTGCGCCGGCCGGTCGTCGTCGAGATCGGCGCCGGCACCGCCGTGCCCTCGGTGCGGCATTTCACGCACCAGGTGCTGCACGAACACGACGGCTGCCTGATCCGGCTGAACCCGCGCGAGAGCCGCGTGCCCGGCGCGCTGCACGTCGGCCTGGCGGCGGGTGCGCTCGACGGCCTGCTGGCGCTGGACGCGGCGCTCGCCGCCGGCTGAAACCCGGCCCCGCCACGACGATGACACCCCGCGCCACCTGGTTCGAACGCCTGACCGGCGTCGCCGAGACCTCGCCCACGCAGGTGCGCCGCGACCTCGCCTGGCACGACGGCCATCTGCATTCACGCGCCAACGGCCGGCGCTGGGCCGTCGGCGAGCTGGAACTGATCACGCTGGGCGAACTGCGCCAGCGCGCCGCCGCGCTGCCCGACGTCGGCGCGCCGGCCTGCCGCGTCGTGCAGGGCGACGTGCGGGCGCTGCACCGCGACCCGGCGCACGCCGGCGCGCTGTTCCAGGTGGCTTCGCAGTTCAACCTGCTGGAGATGGTCGGCCCCGAAGTCGGGCCCGAAGACGGCGTCGGCCGCTACGAAGGCGACCACACCCAGGGCCCCGCCTGCGCCGTGGCCTGCGGCGCCGCGACCATCGTGCGCAACTACTTCGTGCCGGTGGCCGGCGGCCCGGGGCAGACGGCAGAGCGCCAGATCGACGCGCTCGCCGGCCTGGGCGACGCGCTGGCCGCGGCGACCGGGCTGCCGCGCGCGGCGCTCTGGACGATGCGCAACGGCTACGCGCTGCCCTCGCGCGCCGGGCTGGAGGCGGTCGACGCGCACCTGGCGGCACTGGACGAAACCGGCCGCGACGCGCTGCGCGCGCAGCTGGCGATCGGCGTGCACCGCGACCTCGAGGTCACCGACGTCGCCGACGCACCGGGGCCGCGCGTGTCGCAGGCCTTCTGCTCGGCGCTGCCGGTGGCGTATTCGCGCCATCACGGCGCGCCCTGGGCAGGCTTCGCGACGCTGGTGCTCGAAGCCGCCTACGAGGCCACGCTGTGGGAGGCACGGCTGGCCGCGGCGGCCGGCAAACCGCCGCTCGTGCTGCTGACGCGCCTGGGCGGCGGCGCCTTCGGCAACCGCGACGCCTGGATCGACGCCGCGATGCGCCGCGCCTTCGCCTCGCCGGCTGCCGCCGGGCTGGACCTGCGCATCGTCAGCCACGGCCCGCCGCCACCGGCGCTGGTGGCGCTGGCGGCCGAGTTCGGCTGATCCGTCCTCAGGCCGACATCGCGGCGCAGGCTTCGGCGCAGGCGAGGCAGGCCTTGGCGCAGCGCCGGCAGTGGGCGTGTTCGTGGCGCCCGCACTCGTCGGCGCAGCGGCGGCAGACGTCCTCGCACAGCACGCAGGCCGAGGCGGCGGACTCGCTGCCGTGGGCGATGTAGCTCGCGGACAGCCGGCAGATCGCCGCGCAGTCCAGGTCGAGCACGATGCAGCGCGCCAGCATCGTCACGTCGTCCTCCTTCAGGCAGGCGGCGGCGCAGCGTTCGCAGGCCTCGGCGCAGGCAGTGCAGGCATCCAGGCAGGCTTGTTCGGTGTCGTGTTTCATCGGCGGCTTTCGGCCCGCGGCGCGGGCATGGGTGGCGTGCCCGGCGACGGCGCGGGGCCTGTGCCGCCCGGGCAATCGCCGCGCCGCCGGCCGCGCCGGCGCGCCGCTCAGTACAGCGGCCGCAGGCGGTCGAACACCGCCTGCTGCTCAGCCGGTGCGACCTCGTCGCAGCGCGCACCGGCCAGCGGGTCCTCGCCGGCCCACCAGGCGGCCGCCGGGCCGGGGTGGTCCAGCGCCGTCACCAACGCCTCGTTGAACTCGTACAGCTCCCAGGCCAGGCCGGCTTCGCGCAGCGCCGACTGCAGCGCGTTCTGCACCAGCGCGCGCACCTGGCGGTGGTCACTGCTCACCGGAACCTCGGCGCGGCGGCCGGCCGCGGCCTCGGCGCAGGCGCGTGCGTCGCTGGACGCGTGGCCGCGGCAGGCCAGCGGCCGCACCGGGTAGATCACGCAGACGCCCTGGGCGAGGAAGGGGCAGCGCACCGGCGCCGCGGCACGTTCGGCTTCGCTGCGGCGATGCGTTCGCGCCTCGGCGGCACGCAGCGCGCCGACCAGGTCGATGCCGCGGTCGGCCAACGGCGGCGCGACGCGGGCGAGGAAATGCGCCGCCAGCAGCACCTCGGGCGTGCTGGCGACGACACGCAGCTGGCAGCAGGTGGCGCAGGCCTTGCGGCAGGCGGGTGGCGGCTCGTCGGCGCAGCGCAGGCGCAGGTTGCCGTCGAAGGTGTCCAGCGCCTGCGCCATCAGGCGCTCGATGCCGGTGGTCGTGCCGCGGCCCTGGGCCAGCGTGCTGTCGAATGCGCGGTGCAGCGCGCGGTAGAAGTCGAGGTCGTCGCCTGCGGGCAGGTCGGCTGCGGCGGAGTCGGTGTCGACGGTCATCGGCAAGGCGTCGGGGCCGCTGGGCGGCGGGTGCGTGCACCTTATCCGGCGTCAGGTGGCGCGGCCTTGCAGCGGCGCAAGAAGCAACGCCCCGGCCGCCGCCCCACTGGACGAAAATACAGCCGAGATGGACGCCCCCGCCGCCCCCGCCTACACCGTGCCGGTGCGCACGCTGTGTGCGTTCGCGGCCAAGACCGGCGACCTGGACCTGCGTTTCACGCCGGCGCCGAGCGCGGCCGAAGGCATCGCCGGCCACCGCATCGTCGCCACGCGCCGCGGCGCCGCGCAACAGGCCGAGGTGACGCTGGAAGCGGCCTGGCGCCACCTGCGCGTGCGCGGCCGCGCCGACGGCGTCGACCTCTCGCGTGCGCTGGTCGAAGAGGTGAAGACCCACCGCGGCCCGGTCGAGCGTGTGCCCGAACACCACCGCGCGCTGCACCGTGCCCAGGCGCGCATCTATGGCTGGCTGCTGGCCGCGGCGCACGCGCTGCCGCGGGTGACGGTGCGCGTGCTGTACTTCGACGTCGACCGCCAGACCGAAACCGCCTTCGACGAGACGCTGGACGCGGCCGAGCTGCAGGCCCACTTCGAGACCTTGTGCGGGCGTTTTGCCGCCTGGGCCGACGCCGAGCTGGTGCATCGCGCGGCGCGCGACACAGCGCTGGCGGCGCTGGCCTGGCCGCACCCGGGCTACCGCGCCGGCCAGCGTGAGCTGGCAACCGCCGTCTACAACGCCGCGCGCTCCGGCCGGCCGCTGCTGGCGCAGGCGCCCACCGGCATCGGCAAGACGATGGCGACGCTGTTCCCGGTGCTCAAGGCCATGCCGGGGCAGCGCCTGGACCGCGTCTTCTTCGTCAGCGCCAAGACCCCCGGCCGGCGCCTGGCGCTGGACGCGCTGGCGACTCTGCAGGCCGGCGGCGCGCGGCCGCTGCGTGTGCTGCAGCTGGTGGCGCGCGACAAAGCCTGCGCCGAACCCGGCCGCGCCTGCCACGGCGACGACTGCCGGCTGGCGCGCGGCTTTTACGACCGGCTGCCGGCGGCGCGCGAAGCGGCGCTGGCCGCGCTAGTCCCCGACGGCGCCGCGCTGCCCGCGGTCGCGGCCGCGCACGCCGTCTGCCCCTACTACCTGGCGCAGGAGATGGCACGCTGGGCCGACGTCGTCGTCGGCGACTACAACTACGTCTTCGACTCGGGCGCGCTGCTGCACGCGCTGGTGCAGGAGAACGGCTGGCGCGCCGTGGCGCTGGTTGACGAGGCGCACAACCTGGTGCCGCGGGCGCGCGAGATGTACAGCGCGACGCTGGACGTGGCCGCGGTGCGCGCCGCCAAACGCAGCGCGCCGGCGGCGCTGAAGCGCCCGGCCGAACGCATCGCACGGGCGCTGGCTGCGCTCGCCAAGGCCGGCGACGCACCCTTCGAGGTGGCCGACGCCGCACCCGACAAGCTGCTGGACGCGCTGCGCGGCTACGTCTCGGCCGCGGCCGAGCTGGCGGTGCAGGCGCCGGCGGCGCTGGCGGGTGACGCGCTGCAGCTGCACTTCGACGCGCTGCGTTTTGCCGAACTGGCCGAGGCGCTGGATGCGGCCAGCAGCCAGTTCGACCTGACACGCCGCCCGGGCCTGCGCGGCAAACCCGAGGCGGTGGCCTGCGTGCGCAACATCGTGCCGGCGCCCTTTCTGAAGCCGCGGCTGCAGGCGCTGCACACGGCGGTGCTGTTCTCGGCGACGCTGGCGCCGGCCCCGTACCAGCGCGACCTGCTCGGCCTGCCCGAGGGCACGGCCTGGCTGGACTGCGATTCGCCCTTCGACGCCGCGCAGCTGCAGGTGAACATCAGCCGGCTGTCGACGCGCTGGGCCGACCGGCAGGCCTCGCTGGCGCCGCTGGCGGCGCTGATCGCCGGCCAGTACCGGGAGCGGCCGGGCAACTACCTGGCGTTCTTCAGCAGCTTCGACTACCTGGAGCGTGCCGCCGCGGTGCTGCAGGCGGCCGCGCCCGAGCTGCCGCTGCGCTGCCAGCAGCGGCGCATGGGCGAAGCCGAGCGCCAGGACTTCATCGCCTCGTTCACCGAAGACGGGCGCCAGATCGCGTTCGCGGTGCTGGGCGGCGCCTTTGGCGAAGGCATAGACCTGCCGGGCACGCGCCTCGTCGGCGCCTTCGTCGCGACGCTGGGGCTGCCGCCGGTGGACGCCGTGCAGGAAGCGATGAAGACCCGGCTGGACGCCCGTTTCGGCACCGGCTGGGACTACACCTACCTCGTGCCCGGGCTGCAGAAGGTGGTGCAGGCCGCCGGCCGCGTGATCCGCACCCCCGAGGACCGCGGCGTGCTGCACCTGGTCGACGACCGTTTCGGCCGCGCCGAGGTGCGGGCGCTGCTGCCGGGGTGGTGGCGGGTGCAGCGGCGCTGAGGCTCGTCAGCGACGACAGGAGGACCGGTGTTCGAGCACTCCGACATCCCCATCCGCGGCGGCGCGCTGCACGTCGTGCAGGCACGCAGGCCGGGCCGGCCGCTGCTGGTCGTGCACGGCGGCCCCGACTGGGACCACAGCTACCTGCTGCCCGCGGTCGCGGCGCTGCCGGATCACGGCATCCGGCCCCTGCTGTTCGACCTGCGTGGCTGCGGGCGCTCGCTGCGCTGCGCCGACAGCCGCGGCTACAGCGTCGACGCCGTCGTCGGCGACATCGTCGAACTGCTGGACGCGCTGGGGCTGGCCCAGGCGGACGTGCTCGGTTTCAGCTTCGGCGGCGTCGTCGCGCAGGCGCTGGCGGCGCAGCAGCCCGGGCGCATCGACCGCCTGGTACTGGCGTCGACCGCTTACCCGGTGCCCGCCGACACGCCCCCGTTGCCTGGGCGGCCCGAGCTGCGGGCTCTGTGGAGGCGCATCTTCGACACCGAAGCCGACCCGCTGACCGCGACACGTCGGCTGGCGCTGGAAACGCTGGAACTCGACGTGCACCGCACCGAGGCGCTGGAGGCCGCGCGCCGGCTGGTCGGCGCGGTGGGCTTCTCCGGCGAGTGGCTGAGCGCGGTACGCCAGCACGGCCTGGCCGGCCGACGCGGGACGCTGGCGTCGCTGGGTGCCCTCGGTGCCCGCGTGCGGCTGGTGCATGGCGAATACGACGCCCGCTTCGCCGTCGAAGGCGCACGGGCGGCGCACCAGGCGCTGCCGGCGTCCACGCTGTGCGTCGTGCCCGGGGCGGGGCACCTGGCTTATCTCGATGCGCCCGACGAATGGCAGGCGGCGCTGATCGAGGCGCTGAACTGAAAGCCTCGGCGCGCCCATCGCTCAGAACCGATTTCAGTCCGATATCGGCTTCAAGCGATTTCTTGCGGATATCGCCCCAAGGCGATACAGTGAATATATCGCCAGGAGCCGATATTCCATGGACTACCCCGTCCACCTCAGCAGCCAGCTGCCGCAGTTCCTGAAGTCGCTGCGCAAGTCGCGCGGGCTGACGCAGACCGAGCTCGCGCGCCGGCTGGGCGTGGTGCAGTCGCGCGTGGCGGACATCGAGCGTGACCCGGGCTCGGTCAGCGTGGAGCAGCTGCTGCAGCTGCTGTCCATCCTGGGCGCGCAACTGCTGATCCAGGACCTCGAGGCCGCCGCCGCGACGACGCCGCCCGCCACGCCGCCGGACGACGATGGCCCGCGCGGCGCCTGGTGAACCGCCCGCGCCGCGGCGGCGACCGAACACCTGGCGCAAGCGCACGGCCTGCCATGTCTGACGCACGCGAACTCTGGGTCTGGATGAACGGCGAGCACGTCGCCGTCTGGCAGCGCCCGCGCAGCGGCGGCCACCGTCTGGTGTACGAGAACTCCTGGCTCGCCTCGCCGAGGGCAAGGCCGCTGTCGCTGTCGCTGCCCTTCACGCCCGATCGTGCCGTCAGCGGGCCGGTCGTCGGCCACTTCTTCGACAACCTGCTGCCCGACGACGAGCGCATCCGGCGGCGCGTCGGCGCGCGCTTTCGTGTCGGCTCGACCGAGGCATTCGAGCTGCTCCAGGCGATCGGCCGGGACTGCGTCGGCGCGGTGCAGCTGCTGCCTGCAGGACAGCCGCCCACCGGATTCGACGCGCTGCGCTACGAGGCCATGGACGACGAGGCCGTCGCCCGGCACCTGCGCGGCGTGGCGGTCGACCCCGGGCCGGGCTGGCAGCCTGCGGCCGACGAGCTGCGCATCTCCATCGCCGGCGCGCAGGAGAAGACCGCGCTGCTGAAGGTCGACGGCCGCTGGTGCCGGCCGCAGGGCGCGACGCCGACCACACACATCCTCAAGCTGCCGCTGGGGCTGGTCGGCGGACGGCGGCTGGACCTCCGGCACTCGGTGCACAACGAATGGCTGTGCGCGCGGCTGCTGCGCGCGCTGGGCCTGCCGGTGGCCACGAGCGAGATCGCCCGCTTCGGCGACGAGACGGCGCTGATGGTCGAGCGTTTCGACCGCCAGTGGCTGGACACGCCGCAGCGCTGGATCGCCCGCATTCCGCAGGAGGACTTCTGCCAGGCGCTGGGCCTGCCGTCCGACGACAAGTACGAAGCCCAGGGCGGGCCGGGCCTGGCGCGCTGCCTGCAGCTGCTGCGCGGCAGCCGCAGCCGCGATGCCGACATCCGGAACTTCCTGTGCACGCAGCTGGCGTTCTGGCTGCTCGCGGCGACCGATGGCCACGCGAAGAACTTCTCCGTCTTCATGCTGCCGGGGGGCGCCTACCGGATGACGCCGCTGTACGACGTGCTGTCCATCTGGCCGGTGGTGGGTGAAGGCCCCAACCAGATCCGCTGGCAGGAAGCTCGGCTCGCGATGGCGCTGCGCTCGAAGAACGTGCATTACGAGCTGGGGCGCATCCAGACGCGGCACTGGCACGCGCTCGCCCGCCGCAGCGGCGTGGCCGACACCTGGGAAGCGATGCAGGCGCTGGTGGCCGGTGTCGAGCCCGCGATCGCCGCCGTCGAGGCGGAGCTGCCGGCCGGCTTCCCGCAGCGCACCGCAGACGCCATCTTCGCCGGGCTCCGACGGCAGCTCGTGGCCTGGGATGCAGGGCTGGCCGAGATCGCCTAGGGCTGGCGGGCGGATCGCCGATGGCGACACGGCCCGGCAGCCAGCGCAAGACATCGCGCTACCGCCATCGCAGGCCCGAGCTCAGCGAATGAACGCGTCGTACCCGGTCTTCAGGATCAGCGCCCCGACGACGACGATGAACACCTGGCGCACGAAACCCGCGCCGTGTTTGAGCGCCAGGCGCGAGCCGATGACGCTGCCGGCGACGTTGGCCACCGCCATCGTCAGGCCGATGTGCCACCAGACGTGGCCCTTGGCGGCGAAGAGGCCAATGGCGGCCAGGTTGGTGGCGACGTTCAGCAGCTTGGCCGAGGCCGAGGCGTTGAGGAAGTCGTAGCCCAGGAAGCGCACGAACAGGAAGATGAAGAAGCTGCCGGTGCCCGGGCCGAAGAAGCCGTCGTAGAAGCCGATGACCAGGCCGATGGCGGCGGCGCCCGCCGTCTCCGCCGCGCGCGACGCGATCGGCGCGTGGTGCTGGCCCAGGTCCTTGCGCGCCAGCGTGTAGAGCAGCACCGCCAGCAGGATCAGCGGCAGCGCCTTGCGCAGGAAACCGGGGTCCACCAGCGTCACCGCCCAGGCGCCCAGCAGCCCGCCGGCCAGCGCCGCGCCGGCGGCGGGGGCCAGCACCGCCCAGCGCAGCTCGACGCGCCGGCTGAACTGCCAGGCGGCGAACGAGGTGCCCCAGATCGACGCGCTCTTGTTGGTGCCGAACAGCGTGGCCGCCGGTGCCGTGGGGTAGGCGGCGAACAGCGCCGGCACCAGGATCAGCCCGCCGCCGCCGACGATGGAGTCGACGAGGCCGGCGAAGAACGAAGCGAAAGTGACGAGGACGAGATCCATCGGGAAGCGGCAGCCCCGGGCGGGCAAGGAGTGGGTCTGGTCGGCGCTGCCGCGGGCGCCCTCGCACCGTCGGCCGACGGTGCCCGGCCGGTGGCCGAAGGCGCGCATTCTCTCAGGGGGCGGCGGCGGGAGCTGCGGGCGACAATCCGGGCGATGGACACCACCGACTTCGCACTGCGCACCGAATACATCACGCTGGACGCGCTGCTCAAAGCCGCCGGCTGGGCTTCCAGCGGCGGCGAGGCCAAGACCGCCATCGCCGAGGGCCGGGCGCTTGTCAACGGCGAACCCGAGACGCGCCGCGGCCGCAAGCTGCGCGCCGGCGACCGCGTCGAATACGAAGGCCGGGCGCTGAACATCACTGGCGCCGCCGCATGACCCTGGACCTGGCCGCGCTGCTGGCCGCCCCGCTGGAGGCCACGACCAAGGGCCTGCCGGCGCGCGCCGTCGGCCGGCCGCTGGCCGAGCTGGGCACGCTGGGCCTGCGGCTGGACGGCGGCGAGCTGCCGTGGCCGGTGGCGCTGCTGAAGGACACTGCGCTGGCGCACAACAGCGCCTGGATGCGCGACTTCTGCGCCCGTGCCGGCGTCAGCCTGTGCCCGCACGGCAAGACGACGATGGCGCCGCAGCTCTTCGAGCGCCAGCTCGCCGACGGCGCCTGGGGCATCACCGCCGCCACCGCCGGCCATGTGCGCACGTATCGCCGCTTCGGTGTGCCGCGTGTGCTGCTGGCGAATCAGCTGGTCGGCGCGGCCAACGTCGACCTGGTGCTGGCGGAACTGGAGGCCGACCCGGCGTTCGACTTCTACACGCTGGTCGACTCCGAAGCCGCACTGGCCGAGCTGCTGGCCGGGCTGGCGCGCCGGCCGATCGGCCGGCCGCTGCAGGTGCTGCTGGAACTGGGCGCGCCGGGCGCGCGCACCGGCGTGCGCGGGCGCGACGCCGCGCTGGCGCTGGGCCGTGCGATCCGCGCCGCCGCGCCGGCTGTCGTGCTGCGCGGGATCGAGGCTTACGAGGGCGTGGTGCCGGGCGATGGCGAAGCCGCGGTCGAGCTGGCGGCGCTGACGCTGATCGAGCAGATCGGCGACATCGCCGCTGCCGGCGTCGCCGAGGGCTGGTTCGCGCCCGGCGAGGTGATCGTCTCGGCCGGCGGCTCGCAGTTCTTCGACCTGGCGGCGCAGGTGCTGGCGGCCGTGGCCGCGCACCCGGGCGGCCCGGCGGTGCGCCCGGTGCTGCGCAGCGGCTGCTACCTGTCGCACGACGCGCTGCATTACGAACGCATGCAGGAGCGGCTGCGGCAGCGCGCCGGGGCGGCGTGGGGCCGCGGCCCGGGGCTGCGCAAAGCGCTGGAGGTCTGGACCGTCGTGCAGTCGGTACCCGAACCCGGCCGCGCGATCTGCGCCGCCGGCAAACGCGACCTGTCGCACGACTTGATGCTGCCGCAGCCGTTGGGCTGGTGGTCGGCGGGCGAGGCGGCGCCGCGCGCGGTGCCGTCAGGGATCAAGACCGTGGCGCTGTCGGACCAGCACGCCTGGGTGGACGCGGCCGACGGGGCGATGCCGTGGCGCGTCGGCGACCTGGTCGGATTCGGCGTCGGGCATCCGTGCACGACGTTCGACCGGTGGGGGCTGCTGCTGACGGTGGATAACGGGTATCGGGTGACGGGTGGGGTGAGGACGTTTTTCTGAGCGTCCTCGGCACCGAGACGGATCCACGGCGACACGCGGTGCGCCTCGGTTGAGAAGATTCGTTGGAGTGAACTGATGCCGATCGAAACCGCGCGCTTGAATCTGCTGACGCCGGAGGAAGTCTCCGCCGAGGCGGTTCAGCGCTACTTCGTCGCCAACCGGGCGTTCTTGGCCGACTGGGAGCCGAGACGGTCGGACGATTACTACGATCTCTCGACGATTTCGAGGATGGTCGAGGCGCAGCAGGAACAGTTCCGCGCGCGCACAGGCATCAACTTCTACCTCGCGCGGCAGGGAAGCGCGGACGTCATCGGCACCATCGGGTTCTCGAACATCGTCTACGGCTGCTTCCTGTCTTGCTTCCTGGGTTATCGCTCGAGCCAGGGCAACGAGGGCCAGGGGCTGATGCAGGAAGGGCTGAGGGCCGCGATCCGGTGGGTGTTCGAGTCACTCCAGCTGCATCGAATCGAAGCGAACGTGATGCCGCGGAATCTGGCGTCGAAGCGGGTGCTGGAACGGCTCGGTTTCGAGCTGGAAGGCAGCAGCCGGAAATATCTGAAGATCAACGACGTCTGGGAAGATCATCAGCATTACGTGCTGTTGAACGAGGGCGTCGAGTAGCAAGCTTCCAGGGGCAGAATCAAACCAGCGCCTTTACGGCACCATCAAAAACGTCCAGGACGCAGCATCCGGAGGATCCGTGAGCGATTTCGAAGTCCGGCGCGAGACAGCACTTCGCATTCTCAAGGCAACGGGCATTCCAGAATCCAACTACCGCCCGCCGCTGCTGCGCCTCTTGTGGCACCTGGGCTTTCAAGTCCGTCCACCGCACTTCGCAGGCTTCGGCGCAACAGCCGTCTTCGCCGGTACGTTTTCCGCCATCGGCTGGGGAGCCCTCATGTGGCTGCTGGTGTGGCACAACGCACGCTGGTCCCCGATGGCCGCCTTGGGCGCGAGCGCCTTCGGGGGCGCGTGTTTCGGCTTGCTCATGAGCTCGTATTACGCACGTGACCGGCAGAAGCATCGCCTGCCGGACTGGGACAGCCTCGGCACGACCGGCCTCGGGCAGACACCCGACACCCACCGCCGCTGAAGCGACCGCACTCACCATCGGCGACCAGGCGGTCACAAAGAAGCCGTCGCCCCGGGGCAGCCCGCTCGCACAGCGTCGGGTGGACGACCCGACGCTGCAGTCCGGATTGGCGTGCGGCGAGACGTGACCCCGTCGGTGATGCTGCCCGGCCATGATGGTGCGGGCCGACCCGGCCGTCGACTTCTACACACGGGTCGACTCCGAGACCGCGCTGGCGCTGGGCCGCGCGATCTTCGCCGCCGGCAAACGCGACCTATCGCACGACCTGAAACTGCCGCGGCCGCTGGTTTGGTGGCCCGCGCGGCGCCGCGGCGCCGCGGCGCCGCGCGCGCTGCCGTTGGGAACAAGACTGTGGCGCTGTCGTACCAGCACGCCTGGGTGGACGCGGCCGACGGGGTGATGCTTTGGCGCTGTGGGCGCCCTCGTCGGATTCGGTGTCGGGCGTCCATGCACGACCTTCGACCGCTGGGGGCTGATTCCACGACGACACGCCATTGATTTGCCAGTCGGCTGCATCAGGCTGTTTGGCACGGTTATGCGCGTCACCGTTGCGGTGTGCCGCGGTCACCGGGTGGCCGGTTCCGTTCATGTCCCCCGGGCGGGCTGCGCCCGCCCTCCTCCTAATACTTCACTCCACCGGTCACCCGGCGCCCGCGGCAGGGCGGTGCGGGGTCTGTGCGCCTGCCCGACTCCTCCCCTCGAAGGCGGGTGGCAGGCTTGGAGGCTCTGATGCGCGGGATCAGAATGACCTGTAACCGACGCCGCTTTCGGCGTCACTTTTACGCCGCTGCCGGGCTCGGTCAACAGGGAGAAAAGTGTGATCCGACAAGCACTTGAGGTGCCCCGGCCGGGGGCTGTTACGCGGGCGTGGGGTGTGATAAGCGGCGTTTGGGCGCCGTCTACAACACGTTAGGCCCCACAGGAGATACCGTGTCACTTCCCGAACCGTCTGAAGACAAGGCGCTCATCGAGATTCAAGCTGCCTTGGATAAAACATCGGTCTCGACAAAACGCAAAGTGGTCGAGAAATTTGTCTTAGCGGCATTGGGGAGCATTCCCTGGGTGGGTGGATTCATCAGCGCTGCAGCGAGCATCAAAGTTGAACAACGAAATGCAGAAAAGGACAATCTGCAGACCAAATGGCTAGAAGAACACTCAAAGAAAATGCATCAACTCATGGGTGCCCTCAACGAAGTTGCTAGCAGGCTTGACAACCTCGGCGACACGGTCGATGACCGGATTCAAAGCGAAGAATATCTAGGCTTGGTTCGATCAGCATTTCGAACTTGGGAACGAGCAGAGACCGAAGACAAGCGGCGCTATGTTGCCAATCTGGTTTCCAACGCGGCAGGAACCCGTCTTTGTTCGGACGACGTAGTGCGGCTCTTCATAGATTGGCTTAACCTCTATCACGAAATACACTTTGCCGTCATGCGTGAGATCTACACCAATCCCGGCTCTACACGTTTTGAAATCTGGGAGGGCCTTTATGGAGCACCGACGCGAGAGGATTCTGCTGACGCTGACCTATACAAACTACTCATTAGAGACTTGAGCACAGGTGGCGTGATCCGGCAAGAACGGGAAACCACTGCCGACGGCCGCTTCCTTCGCAGGCGCCCCGTGCGCAATCGCAAGCTAGCTGGAGGTACCATGGAGTCCGCGTTTGAAGACTCCAAGCCGTACGTCCTTACCGAGCTGGGAAAGCAATTCGTTCACTACACCATGAATGAAGTCGTCCAACGTGTGAGCTAGTGGGGCCTAACCATTCGCTCAACCGGACCCATTGCGGCATGTGGCTAAAGGCCCTCCATTTCATTCTGGGCCTTTAGCCACATACCGCAACGGTCCGGTTAGCTCAAACGTTGAGGCTGTAGCAAACCCTCTGAAGCTCGGACCGCATGCTTGAGCCGAAAAATCGACCTCTCAGATCGCTCCAGGAGCGCCGATCGGTGGCCCGGCAAGGGTCGGCGCCCCCCGATTCCGTCTTGCTTTGAAGTGATCGGGCTTTTTCTACGACCTCGTTAGGCCACACAGAAATCGCCTCCATGCGCAACCTCGCATTTTTCCTCCCTATAGCACTTGCACTGGCGCTGCCCGGCACCGCCGCCGTGGCCAGCAAGGAGGAACGAGTACAGATCTGGCAGTACCAAGATGAAGAGCCCTTGGAAGCTCCGTCACTTGATCCCAGCATCCGGTCGGTCCAATGGCGAGAGGGTGACCTAGAAGTCATGTTCACTCAAGCGGCCCCATGTGGCACCTGGATCCCTGCTAATCCGGTCTGGACGGTTGACCGACTTCATGTGGTTCTGAACTTTGAATGGCATCCACGCTATCCCGACGCACCAGAGCCCAAAAAACTCTGCAAGAAGTACGTTCGGGCCTGGGTATTTCGTGTGCCAGAGGGGAAATACGAAGTCAGCTTTGGCTCGTCCGTGCAGCGATTCCGTCAATTCGAAGACAGGATCTTGTCCCTGCCAAGCCGCAATTGAAGCCTAACACCTCGCTCAAGCGCCGACGCGCTACGGCAGGCCACCTGGCCGACAAGGCCGACAAGGCTGGCGCAAGCTATTCTCGTCCTTGCCGGCCAAGCGTCCTGCCGCAGCACGCGGCTTAGCTCGAACGTTGAGGCTGTAGCAAAACCATGTTTTGCAGCCCCGAACACGACACGGCGCCCACTTCGGGCGCCGTTTCATTGGGCGGTACTGATTTCGCGATCGAGTGGCCGAATCGACTCCGCAGGCCGGTTGTCGCGGCAGATGCCGCCCGTGAGCCCGAGAAGGGCTCACCCCGCGCTTTCACCTCGTCCCGTACCCGGCCTTGGCCAACTTCTCGATGTTGTGCACCAGGCAGAAGAGCTTGAACTGGGCGTCGACCTTGGTCTGCCCGCGCAGCGTGAAGTGCCGCAGCCCCTTGTTGTGGCGCAGGTTGGCGAAGACCGGCTCCACCGAGCCCATTCGTCGGATCCAGTCCGCGTCCGACCAAAGCTACCTTTTACCGTCGGGCGATCGCACTCCACTGAGTCAGAAGCAATCGATCCCGAGCGCCTCTTTCAGTTCTCCGATTCAGCACAACGCGGCATACACTCACGAGCTGCGTAACCTGCCCTCAGCAGCGGTCGACGCAGCAGAACTAACGAGAGACCACGCATGCGACTCCTACTCGCCATCTTCCTGCCGTTCCTCGCCTTCTTCACCATTGGTCGCCCGTTCGCTGGGATCATTTGCCTCATCCTTCAGATCACTGTGCTCGGGTGGGTTCCCGCCGCCATTTGGGCCGTCTACGCCTTGAGCCAGTACAAGACTGACAAGAAGATTGAAGCAGCCCTCGCCAAGCGGGCGCCATAACCCTTCGCTGGAGCGTACTGGGACCTTGTTTCACTCTGGTGGAAGACGGCCTGTCCCGTCTTGAGAAACAGGATCCGTCCCAACGGCAAAAGGCCGAACCCGCATCGGGGCGCGGTCTCTCATCTTTCGAGCGGACCCAGCGCCTCGCTGCCTGCCGCGCCTCACCTCGAATTTGGACAGCGCGAAACTGTCCCCCGCCTATCGATTACACACTCGCGACCGCACGACGGCGGTGCTGTCTCGGGATACGATGGCAGAGGTTTGATGTTGGCAAACAAGGGAGAAATAATGAAAGTTGCCAAGATGCCCGAATCGACGAAAGCGCTATCCATTCGCACATTGGCCGGAGCGGCACTGCTTTGCACCCTCGCGGCCTGCGGGGGCGGCACCCAGGACGACAACGGCGAGGCGGGCCGCCTCATCTGCGCGACGGGCTGCAAATCCTCCAGTACGCTGGCCTCGAACAAACTCCGGCCGTCGTTCGTGGTCGTCGGTGACGGCAAACGCGTGCAGGCCCAGGCCGGTTTCAGCAGCGGCAGCGATCTGCGCTTCAACGTCGAGATCGACGGCAGCGACAGCCTGCGCCTGGTCACGCCCAAAGGGACGCAGGGCTTTCATATCCCGGCGGGCGACGTGACCACCGTCATTGGCGACGCGCTGTTCACGCTCATCGCCGGCGCCAAGCCGTATCTGTCCGAGGTGGATCCGCCATCGGGCGCGGCGCCGATGCAGTTTCAGTTCATCCGCGGCAGCACGACGCTGGTCTCCTCGGTGGAGCTGCCGGCGCCGTTCAAGATCACGAGCCCCGCGTCGGGCACGACGCTGGCCATCACCGCGCGCACGCTGCCCGTCAGACTGACCGCCACGGCGCCGGCCACGAAGCACGAAACGACGACCTTCAACTGCACCGACGTCAACGGCAACACGGCGTCGGGCACGCCCGGGTTGAAGGTGGTGCCCGGCAGCGCCAGCGCCGATTCAACCGGTGTGTCCTACTCGCTGGATATCGGCGCGGCGGTGGACGGGCTCAGCTTCAGCACCACCCATCCGCGTGGCGCGGTGGCCCGCTGCGACGTCGTGCTGCGGGCGATCGTCGAGGCGCAGGGCCAGGCTGACCCGCAGTTCGAAAGCGCCCAGATCTTCGCGCAGCAGATCCGGTCGGTCTCGTTCGCGATGCGCTAGAGACCTTGGGTGATGGGCCGCTGCGCCGGGCCTCGTTGCCCGCGCGCAGCCGTCACCGACGGCGTCGGTCAGGTGCCCGCCCCGGCGCGAGCAACGGCACCACCCGTCCGCTAGCCCTTCAGCGCCCTGAGCTCAGGCGCCAGGCCCGCCACAGCCGCCCGGTCCGGCTTGCCCGCCGACGTGACCGGCAGCGCGTCCACCCACACAACCGAACGCGGCCGCTTGTGCCGCGCCAACTGAGCCGCCAGATGGGCGACGATCACCGCATCGTCCGGCCTGCGCCCGACGGCCACCAGCGCCGCGGCGACCGTCTGCCCCCAGGTCTCGTCGGCCACACCGAACACCGCCGCAGCGGCAATGCCGGGCAGCGCTTCGAGCACGCGCTCCACCTCGGCCGGATAGACGTTTTCGCCGCCGCTGACGATCAGGTCGTGGCGGCGGCCGAACAGTTCGACATGCCCGTCCGGATGCACGCAACCGTGGTCGCCGGTGTCGAACCATGCCTCGGGGTCCAGCGCCGGCTCGCCCAGGTAGCCGTGCATGCGCATCGCGCCGCGCACCTGCAGGCGCTCGCCGTCGGCGCGCAGTTCGGCGCCGGGCAGCACCGTGCCGCAGCCCCAGGGCGCGGGGTCGAAACGCGCTTCGTAGGGCGTGGCGACGACCTGCGAGCAGGTCTCGGTGCAGCCATAGGTGACGACGACCGGCAACTGCGCCGCGCGCGCCCGGGCGAACAGCCGCGGCGAGGCCGCCGAGCCGCCCAGCAGCAGCGTGCGCAAGTGCGGCGGCGCGGTCCAGCCGGGGTTGGCGTCCAGCGTCAGCGTCAGCATCGTCGGCACCAGCGACAGCAGCGTGATGCGTTCGCGCACGATCAGCCCCGGCAGCGCGCCTGCATCGAAACGTGGCGCCAGCACCAGCGTCGCGCGTGCCGCCAGGCAGCGCGTGACGATGGACAGCCCGCCGATGCGGGCCACCGGCATCGCCAGCAGCCAGCGGTCGCCCGGCATCCAGCCGACATTGGCGGCGTGCGCCGCGGCCGACGCGGCGAAGGCCGCACGCGTCAGCACCGCGCCGCGTGCGCGCCCCGTCGTGCCCGAGGTGAACAGCACCGCGGCCGCGCCGTCCGGCAGCGGCCCGGCGGCGGCCGCCACGGCGGTCTCGGCGGCGTGTTCGGCCACCGTCGCACGCGGGTGCAGCAGCAGCGCCGGCAGGCCCAGCTCGAACAGCGCGTACAGCTGCAGCAGCGTGTCCAGCGTGTTGTGGCCGACGACCGGCAACGCCTGGCCGGGCCGGGCGCCACCTTGCAGCCCGGCCAGCCGCGGCTCGACGGCGGCGGCCAGTTCGGCATAGGTCCAGATGCGGCCGTCGCCGTCGACGACGGCCGGCGCAGCGCCCGCGTCGCGCGCGGCGGCGCGGATCGACAGCGCGCCGGCGCTCACGGCAGGCGCGGGAACTTGCGGAAGTCGGGCTTGCGCTTTTCCAGGAAGGCGTTCTTGCCTTCCTTGCCTTCTTCGGAGAGGTAGTACAGCAGCGTGGCGTTGCCGGCCAGCTCCTGCAGCCCGGCCTGGCCGTCGCAGTCGGCGTTCAGCGCCGCCTTCAGGCAGCGCAGCGCGATCGGGCTGTTGGCCAGCATTTCGCGGCACCACTGCACGGTCTCTTCTTCCAGCCGCTCGTAAGGCACGACGCAGTTCACCAGGCCCATGTCCAGCGCCTCCTGCGCGCCGTACTGGCGGCACAGGAACCAGATCTCGCGCGCCTTCTTCTGGCCGACGATGCGCGCCATGTAGCTGGCGCCGTAGCCGCCGTCGAAGCTGCCGACACGCGGGCCGGTCTGGCCGAAACGCGCGTTGTCGGCGGCGATCGTCAGGTCGCAAATCATGTGCAGCACGTGGCCGCCGCCGATCGCGTAGCCGGCCACCATCGCGACGACGGGTTTGGGCAGCGTGCGGATCTGGCGCTGCAGGTCCAGCACGTTCAGGCGCGGCACACCGTCGCCGCCGACATAACCGCCGTGGCCGCGCACGCGCTGGTCGCCGCCGGAGCAGAAGGCGTCCTTGCCGGCACCGGTGAGGATGATGACGCCGACGTTCTCGTCGTCGCGCGCGTCGCCGAAGGCACGCTCCATCTCCTGCACCGTCTCCGGGCGGAAGGCGTTGCGCACCTCGGGGCGGTTGATCGTGATCTTGGCGATGCCCTCGTCGCACTTCTCGTAGACGATGTCGCCATAGCCGGCGACGGCGGTCCAGGTGGGGACGGGCGGCAGTTCGGTCGTGCTCATGCGCTCTCGGAGTCGGACGAAAACACCGACTCTAGCTTGAGCAAGGTCATGCGCGCCCCGGGTTGGCGCAAACCGGAGGCAACCCGCTCAGACCTCGGCCTCGGCTTCCGGCCAGAGGTTCGGGAAGTAGAAACGCAGCGCGTGCTGCGGGACGGCGAAGCGCAGCTTGCCGTACGGCGTGTCCGACCGCAGGAAACCGCGGCCGATCAGCGCTGACACCAGCCCGGTCGCCAGCCGGTCGCCCAAGCCGGTCATCGCCTTGAAGTCGGCACGCGCCAGTTCGGTCTGGGTGGCAAACAGGTAATGCAGAGGCCGCAGCGCCTCGCGCCGCACGCCGGACTGGCGCGCCGACTGCTCGAAGCTCAGCGCGGCGTCGATGCGGCCCTGGATGTCGGCGACGTCCAGCATCTGGCGCATGAAGCGCGCCTGATCCAGGCAGGTCTCCAGCGCGTAGCCGATCCAGGCGACGAAACCGGCTTCGGTGAGATTGCCGCGCCCGTCCAGGTCACCTTGGCGGTGCTCGTCGGCGGCCTGCAGCAGTTGTTTGTAGCGGGGCTGGCTGCGCGCGAAGCCGCGCAGCGGCGACCACAGGCCGTGCGTCAGCCCGGCGGCGTGCAACACCAGATGGGTGTGCAGACGGCAGACCCGGCCATTGCCGTCGGCGAAAGGGTGGGCCCAGGCCAGACGGTGATGCGAGGCCATGGCCGCGACGACGCTGGCTTCGCCGCGGCGCACGCTGCCGTAAACCTGCGCCCAGCGGCTCACGAAGGCGTCCAGCGTGGTGTGCAGCGGCGCTTCGTGCCGTCCCACGGCGACCTGGCGCTCGCGGAACCGGCCGGGGACCATCAGCGAGCCGTCAGCCAGACGCAGGTCTTGTTCGCCCAGCCCCGAGAACAGGCGCTCGTGCAGCCACTGGACACACTCCGCGGAATACAGCCAGCGAGGCGCCGCTTCACGGCTTTCGGCGAGCAGGCCGTCGAGCCGGTCTTCGCACTGCTGCTCGGTCTCGATGTGGGCCACCGCCAGGCGCTGGCGGCGAGCGAGGTCGGCATCGCCGGAGTAGTCCTGCAGCAGCGCACGCTCGATCTCCGACGGGCGGGTTTGCTCGCCTTCGATGCGGTTCGTGTAGTACGAATTCATGCTGCGCAGCAACGCACGCAGTTCGCTGCGCGCCGCCGGAGCGGCCGATGCGCCGAGCACCGCCGCCTCGCGCACGAGGTCGCTCGCCTGCTCGAGCAAAGGTTCGAGCTTCGACGCCGACGGCATCAGCGGTTCGAATTGCTGTAGCGCGTCGTCGCGATCGATTTCTTGCGACTTCATCTGCGAGATTTCTGGTGTTCCATTTCACCTATGAATATCGCACGATGTTGCGGATTATTTTGCGAGATTTTGCGTGAACGTCTGAACGGCGCGGGGTGGCCGCCAGGTTCAGTCGCGCGCCGTGGACACCAGCACGTCCACGGCCCCTTCGGCCAGCACGTGCCGCGTCGTGCTGCCCAGCAGCAGGTCGACGCTCGCCGCGCGGCCGTGTTTGCCGAGCACGACGAGGTCGCAGCCCAGCTCCTGCTCCTGCTCGACGATGCGCAGCGAGGCATTGCCTTCGACGATGCAGGGCCGCCACTGCGCCGGGCGCAGGCCGCAGGCATCGGCCAGCGCCTGCAGCCGGTGTGCGGCGTCGGCGCGCGCCTGCTCGCGGTAACGCTCGACGGTGGCTTCGTCCACGCCGGCGTAGCGCAGCTTCTCGCCGAACGGCACTTCGTAGACCGCCAGCAGCACCAGCTGCGCATGCGGCGCGAAGCGGTGCGCCAGCGCCACCGCCGGCTGCGACCAGGGCGAGAAGTCGACCGCCACCAGCGCCCGCCGGTAAGGCTCGTGCGGCGGCTGGCGCACGACCAGCAGCGGCAGCGTGCTGCGCCGCATCAGGCGCTCGGCGGTGCTGCCCGGCACCAGCCGGCGCAGAAAGCCGGTGCCGCTGGCACCCAGCACCAGCAGCGCCGCCCGGCGTTGCCCGGCCTCGCGCAGGATCTCGTCGAGCACCGCGCCGCTGGCGCAGACGGCGTCGGGCACCACGTGGCGCCCTGCCTGCAGCGTGGCAGCCTGCTGCGCCAGCGCGGCCGCGGCTTCGTCGTGCATCGCCTGTTCGGGCTGGGTGCCGGCGCCCAGCCAGTCGCGCAGCGCCGCCAGCGTGTCGCCGGGCAGCACGTGCACCAGCGCCAGCGGCGCGCCGGTCTCGCGCGCCAGGCGCGCGGCGCGTTCTCCGGCCTGGCGCGCCTGGGGCGAGAAGTCGGTGGCGGCGAGCAAGGATGCGGGCTGTGGCACGGGCGTCCTCCTGGGCTGCGGCGCGGCCGGCGCCGATCTCGGGATTGTCTGAAGCCCCTGCGCCGCCCCGGCCACCGCGGGCTCTTTCGCTTGATGCGCGGCAAGCACCGCCGACCTTCGCCCAAACTCACGGAACTTCTCGCAAGTCCTTGAATCTGCGGCGTTTTTCGGCGCGCATCGCGGGCCGGCGGTCTTTCGCCAC
The DNA here is from genome assembly GCF_016583785.1 of Rubrivivax gelatinosus. Classification (GTDB taxonomy): domain Bacteria; phylum Pseudomonadota; class Gammaproteobacteria; order Burkholderiales; family Burkholderiaceae_C; genus Rubrivivax; species Rubrivivax gelatinosus_B. The sequence continues at coordinate 29,970 of NZ_NRRU01000008.1, read as the reverse complement.
TAGACTCGGGCCTCGATGTCCCTTCTGCTTCTGCTCGTATTGCCGTTCATCGGCAGCGCGGTCGCCGCGCTGTTGCCGACGACCGCGCGCAACCTCGATTCGGTCTGGGCCGCGGCGGTCGCGCTTGCGGTCGCGGTGCCGCTGGCGCTGCTGTATCCCGAGGTCGCCGCCGGTGGAGTGGTCGTCGAACGCCTGACCTGGCTGCCCAGCCTGGGGCTGGACGTGGTGGTGCGCCTGGACGGCTTCGCCTGGATGTTCGCGATGCTGGTCGCGGGCATGGGGCTGCTGGTCATCGTCTACGCGCGCTACTACCTGTCGCCCGAAGACCCGGCGGCGCGTTTTTATTCGCTGCTGCTGGGCTTCATGGGCGCGATGCTGGGCGTCGTCGTCTCGGGCAACCTGCTGCAGCTGGTGATCTTCTGGGAGCTGACCAGCGTCTTCTCCTTCCTGCTGATCGGCTACTGGACGCACCGCCGCGACGCGCGCCGCGGCGCGCGCATGGCCTTCACCGTCACCGCCAGCGGCGGCCTGGCGCTGCTGGCCGGCGTGCTGCTGCTGGGCCACGTGGTCGGCAGCTACGAACTCGACGCCGTGCTCGCCGCCGGCGACACGGTGCGTGCGCACCGGCTGTATCCGTGGATCCTGGGCCTGGTGCTGCTCGGCGCGCTGACCAAGAGCGCGCAGTTCCCGTTCCACTTCTGGCTGCCGCACGCGATGGCGGCGCCGACGCCGGTGTCGGCCTACCTGCACTCGGCGACCATGGTCAAGGCCGGGGTCTTCCTGCTGGCGCGGCTGTGGCCGGTGCTGTCGGGCACCGAGCCCTGGTTCTGGATCGTCGGCGGCACGGGCCTGGCGACGCTGCTGCTGGGCGCCTGGGCGGCGATGTTCCAGAACGACCTGAAAGGGCTGCTGGCGTATTCGACCATCAGCCACCTCGGGCTGATCACGCTGCTGCTGGGGCTGGACAGCCCGGTGGCGGCGGTGGCGGCGGTGTTCCACATGATGAACCACGCGACCTTCAAGGCCTCGCTGTTCATGTCGGTGGGCATCATCGACCACGAGACCGGCACCCGCGACATGCGCCGCCTCGACGGCCTGTTCCGGCACATGCCGGTGACGGGCACGCTGGCCATCGTCGCCTGCGCCGCGATGGCCGGGGTGCCGCTGCTCAACGGCTTCCTGTCCAAGGAGATGTTCTTCGCCGAGACGGTGTTCGTCGGCGCCAACCCGGTGGTGCAGATCGTGCTGCCGCTGGCGGCGACGCTGGCCGGGGTGTTCGCGGTGGTCTATTCGCTGCGTTTCGGCCACGACGTCTTCTTCGGCCCCGAAGCACGCGAGCTGCCGCGCGAGCCGCACGAGCCGGTGCGCTGGATGCGCGTGCCGGTGGAGCTGCTGGTGCTGGCCTGCATCGCGGTCGGCACGCTGCCGGCGCTGGTCATCGGCCCGCTGCTGGAGACCGCGGCACGCCCGGTCGTCGGCGGCACGCTGCCGGTTTACAGCCTGGCGCTGTGGCACGGGCTGAACACGCCGCTGATCATGAGCGCGGTGGCGATGGCCGGCGGCATCGTCGTCTATCTGTCCTACGCCCGGGCCTTCAAGCGCCGGCCACGCGGCGGCGCGCCGCTGGTCGGGCGCTACGACGGCCGGCGTGTCTTCCACCACGCGCTGGCCCAGGTCACGGCCTGGTCGCGGCGCACGCTGCGGCTGCTGGGCACGCGCCGGCTGCAGCCGCAGCTGCTGGCCATCGTCGCTGCCGCCGGGCTCACCGGCGCGGCCTCGGCGCTGGTCGTGCCGCTGGAATGGGGCGAGCGCGCGCGCATGCCGGGGGCGCCGGGTTTCGTGCTGCTCTGGGCCGTCGGCGCGGCCAGCGCCGTCGGCGCCGCCTGGCAGGCCAAGTACCACCGGCTGGCGGCGCTGACGATGCTGGGCGTCGTCGGGCTGGCGCTGTGCATCACCTTCGCCTGGTTCTCGGCGCCCGACCTGGCGCTGACACAGCTGGCAGTCGAGGTGGTCACCGTCGTGCTCTTCCTGCTCGGCCTGCGCTGGCTGCCCAAACGCACGGTGCCCGACGACCCGCGCAGCGACGCGCGCGCCCGCTGGCGCCGGCGGCGCGACTTCTTCATCGCGCTGGCACTGGGCGCGGGGCTGGCGGCGCTGTCGTTCGCGCTGCTGACGCGGCACGCGCCGCTCAGCATCTCGCCCTACTTCCTCGAGAACGCGTTGCCGCTGGGCGGCGGCACCAACGTCGTCAACGTGATGCTGGTCGACTTCCGCGCCTTCGACACGCTGGGCGAGATCACGGTGCTGGGCATCGTCGGCATCACGGTCTACGCGCTGCTGCGGCGCTTCCGCCCGCCGCGCGAGGTGATCCACCGGCCGACGCAGCAGCAGCTGGTGGCACCCGACGGCCCCAGCGACCTGGCCGAACACGCCGACTCGCCGCTGGCGGCGCAGAGCTATCTGGAAGTGCCGGCGGTGCTGGTGCGGCTGCTGCTGCCGGTGGCCGGGATCTTCGCCGCCCACCTGTTCCTGCGTGGCCACGACGAACCCGGCGGCGGCTTCGTCGCCGGGCTCGTGGTCTCGATCGCCTTCATCGCCCAGTACATGGTTTCGGGCACACGCTGGGTCGAAGAACGCATGGTGCTCAAACCCCCGCGCTGGATCGCCTTCGGGCTGCTGGTCGCGCTCGCGACCGGCCTGGGCTCGCTGGCTTTCGGCTATCCCTTCCTGACGACGCACACCGCGCACGTCGCCGTGCCGCTGCTGGGCACGCTGCACCTGCCGAGCGCGGCGCTGTTCGACCTGGGCGTGTTCGCCGTCGTCGTCGGCTCGACGCTGCTGCTGCTGACGGCCATCGCCCACCAGTCGCTGCGCGCACAGCGCCGCCCCGTCGCCGAACGCGCAGGGGAGGCCTGATGGAAGTCGTGGTCTCGCTCGCGATCGGCGTGCTCACCGGGGCCGGCGTCTGGCTGATCCTCAGGCCGCGGACCTTCCAGGTGCTGGTCGGGCTGTCGCTGCTGTCCTACGCGGTCAACCTGTTCATCTTCAGCGTCGGCAGCCTGGCGGTCGACCGCGAGCCCATCGTCGTGCCCGGCGTCGCGCCCGACCTGCTGAACTACACCGACCCGCTGCCGCAGTCGCTGGTGCTGACGGCCATCGTCATCGGCTTCGCGACGACGGCGCTGTTCCTCGTCGTGCTGCTGGCGCTGCGCGGGCTGTCCGGCGGCGACCACGTCGACGGCCAGGAAGAGGAGCAGCCATGACGCTGGCTCCCGACTGGATCGCCGCCCCGGTGCTGCTGCCGCTGTTCACGGCCGCGGCGATGCTGCTGCTGGGCGAGCAGCGCCGCGGCATCAAGGCGGTGTTCAACACGCTGTCGACCGGCGCCGGGCTCGTGATCGCGCTGCTGCTGCTGCAAGGCGTTAACACCCAGGACGCACCGGCGGTCTACTCGGTCTACCTGCCGGGCAACTGGCCGGTGCCCTACGGCATCGTGCTCGTCGTCGACCGGCTCTCGGCGCTGATGATGGTGCTGACCGGCTGCGTCGCGCTCGGCGCGCTGCTGTTCGCACTGGCACGCTGGCACCGGGCCGGGGTCTATTTCCACGTGCTGTTCCAGCTCCAGCTGATGGGGCTGTACGGCGTGTTCCTGACCGCCGACCTGTTCAATCTCTTCGTTTTCTTCGAGGTGCTGCTGGCGGCCAGCTACGCGCTGCTGCTGCACGGCGGCGGGCCCGAGCGGGTGCGCGCCGGGCTGCACTACATCGCGATCAACCTCGTCGCCTCGCTGCTGTTCCTGATCGGCGTGGCGGTGCTCTACGGCGTCACCGGCACGCTGAACATGGCCGACATCGCGCGCAAGCTGGCGCTGGTGGCGGACTCCGACCGCGGCCTGCTGCTGGCGGGCGCGTCCATCCTCGGCGTGGCCTTTTTCGCCAAGGCGGCGCTGTGGCCGCTGAACTTCTGGCTGCCGCCGGCTTATGCCGCGGCCGGCGCGCCGTCGGCGGCGGTGTTCGCGATCCTGACCAAGGTCGGCGTCTACGCGGTGCTGCGGCTGTGGACGCTGTGTTTCCCCGAGAGCGCCGGCGCCTCGGCCTTCTACGGCGGCGACCTGCTGGCCTGGGGCGGCATCGCGACGCTGGCCTACGGCTCGGTCGGCATGCTGGCTTCGCAGCAGCCGGGGCGGCTGGCGGGCTACAGCGTCATCGCTTCGTCGGGCACGCTGATCGCGGCGATCGGGCTGCACGAGACGGCGCTGGCCGGCGGCGCGCTGTACTACCTGGCGAGCTCGACGCTGGCCGGCGCGGCGATGTTCCTGGTGGTCGAGTTGCTCGAGCGTGCGCGCGAGGTCGAGACCGCGCCACCGCAGGCCGACCCGGGCGACGAGGTGCTGCCCGACTTCGTCGACACCGCGCCGCCGCGCACCGTCAACCTCGACGACGACGAGGAGGTGCTGATCGGCCGCGCGATCCCGGCCGCGCTGGCTTTCGTCGGCGTCGCCTTCGGCATCTGCGCCATCGGCCTGTCGGGGCTGCCGCCGCTGTCGGGTTTCGTCGGCAAGCTGGCGATGCTGTCGGCGCTGCTGCCGCGGCGCGACCTGGCGGCCTGGGTGCTGTTCGCGCTGCTGATCGTCTCGGGGCTGATGGCGGCGACGGCGCTGGTGCGCATCGGCATCCGCCACTTCTGGACCCTGGGCGACCGCCCGGCGCCGCGGCTGCGTGTCATCGAAGGCCTGCCGATCGCGGCGCTGCTGGCGGTGCTGGCGGCGCTCGTCGTCGGCGGCGAGCCGGTGCTCGTGTACACGCGCGCCACCGCCGAGGCGCTGCTTTCGCCCCAGGGCTACATCGACGCGGTGACGGCGGCGCAGCCGCTGCCGGCGCCGCTGGTGGAGGTGGCACGATGAAACGCTGGCTGCCGGCGCCGCTGGTGTCGATCGGGCTGTTCGGGATGTGGCTGCTGCTGCGGCCATCGCTGGCGCCCGGCTCGCTGGCGCTGGGCCTGCTGCTGGCGCTGCTGATGCCCAAGCTGATGTCGCCGCTGCGCCCGCCGGCTGGGCCGGTGCGGCGGCCGCTGGTCGTGCTGCGGCTGGTCGCCGCCGTCGGCGTCGACGTCGTCCAGTCGGCGCTGGACGTCTTGCGCGGCGTACTGCGTTCGGGGCGGCAGCCGCCGCGCGGCAGCTTCGTCACCGTGCCGCTGGAGCTGCGCGACGTGCACGCGCTGGCGGCGCTGGCGATGATCACGACCGTCGTGCCCGGCACCGTGTGGTGCGAACTGGCGCCCGACCGCAGCGCGCTGCGGCTGCACGTCTTCGACCTCGCCGGCGAGGCCGAATTCGTCGCCCATTTCAAGCAGCGCTACGAACGCCCGCTCAAGGAGATCTTCGAATGACGCCGCTGCTGACCTGGGCCATCGCCGGCACGCTGGCGCTGTACGCGCTGGCGATGGCGATCGCGCTGGCGCGGCTGCTGCGCGGCCCGAGCGCGCAGGACCGCGTGCTTGCGCTCGACTTCATCTACATCGTCGGCATGCTGATGATGCTGGCGCTGGCGATCCGCTACGACAGCCGCATGTACTTCGAAGGCGCGCTGCTGATGGTGCTGTTCGGCTTCGTCGGCTCGGTGGCGCTGGCCAAGTTCCTGCTGCGCGGGGAGGCGATCGAATGACGATGCCCCCCTGGAGCGACATCGTCGTCGCGCTGCTGCTGCTGGCCAGCGGCGGCGTGGTGCTGACCTCGGCGCTCGGGCTGTGGCGGCTGAAGGACTTCTTCACCCGCATGCACGCGCCGGCGCTGGCCTCGACGCTGGCGGCCTGGCTCGTCGTCGCGGCCTCGATCGTGCATTTCACCGCGCGTGAAGGCCAGCTCTCGCTGCACGTCTGGCTGACGGTGATGCTGCTGTCGATCACGGCGCCGGTGACGACCATCGTGCTGGCGCGTGCGGCGCTGTTCCGCCGCCGCCACGCCGGCGACGAACTGCCGCCGCCGCTGGCCGGCGACAAGCCGAAGCGCGCGCGCGACCTCGACCGCCAGGACGACTGAACGCGGCCGCAGCGGCCGCGCGCTTCAGCGCAGCTCGTCGGGCAGCTCGATCTTGACTTCGAGGATCTCGAAGTTGTCCTGGCGTTCGACGCTGACCTTCACGTCCTCGGGCGCGATCTTCACGTACTTGCTGATCACGGCCATCAGTTCCTGCTGCAGCTTGGGCAGGTAGTCGGCGCGCGGCGTGCCGCGCCCCGAGCGCTCGTGCGCCAGGATGATCTGCAGCCGCTCCTTGGCGACCGTCGCGGTCTGCTTCTTCTCTCCGAGGAAGAACGAGAGGAAGGACATCGCGTGTTACCTCCCGCCGAACAGGCGCTTGAAGAAGCCGGGCTTCTGGTAGTCGGTGAAGCGCATCGGGCGCTCCTCGCCGAGAAAGCGCGCGACCACGTCCTTGTACGCCTCGGCGACGTCGGTGTCCTTCAGGTGGATCGCCGGCAGGCCCTGGTTGCTGGCGCTGAGCACCGCCTCGCTCTCGGGCACGACGCCGATCAGCGGGATGCGCAGGATCTCCTGCACGTCCTTGAGCGACAGCATCTGCCCGTCCTCGACACGCTCGGGGTCGTAGCGCGTGATCAGCAGGTGCTCCTTGACCGGTTCCTTGCCGTCGATCGCGCGCCGCGTCTTCGACGACAGCATGCCCAGGATGCGGTCGCTGTCGCGCACCGACGAGACCTCGGGGTTGGTGACGATCAGCGCTTCGTCAGCGAAGTGCATCGCCATCAGCGCGCCGGTCTCGATGCCCGCCGGCGAGTCGCAGATGACGTAGTCGAAGCCGAGCTCGGCGAGTTCGGCCAGCACCCGTTCGACGCCGTCCTGCACCAGCGCGTCCTTGTCGCGCGTCTGGCTGGCGGCGAGCACGAACAGGTTCTCGCAGTTCTTGTCCTTGATCAGCGCCTGCTGCAGCTTGGCCTCGCCGTGGATCACGTTGATCAGGTCGTAGACCACGCGGCGCTCGCAGCCCATGATCAGGTCGAGGTTGCGCAGGCCGACGTCGAAATCGATCACCGCGGTCTTGTGGCCGCGCAGCGCCAGGCCCGAGGCGAAGCTGGCGCTGGTGGTGGTCTTGCCCACGCCGCCCTTGCCGGACGTGACGACAATGATTCGGCTCATCGTGTTGGGTTTCCTCTGTGGGATGAAGAAGGCGCGGCGCGCCCTCAGGACACGGCCAGCGGCTCGATCACGAGCCGCTCGCCTTCCAGGCGCACCTGCGCGGGTTTGCCGAGCACGTCGTCCGCCAGCGGCGTCTCGGTGGTGCGGTACATGCCGGCCACCGAAACCAGCTGCGGCTCCATGCAGGTGCTGAAGATGCGGGCGTCGGCGTCGCCGCGTGCGCCGGCGATGGCGCGGCCGCGCAGCGGCGCGTAGACGTGGATGCTGCCGTCGGCGATGACCTCGGCGCCGAAGCTGACGACCGAGAGCACGACCAGGTCGCCGCCGCGTGCGTAGACGCGCTGGCCCGAGCGCAGCGGCTTGTCGACGATCAGCGTCGTGGCCGCCGCGGCGGGCACCGGGACCTCGACCTCGCGGATCACCTCGACTTCGCGCACGACCTCGCGCGTCTCGGGCTCGGGGCGGGCCTCGTGGCGGACCTCGGGCTCGGTCGCCGGCGGCAGGCCGGCGGCACGCGCCGCGTCCATCTGCGCCGCGTTGCCGCCCTGGGCGGCGACGGCGCGCATGCGGTGGCGTGCCAGATGCGCCAGCAGCGCCGCGAAGTCGGGCACGGCCTCGCCGTCGCGCAGCGGACTCAGGTCGACGACCAGCGGTTCGTCGTCGAAGAGGCCGGGGCTGTCGGCGAAACGCTGGTCGAGCGCGGCACCGAGCGCGGCGGCGTCGGCGCTGTGCAGGCGCAGCGCGGTCAGCAGCCAGGCGGTGCTTTTGAGGTCGAAGAGGGGGACAGCCGGCAGATGGGACATGGCAAGACGGGGAATCGCTGCGGCCCGCGCGTGCCGGATGCCGCACGGGAGATACCGCGGGCAAAGTCTACTATGGGCGGTTTGGGCGCCCATGGCCGCCAGCCGCTTGCCGCGATCAGCCCGTGGCCCGCTGCCGTCGGCGGAAGGTCTCGACGATGTCGTCTATGACCTCGCGGCGCAGGCGCTTGCGGTCATCGATCGGATAGCGGGACAGCACGAGCACCGTGTGCAAATAGCCGACGCCCTTGGTGAACAGCAACTCGCCCAGCGTCAGCACCTCGTGGTCATGCGGCTCGCGGCCGACGACGGCGGCGACACGGCGGCGGCCGAGCTCCAGCATCTCGTAATAAACCGGATCGGTGCGCGCCGTCTCGGTGGTCGACTCCACGCTGAGCGCCGGCTGGTAGGCGATGCGGTACAGGTCCGGATGGGCCTCCCAGTAGCCGATGAAGGCTTCGGCATGGGCGCGCAAGGCCTGCAGCGGCGGCGTGCCCTCGGGCGCCGCGGCCAGAAGCACCTGCTGCAGTTCGCTCATGTACTCGCCCCAGACCGCACGCAGCAGGGCCTGTTTGCCGTCGAAGTAGGTGTAGAAGGCCATCAGCGAGGCGCCAAGCGGCTCGGTCACGGCGCGGATCGTCACCGCATCCGGCCCGTGCTCGATCAGCAGGCGTTTGGCCTCGTCGACCAGCGACTGGCGGAACGCCGCTTGCGCCTGAGCACTGCGGCGGCGGGGTTTGGGCGGGGGCGAAGCGGAACGACGGACGGCCATGGCGCGCTGGAGTACAGCGGCCGGGCCGCGGTGAACCGATAGGAAGGGCAGTCTAGGCACGCCCTGCCGTCACGATACGTCACGCTGGCGACGGTTTAGGGGCCGGACTTCAGGCCGAAGCGACGATCTCGCGGGCGATTTGATCCAGCCCAACGGAGCGTTCGACAGATCCACGTCGAACCGCTTCCTTCGGCATTCCATAGACAACGCAGCTCGCCTCGTCCTGGGCCAGCGTGCGCGAGCCGGCCTGGCGCATCTCCAGCAGCCCGGCGGCGCCATCGTCGCCCATGCCGGTCATGATGATGCCGGTGGCATTGGCGCCGGCGGCACGTGCGACCGAGCGGAACAGCACGTCGACCGAGGGCCGGTGGCGGTTGACCGGCGGGCCGTCGACGACGTCGACGTGGTAGTAGGCGCCGCTGCGCCGTAGCACCAGGTGGCGGCCGCCGGGGGCGATCAGAACCCGGCCCGGGATGACTCGGTCGCCAGTGCCGGCCTCGCGCACCTCGACCTCGCAGACCGAGTCCAGGCGCTGGGCGAAGGCGGCGGTGAAACGTTCGGGCATGTGCTGCACCAGCACGATGCCTGGGCAGACACGCGGCAGCGCCGTCAACACCCGCTCCAGCGCCTGGGTGCCGCCGGTCGAGGTGCCGAGCGCGACGATGCGTTCGGTGGTCTGCGACATCGCGCGTGCGCCCGAGGGCGGCAGCACCGCGTCGGCGTTCAGCTTGGCCGGCACCGGCGCCGGCTCGGCCGGCGCCCGCCGCGGATGCAGCCGCGCCTGGGCGGCGCCGCGCACGGTCGCCACCAGCTCGGCGGCGGCTTCGCCGAGGAACTGCTTGAGCCCCAGGCGCGGCTTGGTGACGATGGCCACCGCGCCGGCCGCCAGCGCCTCCATCGTCGTGCGCGCGCCCTTCTCGGTCAGCGTCGAGCAGATCACGACCGGCGTCGGCCGCTCGTGCATCAGCTTGCGCAAAAAGGTCAGGCCGTCCATGCGCGGCATCTCGACGTCGAGCACGAGGACGTCGGGCCAGGCGCGCTGCATGCGCTCCATCGCGATGATCGGGTCGGACGCGGTCGTGACCTCGAAGTCGGGCGTCTGCGCGAACAGCGCGCCCAGCACCTGGCGCACCACCGCGGAGTCGTCGACGACGAGAACCTGTATCGGCTTGACCGCCACCGCGTTCAGACCTTGACGTAGGTGGACGGCGCCACCTGGCGCACCGCGTTGCTGACGCCGTGCAGGGTCTCCGAGTGCCCAATCAGCAGGTGCCCGCCGGTCACGAGCTGGCCGAGCACGCGGGCGACGACCTCGCGCTTCTTGTCGGCGTCGAAATAGATCATCACGTTGCGCAGGAAGACGATGTCGAAGCGGCCGATCGCCGGCAGCGGCCGGTTCAGGTTGAGCTGGGCGAAGCTGACACGCTCGCGCAGCGCACGCGCCACCAGCAGCGTGCCGTCGGCCGGCCCCTGGCCGCGCAGGCAATGGCGCCTGAGCAGCGCCGGCGGCACCTGGCGCGCGCGCTCCATCGGGTAGCGCGCGCTGCGCGCGCGTTCCAGCACGCGGCTGCTGATGTCGCTACCCATCACCTCCCACGACGTCGTGCCCATGGTCTCGGCCAGCACCATCGCGATCGTGTAGCACTCCTCGCCGCTGGAGCAGGCCGCGCTCCAGACGCGCAGCGGCCGGGCCTCGGCCGCGGCCTCGCGCGCGATCTGTTCCAGCAGATCGAAATGGCGAGGTTCGCGGAAGAAGTAGGTCTCGTTGGTCGTCAGCAGGTCGATCGCGGTCTGGAACTCGCCGGGCGCGTCGCCGCTGTGCAGCAGGCTGTAGTACTCCTCGTAGCTGCCCAGGCCGTGTTCACGCAACCTGCGCGAGAGCCGGCCGCTGACCAGGGCCTTCTTCGCCGGCGACAGACGGATGCCGGCGGCTTCGTGGATGAAAAGCTGGAAACGCTCGAACTCGCGTTCGGAGATGGCGGGATCGTTCATCGGTCCTTCAGACGGCAGACTGGGGTGCGCGCAGCTCGGGCAGCCGCGCCTGATGGCTCTTGAGCCAGCCGGGCAGGTCCTCGGCCGGCATCGGGCGCGCGATCAGATAACCCTGGGCGACGTTGCAGCCTGCGTTCTGCAGCAGCTGCCAGTCGGCCAGGCACTCGACGCCTTCGGCGACGCTGACGAGCTCGAACCGGCGCGCCGTCTCCAGCGCCGACTCGACCAGCATGCGCTGGGCGTGGCGCACCGAGGCGCCGTGCACGAAACGGCGGTCGATCTTCAGTTCGCTGAACGGGATGCGCGCGAGCTGGCTCATCGACGCGTAGCCGGTGCCGAAGTCGTCGATCGACAGCCCGAAGCCCTTCAGGCGCAGCCGCGTCAGCACGCCGATGCCGCCGTCGTAGGACTGCACGACCGAACCCTCGGTCAGCTCGAACACGATCTGCGGCGGCTCCAGACCGTGGCCCTGCACCCGCGCCAGCAGCTCGCCGACGAGGTCGGGCGCACCGAGCAGTCGCGGCGACAGGTTCAGCGCCATCGACATCCGCAGCCCGCGGGCATTCCAGTACGCGACGCAGGCCAGCGCGCTGTCGATGACGGAATAGCTCAGGTCGCGGATCAGGCCGCTGTTCTCGGCGAGCTCGACGAAGCCGCCGGCGGGCACGTCGCCGGCCACCGGATGGCGCCAGCGCGCCAGCGCCTCGACGCCACGCAACAGCCCGGTGCGCAGATCGACCTTGGGCTGGTAGTGCACCGCCACCTGGCCGGTGCGGATCGCTTCGGCCAGGTCGGCGGCCGGCGGCAGCTGGGCATCGGGCCGCCGGTGCGGGCGCGGTCTGGCCTGGCGCAGCAGCACCGCGGCCAGCGCGTCGCGCGCCAGCGGCTTGGACAGCGCCGCCAGCACCGGCATGCCGATCTCGCGCGCCAGCACCTCCACCGAGTGGATCAGCGCGCCGTCGCGGGCCGACAGCACGACCAGCGGCAGCAGGTGCCCGCGGCGCTGCATCGTCTCGATCAGCTCGATGCCGTCCATCTCCGGCATCTCGAGGTCGACGAAGACGACCTGCGGCGGCGGCTTCAGCTCCTGCAGCAGCGCCAGCGCCTCGGCGCCGCCGGGGGCTTCGTGCACGCGCCGCACGCCCAGTTCCAGGCACAGCCCGGCGGCGTGGCGCCGCTGCACGTCGCTGTCGTCGACGACGAGGATCGAATCGAAGGCGACACGAGCCGAGGACATGGGCTGTTCCCGCGCAGGCGTCAGGCGGCCAGCGCGGCGGCGCCGATCAGGTCGTCGATCGCCAGCACGCGCGCGACGTCGAGCAGGATCACGAAGCGCCCGCGCACCTTGCCCATGCCGAGGATGAAGTCGGCCGGGACGCGCGAACCGAAGCTCGGCGGCGGCTCGATCTCGCTGGCCGGGATCTCCAGCACCTCGCTGACGGCGTCGACAACGACGCCGACGACCTGCGAGCCGTCGCCGTCGGCGATCTCGACGATGACGATGCACGAGCGCCGGCCGACCGTGGAGCGGCTGCGGCCCAGACGCGCCTGCAGGTCCATCACCGGCACGACCGCGCCGCGCAGGTTGATGACGCCGAGCACCGCCTGCGGCATCGCCGGCACCTCGGTGGGTGCGCGGTATTCGATGATCTCCTTGATCGCGAGGATCGCGATCGCGAACAACTCGCCGCCGAGCACGAAGGTCAGGACCTGGCCGGGGTCGGCGTCGGCCGGGGGCACCGGGCGCAGCACCGCGGCGCCCGGGGACACGAGAGTGGGCATCATCGCGGCGCCCCCGTCAGAAGTTGACGTAGTCCGACTCGTCGACCGTGGCGGCGCTGCCGCCGGCCGGTGCCGCGGCGCGCCGGATCACGGCCGCGGCCCGGCGCTCGGGGCTGTCGGCACGCGCGGCCGGCTGGCGCGAACGCGCCGCCGGCGCGCTGCTCAGCTTGAAGAAGGCCATCGCCTGCTGCAACTGCTCGGCCTGGCTGCTCATCTCCTCGGCCGTGGCCGCCAGCTCTTCCGAGCTCGAGGCGTTCTGCTGCGTCGTCTGGCTCAGCTGGGTCACAGCGGCGTTGATCTGGCCGACGCCGGTGGACTGCTCCTGCGACGCGGCCGTGATCTCCTGCACCAGGTCGGAGGTCTTCTGGATGTTGGGCACGATCTGGTCGAGCAGGCGGCCGGCACGTTCGGCCAGTTCGACGCTGGAGCCGGCGACGTCGCCGATCTCCTGCGCCGCGACCTGGCTGCGTTCGGCCAGCTTGCGCACCTCGGCGGCGACGACGGCGAAGCCCTTGCCGTGTTCACCGGCCCGCGCGGCTTCGATCGCGGCGTTCAGCGCCAGCAGGTTGGTCTGGTAGGCGATGTCGTCGATGATCGAGATCTTCTGCGCGATCTGCTTCATCGCCGAGACCGTGGACTTGACCGATTCGCCGCCTTCCTGGGCTTCGGTCGCAGCCTTCGTGGCCATGCCGTCGGTGACCTTGGCGTTCTCGGTGTTCTGCGCGATCGACGCCGTCATCTGCTCCATGGAGGCGCTGGTCTCCTCGACGCCGGCGGCCTGCTCGCTGGCCGACTGCGACAGCGACTGCGCGGTCGCGCTGACCTCCTCGGACGCACCGGCCAGCGCCTCGGCGCTCTGGTTGACCTCGGTGACGACCTGCGAGAGCTTGGCCACCATGTTCTTCACCGCGAACAGCATGCTGCGTTCGTCGCCGGCCTTGGTCGCGACCTCGACCGTCAGGTCGCCCTGAGCGACACGGCCCAGCACGTCGGCCGCATAGGCCGGCTCGCCGCCGAGGGTGCGCACGAGGTTGCGCGTGATCAGCAGCGCCACGAGCACGGCGACGACGATCGCGGCGACGGCCAGCATGATGATGAGCTTGATGCCCTCGGCGACCTCGGCCTGCGCCGTGGTCGAGGCCTCCTTCATCTGCTCTTCGTAGTAGTCGAGCTGGGCCTGCACGGCCCGCTGATAAGCGGTGTTCACCGGCGCAATCTCGGCCACCATGTACTCGATCGCCTTGGTCCGGTCCTGGCGGGCGAGCGCGAAGAACGCCGGGAACTTGCCGACGAGGTCCTCGCGCACTTTGTCCGTCGCGGCGACCAACTCGAGGCCCTTGGGGTTCGAGGACATCGCCTTGACCTTGGCCGAGGCTTCGGCACTGGCGGCCAGGTTGTCCTGGATGGTCTTCTGCGCCTTCTGCATCTCGGCGTCGTCGCGCGCCAGCAGCAGCGCACGGGCCTGGCGGCCGTTGTCGATGGCTTTCTTCAGCATGCCCTCGCCGGCCGCGGTCTTGGGCACGCGGTCGTCGACGATCACGCCCAGGGCGTTGGCAGCGTCCTGCATGCGCGTGATGCCCAGCACCGACAGCGCGACCAGCAGCGCGATGACCAGACCGAACCCGAGGGTCAGTCGGGTGGCGACTTTCATTTTTCCGAACATGACAGGTCCTTAGGAAACGGGGTGGGAGCCGGCGTCACGCGGTGACCGCGCGGCGCTCGAGGGTTGAATGGGAGCCCGGGCCGGCCTGAGCCAGCAGCGCGGGCACGTCCAGGATCAGTGCAACGTCGCCCGAGCCCAGCAGGCTCGAGCCGCTGATGCCGCGGATGCGCTGGAACATGCGCGACAGCGGCTTGATGACGGTCTGGCTCTCGCCGTGGAGCGCGTCGACGACGAGCCCGCAGCGCGCGCCGGCGGCCTGCACGACGACGATGTTCTGGCGCGCCGGCGGCTGGCCGCCGAGGCGGAACTGCTCGCGCAGACGCAGCAGCGGCAGCACGCGGCCACGCAGGTCGGTGTAGTCGTGGCCGTCGGCGCAGCTGTAGGCCACGCACTCGTCGACCATCTCCATCGGCACGACGAACATCGAGCCGCCGACCGCGACCTGGAAGCCGTTGATGATCGCCAGCGTCAGCGGCAGGCGCACGGTGACGGTCGTGCCCAGCCCAGGCCGCGTGCGCAGCTCGACGCTGCCGCGCAGCGCGGCGATGTTCTGCTTGACGACGTCCATGCCGACACCGCGGCCCGACAGGTTGGTCACCTGCTCGGCGGTGGAGAAGCCGGGCTCGAAGATCAGCTGGTCGATCTCGTGTTCGCTGGGCGTGTGGTCGGGCGCGACCAGGCCGCGTTCGCGCGCCTTCTTCAGGATGCGTTCGCGGTCCAGGCCGCCGCCGTCGTCGCTGACCTCGATCACGATCGACCCCGAGTCGTGGAAGGCGTTGAGCGCGACGACGCCGCGCGCCGGCTTGCCGCGCGCCTGGCGCTGCTCGGGCGAGTCGATGCCGTGGTCGATGGCGTTGCGCACCAGGTGCATCAGCGGGTCGCCCAGCTTCTCGACCACGGTCTTGTCGAGCTCGGCGTCCTCGCCGCTGATGCGCAGTTCGATGTCCTTGCCCAGCTCCCGGGCGACGTCGTGCACGACACGCTTGTAGCGCGAGAAGGTGGCGCCGATGCGCACCATGCGCAGGTTGAGCGCGCCGTCACGCACCTCCTGCACCAGTTCGGCCAGCGTCGCATGCGCGGCCTGCAGCTCCAGGTCGCGCACGCGGCGGCCGGCCTGCTGTGCGCCGGCGGCGGCGATGACGAGTTCGCCCACCAGCGTGATCAGGCGATCGAGCCGGCTGGCGTCGACGCGGATCGTGGCCGCGTCCTGCGAGCGGTGCTCGCGCGTCTGGCGCTGCTTCTCGAGCGCGGCCTCGACGACCTCGGGCGCGAGCTGCGCCTGCTCGGCGAGGATGGCGCCCAGACGCGGCGCCGGGTCGGCCTGGCGCTGGCGGCCCAGCGCCTCCTCGAGCTCGCGCTCGGTGACGCTGCCGCAGCGCACCAGGATCTCGCCGATGCGCTCGGGGCCTTCGGGCAGCGCGTGGATCAGGTCGACGTACTCGGCGATGCGGCTCTCGGGCGGCACCACGCGCAGCTCGCAGTCGTCGATGACGAACTCGAACACGCTCTCGATCGTCGCCCGGTCGGCCGCGGTGACGAGTGCGATCTCGAAGCCCAGGCAGCAGGCCTCGGCGTCCAGCCCCTCGAGCGTGGGCACGGCGTCGGGCAGCGTGACGATGCGCTCGACCCGGCCCAGCGTGGACAGGTAGCGGATGAAGGACAGCGGGTCCATGCCGTTGCGCAGCACGTCGGGGCCGAAGCGCAGCGACAGATGCCACTGGCCTTCGCCGGGCCGGGTTTCGGTGCGCGGCTGCACCGCGGCCGCAGCCTCGGCGGCACCGGCGGCACCGAAGTCGCCCAGGCGCACCAGCAGCGCCCGCTCCTCCTCCAGGTGGCCGGCATCGGGTTCGCTGCCGGCCTCGATCGTGTCTATGCCACTGGCCAGGTGGTCGCAGCAGCGCAGCAGCAGCGGCAGCAGCGGCCCGGCCAGCGGCAGGGTGCCGGCGCGCACGTCGTCGAGCACGCTCTCCAGCGCATGGGTGAAGCGCACCAGCGCGTCCAGCCCGAACAGCCCGGCCGAACCCTTGATCGTGTGCGCAGCGCGGAAGATGGCGTTGACGTCGGCCGCGGCGCCGCCGCTCTCTTCGGCCGTGAGCAGCGCCGTCTCCATCTCGGCGAGCAGCTCGCGCGCCTCGCTGAAGAAGGTCTTCAGTGCGTCGTCCATGTCCACGTTGTCGTCTCCCTGGTGGCCCGGCGTCAGCGCGCGGCGGGCAGGTTCGGCGCGTTGCCGAAGTGGCCGGCGAGGTCCAGCGCCTGGAACACCTCCAGCACCGCCGGGCTGTGGCGCACGAGGCGCAGCTCGCGGCCGCGGGCGGCAGCGCTCTTCCTGGCGGCAAACAGCAGCTGCACGCCGGCGCTGTCGAACTCGGTGACACCCGCCAGGTCGATCTCCAGCGGGTGTGCGACGGCTTCGGCGAGCCGGGCGAGCAGCGCCTCGCGCAGCTCGCCCGCGCGGTAGATGCTCAGTTCGCCGTCGATGGCGAAGGTGTCTGTCGGGGTCATCGGGGCTCCTTGCGGCGGCCGGCGGGCTACGGCAGCACCAGCTTCTGCACCACCGCCAGCAGCTGCGGCGGGTTGAAGGGCTTGACCACCCAGGCCTTGGCGCCGGCGGCCTGGCCTTCGGCCTTGCGGTTCGCGGCCGACTCGGTGGTCAGCATCACGATCGGCGTGAAGCGGTAGGCCGCCAGCTGCTTGACCGCCTTCACGAACGAGATGCCGTCGAGGTTGGGCATGTTCACGTCGCTGACGATCAGGTGCACCTTCTGGCCGACGAGCTTGCGCAGCCCGTCGGCACCGTCGCAGGCCTCGAGCACGTCGTAGCCGGCACCGCGCAACGCGATGGCGACGACCTGCCGCAAGGAGGCCGAGTCGTCGACGATCATGATGGTCTTGCCCATGTCCGCTGTTCCTGGTGTGAGGCGGTTGTTCAGAAGAAGGTGACGGCGTCTTCGGCCGGCGCGGCAGGCGCCGGCGTGGCGGCGGGGGTGCCGGCGGCCGTCTCCGTCAGGTGCTCGTCGGACATCGCATAGCTGCTGCGCAGCTCCTCGAGCAGCACGCCGGTGTCCAGCGGCGCGCTGCTGCCCTGTTGTTCGAATCGTTGGCGCACGCTGTCGCTGAGCGCGGCCAGGTGCAGCAGGCTGTCGCGCACGTGGCTCAGGCGCTGGCTGACGCGGTCCTGGAATTGCAGCTGCACCAGCGCCTGCACGACCTCGCCCTGTATGCCCTGGCTCTCGGTCTGCAGCCGCGCGGCCGCCGCTTCGAGCGAACGCGTGACGCCCTCGAAGTCGGCGAGCACGCCATGGATCGCCGACTGCGACGCGGCCAGCGTCTGCGTTTCGGTCGCGGCCGCCCGGTCGGCGTTGCCGCAGGCCTGCACGATGGCCTTGGAGATCGCGTCGACGTCGCGCGCCATGCGTTCGCCGGTCGTCGCCGACTGCGCCGAGAGCTTGCGCACCTCCTGCGCCAGCACGCCGAAGCCGCGGCCCTCGGGGCCGGCGTGGGCGGCCTCGATCGCGGCGTTGATCGCCAGCAGGTTGGTCTTGGAGGCGATCGCCGAGACCTCGGTGGCCATCTCGCGCAGTTCGGCGACGAAAGGCGCGAGCTGCTGCACCGCCTGGCGCAGCACGGCGTTGCCGTCCATCGCCGCCTGCAGCGAGCCGAGCACGCCTTCCAGGTCGCGGCGGCTGCGCCCCTGGACTTCGGAGGCGCCGTGGTCACCGCCCGAGCCGGCGGCAGCCAGCGCCGTGTCCAGGCTGGAGACGATGCCGCCGAAACGGTCGGTGAGCGCGACGATCGCGCTCTCCATCTGGCCACGCGCGCCGTCGACGTGGGCCGACCACAGCGGCGCCAGATCCCGGCCGAGCGCGGTCTGGCCGTCGAGCCAGCTGCGCATCTCGTCCTGGTGGCGGCGCTCCTGGGCGGCGCTGCGCCGGTCGCTCCAGACGGCGACGGCGAGCAGCGCCAGCAGCGCCAGCCAGCCCACCCATTCGCCCGAGGCGGCGGCGCCGAGCAGCAGCACCAGCGGCAGCGCGACCGTCGTCGCCCGCCAGCGGCGCAGCGACAGCCTCGGACGCGCCGCGGCCAAGGCGGTGCGGGGGCGCGGCAGGGAGAGTTCCGTCATGGACAGGTCGTTTCGAGCGAGGGAGGGGTTGGCGGGACGGCCCACCGTATTGGTTTGCCGTATGCATACGCCTATCGACTCCAGGCGACCCCGCTGTAGCACGCCTTAATCGGGCGTCGGGGCCCGCACGCATTCCTTCACGAAACCGCGAAGGAATTGGCATTTTTGCTATATTCAATTAACTTAAACTGATACTTTCTCCGCTGCCGGATCGAGCACGAGGCCCGCAGGGAAGGCCCGATGGGCGCGCGTGGCGCGGCGCCCTAGACTGGCCCGACCCGCTGGTGGAGGAGAGAGCTTCGATGAGAGCGACCGTGCGCCTCGTGTTCGGCCCCGAAGAGCTGACCGTGAACCTGCCCGACCACGACTCGCCGTGGGCGCCCGACGTCGCCCGGCGCTGGCTCGACGAGCAGTTCATCGCCAACGACTGCGAGCCGCTGCGCGCGCTCGGCAAGGTGCTGGTGGCCGACAAGCTGGCCGCGATCGCACGCGCCGTGGGCTGGCGCGGTTTCCACGACGACGAAAACTTCCGCCAGGACTACGCGCGCGCCGCCGCCGGCGCGCTGGCGCGGCCAATGGTCAAGGTCGACGCCGAGGCCGGGCTGGTCACCTTCTGATACCGATCGCCCCCGGTGCCGGGGGTCGGCACGCTTGCCGCCCATAGGCGGCGAAGGCAGCATCGGTTCGCCCAGGGCCCCGGCCCGAACTGCGAAGGACCGTGATGCCGAAGACGCCCGTTTCCCGCGCCGCCGCCGCACTGCCGCTGGCCGCGCTGCTGCTGCTGGCCGAAGCCGCCTGTGCACGCGACGCCGCGCCGGCCGCGCGCCCGGCGCCGCAACTGGCCGCGGTCGCCCAAGCGGCCAAGGTCGAGGGCCTGCGCCGCGGCGTCGTCTCGGCGGCCAACCCCTACGCTGCCGAAGCCGGCGCACGCATCCTCGGCTGGGGCGGCAACGCGGTCGACGCGGCGGTCGGCATCGCCTACGCGCTCAACGTCGTCGAGCCGCAGTCGGCGGGCATCGGCGGCGGCGGTTTCATGATGGTCCACCTGGCCGAGAGCGGCGAAACCTTCATCGTCGACAGCCGCGAAACCGCACCCGCTGGCGCGACGCCGGACATGTTCGTCGGCGTGCCCAACCCCACGCTGCAGGGCGTGGCCGTCGGCGTGCCGGGCATGGTGCGCGGCACCGCCTATGCCGTCGAACGCTGGGGCAAGCTCGGCCTGGGCCGGGTGATGCTGCCGGCGATCCGGCTCGCCGCCGACGGCTTCGAGGCCACGCCGCGTTACGTCAGCGCCAGCTGCAACTCACGCGCACGCAACTCGCCCGAAGCCGAGGCCTTCTTCTGCCCCGGCGGCGTGCCGCCCGAGGTCGGCCAGCTGATCGTCAACGAACCGCTGGCGCAGACGCTGCGGCTGATCGCATCACGCGGCCCCGACTGCTTCTACCAGCTCAAGCCCGAGATCGGCTGCGACATCGCACGCGGCATTGTCGAGGGCCAGAAGTTCCAGCGCACCGAGCCCGGCAGCAAGGGCGGCAGCATGGACTACCCCGACCTCGCGGCCTACGCCCCGGCACTGCGCACGCCGGTCGAAGGCGGCTACCACGGCTGGAAGCTCAAGACCATGCCGCCGCCGTCCTCGGGCGGCACGACGGTGCTGCAGATGCTGGGCCTGATCGAACGTTTCCCCATCGGCGACGCCAGCCAGGGCTGGGGCTTCGGCGAAGCCAAGACCGTGCAGACCATGGCCGAAACCATGCGCGTGGCCTTCGCCGACCGCGCCGTCTGGGCCGGCGACCCCGATTTCGTGCCGGTGCCGGTGCGCGGCCTGCTGCACCCGCAGTACGTCGCCCAGCGCAGCGCGCTGATCGTGCCCGGCGTGCGCCAGCAGCCCGACCCGACGGCCGGCGACCCGCGGCCCTACGACGGCGCGCCGCTGAAGGCCGGCCGCAAGCTCGCCGTCGCCGCCCCGGTGACCGGCCCGGGCGAGACCACGACCCATTTCTCGGTCGTCGACCGCTGGGGCAACATGGTCTCGTACACGAACACGATCGAGTCCTCGCACGGCATCGGCGTGTTCGCCGGCTACAAGCGCGAGGACGGTTCGTTCCGCAGCTTCGGCTTCCTGCTGAACAACGAGCTGACCGACTTCAACCTCGCGCCCAGCACCAACCCCTACACCGGCAGCGCCGGCTACAACGACGTGCAGCCCGGCAAGCGCCCGCGCAGCAGCATGGCGCCGACGATGCTGTTCACGCCCGAGGGCCAGCCGGTCGTGGCCTACGGCTCGCCCGGCGGCGCGACCATCATCAACTCGGTGTTCAACGTGACGCTGAACCTCGTCGACCACAAGATGGGGCTGCAGCAGGCGATAGACGCGCCGCGCGTATCGGTCGCCGGTGCCGGCAGCAGCGTCGCCACCGAGGCGGCGATGCCGCAGGCCACGGTCGACGCGCTGAAGGCGCTGGGCTACACGGTGTCGATCACCGACATCGGCTCGGTGCAGGCGGTGCTGGTCGACCCGGCGACGGGGCGCCAGTACGGCGCCGCCGACCCGCGCCGCGAAGGCACGGTCATCGCACTGCCCAAACGGAAATGACCCACCCCCGCAGCGCCTTCGGCGCACCCCCTCGAGGGGGCGCCGCCAGTGGCCCGGCAAAGCCGGTCCACGGCGGCCGCTTGGCGCTGCCGGCTTGATGCGCCGGAGGTGCCCATTGGCACCATCGCGGCGTCCAAGAAGTCAGTTCGTCGCGACGCGGAAGATCTGAACCGCACGCACCAGCGTCGCCGCGCGGGCCTCGAGCGCGACGCAGGCCGCGGCGGCCTGCTCCGCGAGCGCGGCGTTCTGCTGCGTCGACTGGTCTATCGTCGAGATCGCGCCGTTGACCTCGGCGATGCCCTGCGACTGCTCGCCGGTGGCGTGCGTGATCTCGGCCACCAGCGTGCCGACGCGGTGCACCGACTGCACGACCTCGGCGATCACGCCCTCGGCGGTCTGCACCCGGCGGGCGCCGTCGGTCACCTGCTCGACCGAACTGCCGATCAGCTCGCGGATCTCCTTGGCCGCCTGGCTGCTGCGCTGCGCCAGCGCGCGCACCTCGCTGGCGACGACGGCAAAACCGCGCCCCTGCTCGCCGGCACGCGCGGCCTCGACCGCGGCGTTGAGCGACAGGATGTTGGTCTGGAAGGCGATGCCTTCGATCACCTGGATGACCTCGGCCACCCGCTTGGACGAGCTCTCGATCGACTCCATCGTCTTGACGAGCTCGACCACCGCAGCACCGCCGCGGCCGGCGACCTCGGTCGCGTCCTGGCTGACACGCGCCACCTGCTGCGCGGTGCCGGCCGTCGCCTTGACGGTGCCGGTGATCTGTTCCATCACCGAAGCCGTGCGCTGGACTTCGGACGACTGGGTCTCGGTGCGCTGCGACAGGTCGTTGCTGCCCTGGGCGATCTCCTTGGACGCCGAGGTCATGCCCGCGACCTCGACACGCACGTCGGCGACGATGGCCTGCATGTTCAGGTTGGCGAGCCAGATGTTGCGCGTCAGCTTGCCCAGCGGGTGGCGCGGGTCGTAGTCGATGCGGCCGGTCAGGTTGCAGCCGGCGATCTGGGCCGCGGTGCGCGTGCACTCGTCCAGGCGCCGGGCAATCGAGACGTGGAACCAGCTGCCGATGACGATGCAGCCGACCAGCGTCGCGGCGACCTGGGCCCAGACGCTGTCGAACAACCAGCCCGCCGCGGCGGTGCCGGCGACCAGCGCGAACAGCGCGCCGAACAGCCGCACCGTCAGCGACATCCGGAACAGCCGGTACGGGATGTCGCGCAGCCCGTGGAAGCGCACGCCGCCGGCATGCAAGCGGATCGTGTGCCGCCCCGACTCGCGCTCCGCCTTCACCTGGGCGTACAAGGCCTCGGCGTCGCGGATCTGCTCGCGCGTCGGTTTCAGCCGCACCGACATATAGCTCGCCGGCTTGCCGTTCTCCAGCACCGGCGTGACGTTGGCGACAACCCAGTAGTGGTCGCCGTTCTTGCAGCGGTTCTTGACGACGCCGGTCCAGGGCCGGCCGTTGCTGATCGTCATCCACATGTCTTTGAACGCTTCCGGCGGCATGTCCGGATGGCGCACCAGGTTGTGCGGCTGGCCTATCAGTTCGTCGTAGTCGAAGCCGCTGATGCGCACGAAGGCGTTGTTGCAGTGCGTGATGCGGCCCTTCGCATCGGTCGTCGAGACCAGCACGCTGCCTTCAGCCATTTCCACTTCGCGCTGGGTGACGGGCTCGTTCACGCGCATGCCGCTAGACCTTTCTTGTCTCCGGCTCAGGCGAACCGGGGTATTTCGAGATTTCGGCGCCCGATCAGCGGACTTGAACCGAACTGAAGAAAACTCTGGCACTAGTTCTCGCGGCGCCGCTCGCGCCGGGCTCATACCCTGAGCCACCGAGGACCGACACTGCCCGCACGGCACCCGCCCGTCGACAAGGCCCGCAGCCTGCGCCGGCCCTAGACTCCCGCCGCCACCCGATGCTGACGCTGCATTTCTCCAACCGCTTCGAGGCGCTTGCCGCGCTGCTGGGCGCACGCCTGGCCGAGCCACGTGCCGACCTGTTCGTCGCCGACCAGCTGGTCGTGCCCAGCGCGGCGCTGCGCCGGCGGCTGACGCTGGCCTTCGCCGACGCCGAGGGTGTCTGCGCGCACCTGCAGTTCGACTACCTCGCGCAGTGGCTGTGGCGCCAGATCGCGCGGGTCGTGCCCGGCATCGACGAGGCGCAGTCGCCGTTCGCGCCCGAAGTGCTGGCCTGGCGCGTCTGGCGTGCGCTCGGCGACGCCGAGTGGGTGGCACCGCACCCGCGCCTGGCCGGCTACCTGGCGCAGGCCGACGCGGTGATGCGCTGGGAGCTGGCGCTGCGCATCGCGCGTGTCGTCGAGCAGTACGTGACCTACCGCCCCGAATGGCTGGCCGAGTGGCTGACCGGGCGCAGCGTCGCCTTCCCCGGCGATGCCGCGGCGGCCGACGCCGACTGGCAGGCCGCGCTGTGGCGGCGCATCGTCGCCGAGACCGGCGTCTCGGGCCGGCACCCGATCGAAGGTTTCATCGAGACGCTGTCGCGCCCGGGCGGCGCGGCGCGTGCGCGTGAAGCCGGCCTGCCCGAGCGGGTGCACGTGTTCGCGCTGCCGACGATGCCGCCGCTGCACGCGCGGCTGCTGGCGGCGCTGGGCCAGGCGATCGAGGTCGAGGTCTACGTGCTCAACCCCTGCCGCGAGTACTGGTTCGAGCTCGTCGACGCCCGCCGCCTGGCCTGGCTGCGTGCCGCCGGCCGCGACGCCGGCCACGAGATCGGCAACCGGCTGCTCGCCGGCTGGGGCCAGCAGACGCAGGCCCAGATCGACGTCCTGCTGGAAGCCGCCGATGCCGCCGCCGTCGACGAACATCTGTTCCTCGAACACCCCGGCGACACCCTGCTCGGGCGGCTGCAGAACAGCATCCTCGACTCGGCCGAGCTCGAACCCGCCTCGGCCGCCGATCTGGCCGGCGACCGCAGCATCGAGTTCCACGTCGCGCATTCGCGCACCCGCGAGCTGGAGGCGCTGCACGACCGGCTGCTGGCACTGTTCGCCGCCGACCCGACGCTCGCGCCGGCCGACGTGCTCGTCGTCACGCCCGACCTGGAAGCCACCGCGCCGCTGGTCGACGCCGTCTTCGGCACCGCGCCGGCGTCGCGCCGCATCCCCTACGGCATCACCGGCCGCGGCCGCAGCGGCAGCGACCCGGTGGCGCGGGCGCTGCTGGCGCTGCTGGCACTGGTGGAGTCGCGGCTGCCGGCGAGCGAGCTGTTCGCGCTGCTGCAGCAGCCGCTGGTGGCGCGCCGTTTCGGCCTCGACGAGCCCGCGCTCGAACGCCTGCACGGCTGGCTGCTGGCGAGCGGCCTGCGCTGGGGTTTCGACGCCGCGCACCGCGCCGGCTACGGCCTGCCGGCCGAGCCGCGGCACACGCTGGCCGACGCGCTGGAGCGCCTGTTCCTCGGCCACGTGCTGCCGGCGCATACCGGCCAGCCCTTCGCCGGGCTGCTGCCCGCCGGCGGCGCCGAAGGTTCAGGCGCGGTCGCGCTCGGCGCCTTCTGGTCCTACGCCCGGGCGCTGCAGGCGCTGCACGACGAGGCCGCGGCACCGCGCCCGGCGGCCGCCTGGAGCCGGCTGCTGCTGGCCGCGACCGAACGATTCTTCGACCCGGCCGGCGACGAGCTGCCGGCACTGCGCGAGCTGCGCGGCACGCTGCTGCAGCTGGGCGCCGACATCGAAGCCGGCGCCGGCGCCACGCCGCTGCCGCTGGCGGTGCTGCGGCGTGCACTCGAAGACCGCCTGGACGACCCGGCACGCGGTGGCGTGCCCGGCGGCGCAGTCTGCTTCGCGGCGATGTCCAGCCTGCGCAGCCTGCCCTACCGCGTGGTCTGCGCGATCGGCCTGGACGACGGTGCCTTCCCGACGACAGCGCGTGCGCCCGAGTTCGACCTGGTCGCGCTGGCGCCGCGGCGCGGCGACCGCCAGCGCCGCCTCGACGAACGCAACGTCTTCCTCGACCTGCTGCTGGCGGCACGCGAGCGCCTGCACCTGAGCTGGCGTGGCCGCAGCGTGCGCGACAACGCGCCGCTGCCGCCTTCGGTGCTGGTGGCCGAGCTGCTGGACGTGCTGGCGCCAGCGGTCGCCGACGATCCCGAGAACCCGGCGTCGCTGGCCGCGGCACGTGCGGCGCTGACGGTCGAACACCCGCTGCAGTCTTTCGCGCTCGAACTCTTCGGCGCCGATGGCGATGCCCGCCGCCGCAGCCACGACGCCGAACTCGCCGCCGCGCTGCGCCACGGCGCCGCCGCCGCGGTGCCAGCACTGGCGCCGCTGCCGGCCGACGCCGACGACGAAGACGAGGCCACGCCGGCCGACCCCGCCGCACCCTTCTTCACGCTGCCGCTGCCGCCGCCCGGCGACGAGTGGCGCAGCACGACGCTGGAGCAGTTGGTCGAGTTCTTCCGCCAGCCCTGCCGCTACCTGCTGCGCCGGCGGCTGCAGATCGCGCTGCGCCACGACGAAGAGGCGCTGCAGGACGAGGAGCCGTTGGTGGCCGACGCGCTGGCGCGCAACGCACTCGCCGAACGCCTGCTGCCGGCGCTGCTGGCCGGCGCCACGCCTGAGCAGGCCGCGGCGCTGGCCGAAGCCGGCACCGAACTGCCGGCCGGTGTGCTCGGCCGCCAGCAACGTGAAGCCGAGCTCGCGCGCCTGGGCGCCTTCGCTGCGCAGGTGCGCGAAGCCGGTGCCGAGCCGCTGCTGCCGGCCGTCGGCGCCGAGCTGGTGTTCGATCTCGCCGGCGAACGCTGGACGCTGGCCGCCGGTTTTGCCGACCTGCGCGCCAGCGGCCTGCTGCGCTGGCGCTGGCGCACGCTGCGTGCGCCCGATCTGCTCGAAGCCTGGCTCCAGCACCTGGTGATCGCCGCAGCCGCGCCGGCCGGCGTCGCGCCACGCACACGCTGGATCCTGGCCAATGGCGAGCTGGAGCTGCGTGCACCCGATTCGCCGCGCACGCTGCTGGCCGGGCTGATGGCGCTGTACCGCCGCGGGCTGGTCAAGCCTCTGCCCTTCTATCCGAAGAGCGCGCTGGCGCTGGTGCAGCACGGCGAGCTCGACGCCGCCAAGGTCTGGACCACGACCGAACGCACACCCTGGGCCGAAGGCGGCGAAGAAGCGCACCGGCTGGCGCTGCGTGGCCACATCGCCGACGCGCTGGGCGGCGAGTTCCCGGCGCTCGCCCGTGCGGTGTTCGAACCGCTGCTGGCGCACGCCGGCGGGAGCGCGCTCGCATGAACGCCTTCACGCCCGCCGCCGTCGCCCGCCCGCTGGACGTCTTCGCCTGCCCGCTGGACGGCATCGCGCTGGTCGAAGCCTCGGCCGGCACCGGCAAGACCTGGAACCTCTGCGGCCTGGTGCTGCGCCTGCTGCTGGAAAAACGGCTGGAGCTGCAGCAGGTGCTGGTCGTCACCTTCACCAACGCCGCCACCGCCGAACTGCGCGAACGCATCCGCGCGCGCCTGGTCGACGTGCTGGCGGCGCTGGACGGCCACGCCGCGGCGCTGGCCGACCCCTTCGTCGCCGGGCTGCTGCAGGCGCTGCGCCGGCCCGGGGTCGAACTCGCCGACGCCGAGATGCACCAGCGCATCGAACGTGCGCTGCAGACCTTCGACGAAGCCTCGATCTTCACGATCCACGGCTTCTGCCAGCGCGCGCTGGCCGACACGCCCTTCGCGTCGGCGATGCCGATGCAGCTGGAACTGGCCGACGACGCGGCGCTGCGGCGCGAGGTCGTGCTCGACTTCTGGCGCCGGCGTGTCGCCGGCGAAGGCCTGTCGCCGGCGCTGGCGGCGCTGCTGCTGTCGCGCGGCGACACGCCCGAGAAATGGACCGAGCTGCTGCGCCGCCGTGGTGCCCGGCCGCTGGCGCGGCTGGTCTGGCCCGAGGCGCTGGACGCGCCCGCCGGCGGCGGCGACACGACGGTGCTGGACGCACTGTTCGCGGACGCGCGCAGCCTGTGGCGCGGCGAGCGCGAACGCATTCTCGCGATCGTGCACGAGGCGCTGCCGCGGCTGCCGGCCAACATCTACAAGGCCGACAGCGTCGCCGCCGCGGCGCGCGCCTGGGACCAGATCACGGCCGCGCCGCAGGCGCTGCTGGCGCCACCGGCCAAAGCGGTCGAGAAGGCGCCGCTGCTCGGCAAGACGCGGCTCAAGCCGAAGAAGGACCAGGCGCCGCCGGCAGCGCACGCCTTTTTCGAACTCGCCGACGCGCTGCTGGAGGCGCTGGCCGCCACGCGCGCCGCGCTCGAAGCCGAACGCCTGCGGCTGCTGCGGGACCTGCTCACTGAAGCGCCGGCGCGGCTGCGGGAACTGAAACGCGAACGCCGCGTCGTCGCCTTCGACGACATGCTGCAGAACCTGCACGAGCGCCTGTGCAGCGGCCACTGCCCCGGGCTGGCGGCGGCGCTGCGCGCACGGTTCCCGGCGGCGCTGATCGACGAGTTCCAGGACACCGACCCGCTGCAGTGGGCTATCTTCGAGACCGTCTACGGCGGCGGCGAGGCGCCGCTGTTCCTGATCGGCGACCCCAAGCAGGCGATCTACAGCTTCCGCAACGCCGACCTGCACACCTATCTGGCGGCGCGCGAGCGTGCCGGCGCGCACTGGACGCTGGCCGAGAACCAGCGTTCGTCGGCGCCGCTGCTGGACGCGCTGAACGCCTTGTTCGCGCAGCAGCCGCGCGCCTTCATGCTCGAGGGGCTGGATTACCAGCGTGTGGGCTGCGGCGCCAAACCGCGCACACCCTTCGCCGACCCCGGCGCCGGGCGCGCCGCGCTCGAACTCTGGCAGCTGCCGGCCGACGACGAAGGCCAGCCGCTGGCCAAGCCGCAGGCCCAGGCGCGGGCCGCCCAGGCCTGCGCCGCCGAAATCGCACGCCTGGTGGCAGCCGGCCGGCGCGGCGACGCGACGCTGGGCGCGCGGGGCCTGGCCGCCGGCGACATCGCGGTGCTGGTACGCAGCCACCGCCAGGGCTGGCGCATGCGCCAGGCGCTGGCGGCGCTGGGTGTGGGCAGCGTCGAGCTGTCGCAGGCCAGCGTCTTCGCCAGCCCCGACGCCGAAGACCTGGAGCGTGTGCTCGCCGCGGTGCTGGAGCCGGCCAACGCCGCACGCCTGCGCGCCGCGCTCGCGACCGAAGCGATGGGCGCCGAGGCCGCGGCCATCGCCGCGCTCGCCGACGACGAAGCCGCGCTCAGCGAACGGGTGCAGCGTTTTGCCGCCTACCGCGAAACCTGGTTCACACGCGGCGTCGCGGTGATGCTGCGGCGCTGGATGCAGGACGAAGGCGTCGCCGCCCGCCTGCTGGCACGCGCCGACGGCGAACGCCGGATGACCAACTGGCTGCACCTGGCCGAATGCCTGCAGCGCGCCGCCGAGACCGGCCTGGCGCCTGAGGCGCTGCAGCGCTGGCTGCACGACGAACGCCAGGCACCCGGCGGCGACGAAGAAACCCAGCTGCGTCTCGAGTCCGACCGCAACCTGGTGCAGATCGTCACCATCCACAAGAGCAAGGGGCTGGAGTACCCGGTGGTCTTCTGCCCCTTCGTCTGGGACGGCCACCCCGGCGGTGGCGCCAGCGGCGAAGGCCAGGAGCTGCACGACGCCG
This sequence comes from Rubrivivax gelatinosus, assembly GCF_016583785.1. Classification (GTDB taxonomy): domain Bacteria; phylum Pseudomonadota; class Gammaproteobacteria; order Burkholderiales; family Burkholderiaceae_C; genus Rubrivivax; species Rubrivivax gelatinosus_B. The sequence goes on along the minus strand of NZ_NRRU01000008.1, from coordinate 1,476 downwards.
ACGGCCGCCAGCTCTGGGTCTTCGGCGACGCCGAAACCGACCCCGGCGCCGCCGACCGCGCTGCGGTCGAGCAGGCGGCCGAGACGCTGCGCCTGATCTACGTCGCGCTGACACGCGCGGTGCACCGGCTGGTGCTGGTCGTCGGCAGCTACCAGTGCAAACGTTCGAGCAAGGAAAGCGGCAAGGCGCTGATCCACTGGCTGGTCGACGACGGCGCCAGCGAGCCCGCCGCCTGGCTGCAGGCCAGGCGCACGCCGGAGCAGATCGCCGCCGCCTGGCAGGCTTTCGCCGAAGCGAACTCGCCGCAGGTCGCGCTGCGTGCGCTGCCGGCCGGCCCCGGCACGCCGGTGGCGCCCGAACGCGCCGACCCCGACAAGATCCAGGCGCTGGCGCCGCCGGCGCGCATCCCGCCGGCGTGGTGGATCGGCAGCTACAGCAGCCTGACCCAGGGCTTGCGCCACGAAGGCGCGGCGCTGGACCACGACGGCGCCGAACGCGGTGCACGCGCGGCGCCGCCGCCGGGCCTCGCGGCCGACGACGTGCTGCGTTTCCCACGCGGCGCCGCCGCCGGCGAATGCCTGCACCACCTGTTCGAACACGCCGATTTCGCCGACGCCGCCCGCTGGCCCGAAGCCGCCGCGCGTGCGCTGAAGGCCCAGCCGCCGGCCGACGGCGCCGACAGCGCCCGCCTGGCGCCGATGCTGGAAAACCTGCTCGGCGACGTGCTCGCGACCCGGCTGCCGGGTGGTGTCGTGCTCGCCGACCTGGCGCGCGGCAAACGCTTGGCCGAGCTTGAGTTCAGCCTGCCGGCGCCGGCCTTGCGTGCCGACGCACTGGCCGCGGTGCTGCGCGACGCCGGGCTGCCGGTGCCGGCGCTGGCTTTCAGCACGCTGCACGGTTATCTGCGCGGTTTCATGGACCTGGTGTTCGAACACCAGGGCCGCTGCCACGTGCTCGACTGGAAGTCCAACCACCTGGGCTGGAACGCCGCCGACTACGGCCCGGCCCCGGTGGCGCGCGAAGTCGCCGCCCACGGCTACCAGTTGCAGGCGCTGCTGTACCTGGTCGCGCTGCACCGCTGGCAGCGCGCGCGGCGTTCGGCCTACGACCCCGAGCGCCACCTCGGCGGCGCGATGGTGCTGTTCGTGCGCGGCGTGCGCCCGGGCTGGCGCAACCCCGACGGCAGCGCCGCCGGCGTCTGGAGCCTGCGCCCCGACGTCGCGCTGATCGAACGCCTGTCGGCCCTGTTCGACGCCGTGGAGGACCTGCGATGAGCCGCCGACGCCGCCCCGACGAAGACACGCTGCCGCTGTTCGGCGAGGCCGATTGGCCCGCGGCCGAACCCGCGCCCCAGCCGCCCGCGCCAGCCGACGACGACAGCGGCTGGAGCCCCGCCCTGCCCGCCGAGGCCCTGCCCGATCTGGATGTCTTTTTCGACGAAGACGGCACGCTGCCAGTCGGGTGCGCCGTCGGCCG
>NZ_NRRU01000007.1 GCF_016583785.1 Rubrivivax gelatinosus | reverse complement strand
CTGCGCGGCGGCACTCGGCCGCGCCGCCGCGCAGTGGCTCGCCGAGCCGGGCTGGCAGGCGCTGGCGCCGCGGCTGGCGGCCGACGGCACGCTGCCGGCCGAGGCGCTGTCGCTGTGCCGCGAGGACACCAGCCTGCTGCCCGCCGAGGCCAGCTTCGCCGTCTTCGCACGCGACGAGCGCGGCGCGCCGGCGCGTGTGCAGCTGGTGCTGCGCGACGTCAGCGCACGCCGCGAGACCGAACGCACGCTGGTCGCGGCACGCGAAGCCGCCGAGGCCGCGACGCGCGCCAAGAGCGAGTTCCTGGCCAACATGAGCCACGAGATCCGCACGCCGATGAACGCCATCCTCGGCATGACCGCGCTGGCGCTGCGCACCGAGCTGGAGCCGCGCCAGCGCGACTACCTCGAGAAGACACGCGCCGCGGCGCAGTCGCTGCTGGGCATCGTCAACGTGATCCTCGACTTCTCGAAGATCGAGGCCGGCCGGCTCGAACTCGAACACGACGCCTTCGAACTCGACGCCGTGCTCGACGGGCTCGCTGCCATCGTCGCGCTGCAGGCCCACGGGCGCGGGCTGGGTTTCCTGCTCGACGTGCCCGAGAGCGTGCCGCGGCGCCTGGTCGGCGACCCGCTGCGGCTGTCGCAGGTGCTGGTCAACCTGTGCGGCAACGCGGTGAAGTTCAGCGAACGCGGCGAGATCGTCGTCGTCATCGGTGCCGAAGCCGGCCCGCAGCCGGGCCAGGTGCGGCTGCGCTTTTGCGTCCAGGACGAAGGCATAGGCCTGTCGCCGCAGGACCTGGAACGCCTGTTCCGCCCGTTCAGCCAGGTCGACGCGTCGACGACACGGCGCTACGGCGGCACCGGGCTGGGCCTGGCGATCAGCCGCCAGCTGGTGCGCGCGATGGGCGGCGACATCGCCGTGCGCAGCACGCCGGGTGCAGGCAGCGACTTCGAGTTCGACGCCGTGTTCATGCTCGCCCCGGGCGCCAGCCCGCCGCGGCGCGCGCCCTGCGCCGGCATGCGGGTGCTGGTGGCCGACGCCGGCCGCCGCGGCCGGGAGATCGTCGCGGCGCGTGCCGCCGAACTGGGCTGCGCCGTGCAGACCACAGCGACGGCCGACGAGACCGTCGCCGCCGCCGCCCTGGGTGCCGAGCTGCTGCTGGTGGACGGCACGCTGCTGGCCGCCGACCCCGGCCTGGCGCCGCGCCTGCGCCGGGCCGCCGCAGCGCACGCGCGCCTGGTGGCGCTGGTGCCCTACGGCGCCGACGACGCCGAACACGCGCCGACCCCGGGGCTGGACACGCAGCTGGCCAAGCCGGTGACCGGGGCGACGCTGCTGGCGCTGCTCGAGGCGCTGTTCGGCCGCGACGCCCCCGCACCCGGCTCGCCGCTGCCGGCGCCGCCGCCGGCCCGGCGCCTGGACGGCCTGCGCCTGCTGCTGTGCGAGGACAACCCGGTGAACCAGGAGCTGACGCTGGAGCTGCTGCGCCAGGCCGGCGCGACGACGGCGATGGCCGGCGACGGCCTCGAAGCCTTGTCCTGGCTGACGCGCGAACGTTTCGACGCGGTGCTGATGGACGTGCAGATGCCGCTGATGGACGGCCTGGAAGCGACGCGCCGGCTGCGCCGCCTGCCGGGGCTGGAGACCCTGCCGGTGATCGCGATGACCGCACACGCGATGGCCAGCGACCGCGAAGCCTGCCTGGCCGCCGGCATGAGCGACCACCTCGGCAAACCCTTTGAACCCGAGGCGCTGATCGAGCGCCTGCTGCACTGGACGCGCCCCGAAGCGCCGCGGCCGCCCGCTGCGGCTGCGCCCGCGGCCCCGACACCGGCCACGCCCGCGCCGCAGACCCTGCCCGGCATCGACACCGCCGCCGGGCTGCGTTTCGCCGCCGACCAGCCGGCGCTGTACCGGCGCGTGCTCGAACTCTTCGCCCAGACCCGCGCCGGCACCGCGGCCCGGCTGCGCGCGCAGCTCGAAGGCGGCGAACACGCCGCGGCGGCGGCGCTGCTGCACATGATGAAGTCGGAGACGGGAACGATAGGCGCGTTCGTGCTGCGCGACGCCACGCGCGCGCTGGAAGCCGCGGTCAAGGCCCGCGACGAAGCCGGCATCGCCGCCGGGCTGCCGCCGCTGGAGGCCGAGCTCGGCCGAGTGCTCGCCGGCATCGCCGCGGCCCACGGCGCGCCCGCCGCGGAGCGGGCCGCGGACGCCGGCACGTCGCGTTTGTCGTGATCCCGCCAAGGCCGGCGCCGCCGGCCGAATGCGCCAAAGCCTTGTCACAGCGGGGAAACCGGGCGCGCGGCGGACTGGCACCGATCGTGCAAAGAGACAGCTGCAGCCCACAGGAGCCCGCCGCATGTCCGCTTCGCTCAAAACCAGGATCGCCCAGGTCTTCGACGAGCCAGGCTGCGACGTCAATCAGGCCAAGGGCGACAAGGAACGCAAGAAAGGCTGCACCAAGCAGCTGACGCCGGGCGCGGCCGCTGGCGGCTGCGCCTTCGACGGCGCCAAGATCGCGCTCCAGCCCATCGTCGACGTCGCCCACCTGGTGCACGGCCCGATTGCCTGCGAAGGCAACGGCTGGGACAACCGCCACAGCGCGTCCTCGGGGCCGCAGGTCTACCGCAGCGGCTTCACCACCGACATGTCGGAGTTCGACGTCATCTACGGCGGCGAGAAGCGGCTGTTCAAGGCGATCCGCGAGATCGCCGAGAAGGTGAAGCCGCCGGCGATCTTCGTCTACCAGACCTGCGTGCCGGCGATGATCGGCGACGACATCGAGGCCGTCTGCCAGCGCGCCAGCGAACGTTTCGGCCTGCCGGTGATCCCGGTCGACGCGCCCGGTTTCGCCGGCCCGAAGAACCTGGGCAACAAACTCGGCGCCGAGGCGCTGCTGGACCACGTGATCGGCACCGTCGAGCCCGAGATCACGACGCCCTACGACATCAACATCATCGGCGAATACAACCTGTCGGGCGAACTCTGGCAGGTCAAGCCGCTGCTGGACGCGCTCGGCGTGCGCGTGCTGGCCTGCCTGTCGGGCGACGGCCGCTACCGCGAGATCGCGTCGGCGCACCGGGCCAAGGCCAACATGATGGTCTGCTCGAAGTCGATGATCAACGTCGCCACGCGCATGCAGCAGCGCTGGGGCATCCCGTACTTCGAAGGTTCGTTCTACGGCATCGCCGACATGAGCCAGACGCTGCGCGACATCGCGCGGCTGCTGGTCCAGACCGGCGCGCCGGCGGACATCGTCGATCGTGCCGAGGCGCTGATCGCCGCCGAGGAGCCGCGTGCCTACGAGCGCCTGCGCGCCTACCGCGAGCGGCTGAGCGGCAAGCGCGTGCTGCTGATCACCGGCGGCGTCAAGAGCTGGTCGGTGGTCTCGGCGCTGCAGGAGGCCGGGCTGGAGATCGTCGGCACCAGCGTCAAGAAGAGCACCAAGGAAGACAAGCAGCGCATCAAGGAGATCATGGGCGACGACGCGCACATGATCGACGACCTCTCGCCGCGCGAGATGTACTCGATGCTGCGCGACGCACGCGCCGACATCATGCTGTCGGGCGGCCGCAGCCAGTTCGTCGCGCTCAAGGCGCGCATGCCCTGGATGGACATCAACCAGGAGCGCCACCAGGCTTTCGCCGGTTACGAGGGCATCGTCACCATGGTCGCCGAGATCGACAAGGCGATCTTCAACCCGGTCTGGCAGCAGGTGCGCGCACCCGCGCCCTGGGAAGCCCCGGCCGTGGCGCTGGCGGCCTGAACGGGAGCGCACGATGGCTCTCGTCACCGAAACGAAGAAGTCCTGCAGCGTCAACCCGCTGAAGATGAGCGCGCCGCTGGGCGCGAGCTTCGCCTTCATGGGGCTGGAGTCCTGCATGCCGCTGATGCACGGCTCGCAGGGCTGCACCTCCTTCGGCCTGGTGCTGCTGGTGCGCCACTTCAAGGAGGCGATCCCGCTGCAGACCACGGCGATGAACGAAGCCACCACCATCATGGGCGGCTACGACAACCTCGCCAAGGCGCTGCTCAACATCCGCCAGCGTGCCAAGCCGCGTGTCATCGGCCTGTGCACCACGGGCCTGACCGAGACCAAGGGCGACGACGTCGACGGCTACATCCGCCTGGCGCGCCAGCAGCACCCGGAGCTGGCCGACACCGCGGTCGTGCACGCCTCGACACCCGACTACGTCGGCGGCTTCCAGGAAGGCTGGGCGGCGGCCGTGACCGCCATCGTCTCGACGCTGCCGCGCGAGCACGAGCCCCGGCGCGAAGGTGTCGTCGCACTGCTGCCCGGCTGCCACCTGTCGCCGGCCGACATCGAGGAGCTGCGCGAAACCATCGAGGCCTTCGGGCTGCAGCCGCTGGTCGTGCCCGACATCTCGGGCTCGCTCGACGGCCACATCCCCGAGACCTGGCTGGGCACGACGATAGGCGGCACGCCGCTGGCCGACATCGAGGCCCTGGGCGGCGCGGTGCACGCACTCGCCGTCGGCGAGCAGATGCGGCCGGCGGCCGAGGCACTGCAAGCCCGCTGCGGCGTGCCGTTCACGCTCTTCGACCGCCTGACCGGCCTCACCGCCACCGACGCCTTGGTGCGCCGGCTGGCCGAGATCTCCGGGCGCGAGGTGCCGGCCAAGCTGCGGCGCCAGCGCAGCCAGCTCGTCGACGCCATGCTCGACTGCCACTTCCACACCGGCAACGCGAAGATCGCGCTCGCCGCCGAGCCCGACCTGCTGTGGGCCGCCGGCAGTTTTCTCGCCGAGATGGGCGCCGAACTCGTGGCCTGCGTGACGACCGGCAAATCGCCGCTGCTCGAGCGCCTGCCGACGAGCGAGGTGCTGATCGGCGACCTCGAGGACTTCGAACGTTCGGCCCAGGCCGCCGGCGCCGAGCTGCTGATGACGCACGCCCACGGCCGCCAGGCGGCAGAACGCCTGGGCCTGCCGCTGTACCGCATCGGCATCCCGATGTTCGACCGCGTCGGCAACGCCCACATCCGCCAGGTCGGCTACCGCGGCACACGCGACTTCGTCTGCGCCGTCGCCAACACGCTGATCGAGCAGATCGGCCACCACGGCCCCGACGACTGGCCGCTGCCGGCGGCCAGCGCCGCCGCGGTCGAACGCGTCGTGCCGGCCGTCGCCCATGTGCCGGCGCAGATCCCGCGCCGCGACAAGGCCGCCCCGTCCCCCATCCACTTCCCGGAGCGCACATGAAAGTCGCCTTCGCCACCCAGGACCAGCAGCGCGTCGACGCGCACTTCGGCTGGGCCCAGCATCTGGCGGTCTACGACGTCACCCCCGAGGGTTACGCCTTCGTCGAGGACTTCGCCTTCGGCGAGGGGCTCGAGGAAGACGGCAACGAGGACAAGCTGACACCCAAGCTGGCCGCGATCGCCGACTGCGCGATCGTCTACGTGGCCGCGATCGGCGGCTCGGCCGCCGCGCGTGTCGTCGCCAGCCGCATCCACCCGGTCAAGCTGACCCAGCCCGACCCCATTCTCGACGTGCTCGACAAGCTGCAGAACGTGCTGCGCGGCACGCCGCCGCCGTGGCTGCGCAAGGCGCTGTTGAAGGGCCAGGAGCGCCGCTACGACTTCGAGGACGACGCCGAGGTGAAGCCATGAACACCACGACCGAGGCCGCCGCCGCGGTCGACGACGGCGCGCTGCTGCAGGACGCCTTCGTGCGTGAGCTGGTCAAGCAGATCCGCGCCCAGGACACGCACGGCAGCTGGGACGGCAAGAGCGACCTGCAACTGCTCGAACCCTACATCCTGACGGCCGAACAGCGCCGCGCGCTGCCGATCATGGGCGACCCCGACCCCGACACGCTGTGGCGCCTGGACCTGTTCCACAACGCCATCGGCCTGGCGATCGAACGCGCCACCGGCGTGATGGTCAGCCCGATGACCAAGATGAGCCACGAGGGTTTCGGCCGCACCGTGCTGACCGCCGGCCGCCTGGTCGTCGTCAACCGCCACCTGCGCGACGTGCACCGTTTCGGCTACCCCAGCCTGGCCAAGCTGGCCGAAGCCGGCAACAAGCTGGTGGCCGAGGGCGTGGCGATGATCGGTCAGCACCGCGACGTCGCCACCTGGGGAGCATGAGATGCCGGACCTGGAAGCCCTGAAAGCCGAGATCAAGAAGCTCAACGCCCGCGCGACGCAGGCGAAGATGGACCTGCACGACCTGTCGGAAGAACTGCCGACGAACTGGGAGCGCATTCCCGAGGTCGCGCAGGTCGCCCACCAGGCGTACGCGGCGCTGCTGGCCGCACGCGCGCAGCTCGCCGCGGCCCAGGCCGCCTGACGGAGAACACCGTGTCCGACTTCAGCATCACCCTGCCCTCCGGCGCCACCTGGACGCCGTCCTTCGTGCAGAAGATCGACGAAGGCAAGTGCATCGGCTGCGGCCGCTGCTTTCGCGTCTGCCCGCGCGGCGTGCTCGAGCTCATCGGCCTGGACGAGGACGGCGAACGCATCGCGCTCGACCCCGACGGCGACGACGACGAGGAGTACGAGAAAAAGGTCATGACGATCGCGCACGGCGAGCTGTGCATCGGCTGCACCGCCTGCTCGAAGATCTGCCCGAAGAAGTGCTACACGCACGCCGCCGTGCCCGCCTGAGATGCTGCCCCGTCCCGTCCCCGCAGCACTGGCGCGGCGCGAAGCCCGCGCCGACGAGGTCGAGGACCTGGTCGCGCTGCTGCTGGAGCACAGCGACAGCCCGCGCGAGGCGGCGGCGGCCATCGCCGAGACCGTCGCCGTCGCCTGCCTGGGCGACAACCACCTCTGGCAGGACCTGCAGCTGGGTTCACGCACCGAGCTGTCGGCGCTGATGTCCTGGTGGTTCCCGGCGCTGGCGCGCAAGAACAGCGGCGACATGAAGTGGAAGAAGTTCCTCTACAAGCAGCTGTGCGAACGCGAGCAGATCCTGATCTGCAAGTCGCCGAGCTGCGCCGTCTGCTGCGACCACGCGCTGTGTTTCGGGCCCGAGGACGGCACGCGGCCGGTCATGGCCGCGGCCTGAACAGCCGGCGCCGGCACGCCCGCACGAACCGGCGACGATGATCACCGCCGCGATGCTGCAGCTCGTGCACGAGGCCGGCGAGGCGGTGCTGATCCTCGTCGACGGTCTCACCGAGAGAGACTTCCGGCGTTCCCGCCTGACACGCGCCGAAGCGCGGCGCCAGCTGCTGGTCGTCGCGCGCACGCTGGCCTCGCTGCCGGCCGCGGCCCAGGAGAGGCTGTCCGAGATCGACTTCGACGGCTGGCGCTACGTCGGCAGCGCGCTGCTGGAAGACGGCCCCGGCGCCGACGACGCCGCCTGGTTCGCCGCCGAGTCGCTGCTGCCGGCGACGCTGGGCTGGCTGAAGGTCCACCGCCAGGAAACGCCGCAGCTCTTCGAGTTCCGCGTCTGAGTCAGAAGGTGTGAAAGAACCCGGCGTGCCCGCGACGGGGTGCAGCCGGGTGTCGGGCGTCGTCGCGCCGTCGCACGTTCGGGGTCGCTGGGCGGTTCGACGCGGGCATGGCGGGTTCTTTCACACCTTCTCAGTCGTCGGGTGCGGCACGCAGCAGCGCGGCGATGACCTCGTCGCCCAGGCGCGCCTGCGGGGCCAGCGTTTCGATCAGCTCGAGCCGGTCGTGCGCGGCGTCCAGGTCGCCGGCGCGCAGCGCGATGAAGGCCAGCGCCTTCTGCATGAAGAGCCAGAAACGCGCCGGGCCGTCGACGCCGAAATCGGGCGCCGCGCCGGCGCCCAGCGGCCGGCCCCGTTCGTCCAGCCCGGCGGCACACGCCGCCTCGTGCGCGCCACGCAGCGCGGCGCGTTCGGCGAGCTCGAACTCGCGCCGCTGCGCGTGGTGCTTGGCCAGCGCGACGTAGAGCGCCAGCGCCTGCGGCGCGATCGCCTGCGCCGTCCACAACAGCGCACCGCGCTCGGCCGGCCCGGCGGCGGCGGCCTGGCGCAGCAGGCCATGCACCACGGACGGCAGTTCGCCGCCGGAAAAGGCCTCGGATGCAACACCGCTGAACAGGTTCATCTGGGCTCTCCTTCACGCGCGCCCGGCAGCCCCGCTGCGCGCTACAAGGCCGCCGGACGTCGCAATGGCGACAAAAGCGACAGGTGCAAGGCGGTTGCCGGTGTCTGCGACGATCCACCCGGCGCGAGCCAAGTGTCTGATCCAGATCAGTTTTTCGCCAGGCGCCGGGCTGGCACGGTCCCTGCGATGTGGGGATCGGGAAAGCCCTTCAGCCGGAGCCTGCGATGGACCTCAGCGCCAAGCCGATCTACCTCGACTACGCGGCCACGACACCGGTCGACCCGCGGGTCGTGCAGGCGATGCTGCCGTATCTGTACGAGCAGTTCGGCAACCCGGCCTCGCGCAGCCACGCTTTCGGCTGGGCCGCCGAGGAGGCGGTCGAGATCGCGCGCGAACAGGTCGCCGCGCTCGTCGGGGCCGACCCGCGCGAGATCGTCTGGACCTCCGGCGCGACCGAGAGCAACAACCTCGCGATCAAGGGCGCGGCCCAGTTCCACCACGCGCGCGGCCGCCACCTGGTGACGCTCAAGACCGAACACAAGGCGGTGCTGGACACGGTGCGTGAGCTCGAACGCGCCGGCTGGCAGGCGACCTACCTCGACGTCGGCGCCGACGGCCTGGTCGACCCGGCCGCCTTCGAAGCCGCGCTGCGGCCCGACACCGTGCTCGCCTCGGCGATGCTGGTGAACAACGAGATCGGCGTGATCCAGGACGTCGCGGCGCTCGGGCGCATCTGCCGCGCGCGTGGCGTGCTGTTCCACGTCGACGCCGCCCAGGCCACCGGCAAGGTCGAGATCGACCTGGCGACGCTGCCGGTCGACCTGATGAGCCTGTCGGCGCACAAGACCTACGGCCCCAAGGGCATAGGCGCGCTGTACGTGCGGCGCAAGCCGCGCGTGCGCATCGAGGCCCTGATCCACGGCGGCGGCCACGAACGCGGCATGCGCTCGGGCACCTTGCCGACGCACCAGATCGTCGGCATGGGCGAAGCCTACCGGCTGGCGCGGGTGTCGATGGCGCTCGAGAACGAACGCATCCGCATGCTGCGCGACCGGCTGCTGGCGGGGCTGGCGGCGATCCCCGAGACCCGGGTCAACGGCTGCCTGCAGTCGCGCATCCCGCACAACCTGAACATCAGCTTCCAGTTCGTCGAAGGCGAGTCGCTGCTGATGGGCATGAAGGGCATCGCGGTGTCCTCGGGCTCGGCCTGCACCTCGGCCAGCCTGGAGCCGAGCTACGTGCTGCGTGCGCTCGGCCTGTCCGACGAGGTCGCGCACAGCTCGATCCGCTTCTCGGTCGGGCGCTTCACGACCGAAGACGAGATCGACGCCGCCGTCGAGCTGACGCGCCGCACCGTCGAGCGCCTGCGCACGCTGAGCCCGCTGTGGGACCTGCACTGCGCCGGCGTCGACCTCGCGTCCATCCAGTGGGCGGCGCACTGAATCCCCAAGGAGCAGCACCATGGCATACAGCGACAAGGTCGTCGACCACTACGAGAACCCGCGCAACGTCGGTTCGTTCGCCGCCGACGACGCCTCGGTGGCCACCGGCATGGTCGGCGCACCGGCCTGCGGCGACGTGATGAAGCTGCAGATCAAGGTCGACCCGAGCACCGGCGTCATCGAGGACGCACGCTTCAAGACCTACGGCTGCGGCTCGGCGATCGCGTCGAGCTCGCTCGTCACCGAGTGGGTCAAGGGCAAGACGCTGGAGCAGGCGCTGGCGATCAAGAACACCGCGATCGCCGAGGAGCTGGCGCTGCCGCCGGTGAAGATCCACTGCTCCATCCTCGCCGAGGACGCGATCAAGGCCGCGGTCGCCGACTACCGCCAGCGCCACGCCGGCCCCGGCGGGCTGATCGAGGAAAAGGCCTGCGCGCCCTCCAAACCCGCCGACCACCACAGCGAAGCGGCCTGAAGGCCGCGCCTGAACCACAGGAGTCCACGATGTCCGCCTGCCAGTCCCAAGGCCACGCCGCCGCCCCCGCCGAACTGCTGCCGCGCGCCGACCCGCCGCTGCTGCCCGAAGGCGGCGAGCCGATCAAGATCAGCGACGCCGTCGTCGCCAAGGTGAGCGAGCTGCTCGCCGAGGAAGGCGACCCCAGCCTGCAGCTGCGCATCTACGTCACCGGCGGCGGCTGCTCGGGTTTCCAGTACGGCTTCGCCTTCGACGACGAGGTCAAGGAAGACGACATCCGCGTCGCGCGCGAGCCGATCACCGTCGTCGTCGACGCGATGAGCCTGCAGTACCTGGTGGGCGCCGAGATCGACTACGAGGACAAGCTCGAAGGCGCACGCTTCGTGATCCGCAACCCGAACGCGACCAGCACCTGCGGTTGCGGCTCGTCGTTCTCGGTCTGACGCCATGGCCGTCAGCGTCACCCCCAAGGCCGCGGCGCAGATCCGCAAGGCGCTGGTCAAACGCGGCGGCGGCGTCGGCCTGCGGCTGGACGTCAAGACCAGCGGCTGCTCGGGCTACGCCTACGCGCTCGAGTTCGCCGACGCACCCGCGCCCGAGGACCTGGTGTTCGAGTGCGAAGGCGTGCAGCTGCTGGTGTCGGCGCAGAGCCTGCCGCTGCTCGACGGCACCCAGCTCGACTGGGTGCGCGAAGGCCTGAACGAAGGCTTCAAGTTCGACAACCCCAACGCCGCAGCCACCTGCGGCTGCGGCGAGTCCTTCGCAGTCTAAGAAGGTGTGAAGGAACCCGCCATGCCCGCGTCGATCCGCCCAGCGACCCCGAACGTGCGACCTCGCGACGACATCTCGGCGCTGATCGCGGCGCGCCCGGCACCGCCTCGGGGTCGCTCGTCGGCTCGACCCTGCGGGACGGGGCACATCCGGGCGCCAGGCGGCGTTGCGCCGCTTGCCGGTACATCGAGTACCGGCCGCGCGACGCGCCTTGCCCGACACCCGGCTGCACCCCGTCGCGGGCACGCCGGGTTCCTTCACACCTTCTGAGGAACCCGCCATGGCGCTGCTGCAGATCGCCGAACCCGGACGCGCCGCCGCGCCGCACCAGCACCGGCTGGCCGTCGGCATCGACCTGGGCACGACGAACTCGCTCGTCGCCACGGTGCGCAGCGGCGAGCCGCTGGTGCTGCCCGACGCCGACGGCCGGCGCCTGCTGCCTTCGGTGGTGCACTACGGCGAGGACGGCGTGCTGAGCGTCGGTGCCGCGGCGCTGGCCTACGCCAGCACCGACCCGCTGAATACCGTCGCTTCGGCCAAACGCCTGATCGGGCGTGCACTCGAGGACGTCGCACCCGGCAGCGTGCCCTACGAACTCGACCGCCTGAGCGCCAGCGCCGTCGGCGTGCGCACGCGTGCCGGGCTGAAGAGCCCGGTGGACGTCGGCGGCGAAGTGCTGCAGCTGCTGAAGGAACGTGCCGAGGCCGCACTCGGCGGCCCGCTGGTCGGCGCCGTGATCACGGTGCCGGCCTATTTCGACGACGCCCAGCGCCAGGCGACCAAGGACGCCGCCGCGCTCGCCGGCATCAACGTGCTGCGCCTGCTGAACGAACCGACGGCGGCGGCGGTGGCCTACGGGCTGGAGTCGGCCAGCGAAGGTGTCTACGTCGTCTACGACCTGGGCGGCGGCACCTTCGACGTCAGCATCCTGCGCCTGGCGCGCGGTGTCTTCGAGGTCGTGTCGACCTCGGGCGACCCGATGCTGGGCGGCGACGACTTCGACCACCTGCTGGCGCAGTGGTTCGCCGCCGAGACCGGCGGCTGGCACCCCGGCGACCTGGCGCGGCTGCACGCCGCGGCACGGCACACGAAGGAAACGCTGAGCAGCCTGGACCGCGCCGTGATGCACTGCCTGCGCGCCGACGGCACACCGGCCACCGCGACCATCACACGCAGCCAGTTCGAGACGCTGACGCAGGCGCTGGTCGAACGCACGCTGGGCCCGGTGCGGCGCGCGCTGCGCGACGCCAAGCTGAAGGCCGGCGAGGTCGACGGCGTCGTGCTCGTCGGCGGCGCCACGCGCATGCCGGCGGTGCGCGCCGCCGTCGCCAAACTCTTCGGCCGCGAGCCCTACACCGGCATCGACCCCGACGAAGCGGTGGCGCTGGGCGCCGCGATCCAGGCCGACCAGCTCGCCGGCAACCGCAGCGACGGCCTGCTGCTGCTCGACGTCAACCCGCTGTCGCTGGGGCTGGAAACGATGGGCGGCCTGGTCGAGAAGATCATCCCGCGCAACAGCACCGTGCCGACGGCGCGTGCCCAGGACTTCACCACCTTCAAGGACGGCCAGACCGCGATGGTGCTGCACGTGGTGCAGGGCGAACGCGAGCTGGTCAGCGAGTGCCGGTCGCTGGCGCGTTTCACGCTGCGCGGCATCCCGGCGATGGTGGCCGGCGCGGCGCGCATCCGCGTCACCTTCCAGATCGACGCCGACGGGCTGCTGTCGGTCAGCGCCGTCGAGCAGACTTCGGGCGCGCACGCCCAGGTCGAGGTCAAGCCCAGCTACGGCCTGGACACCCAGCAGGTGGCCGGCATGCTGCAGCAGGCGCTGGGCCACGCCGCCGAAGACGCCGCCGCGCGCACGCTGCGCGAGGCCGAGGTCGACGCCCGCCGCCTGCTCGACGCCACCGAGGGCGCGCTGCACGAAGACGGCGAGCGCCTGCTGTCCAGCCCCGAGCTGTTCCAGATCCTGCGTGCGATGCAGGACGTGATCGACGCGCTGGCAGAATGTGCCGAGGGTGAAGGCACGACGCCTGAAGCCCACAAGGCGCTGCGCGAGCGCCTGCGCCGTGCGGGCGACGAGCTCAACCGGATCACGACGCCGTTCGCGGCGCGCCGCATGGACGAGCGCGTGCGCAGTGCGCTGTCCGGTCGCACGCTCGAACAGATGGCCGCATGAGTTCAGACGCCCCCGATACCACCCGCATCACCGTGCTGCCGCACGCCGAGCTCTGCCCCGGCGGCCTGAGCTTCGACGCCGCGCCGGGCAATTCGCTGGTCGACGAACTGCTGATCAACGGCATCGCGGTCGAACACGCCTGCGACAAGGTCGGCGCCTGCGCCACCTGCCACGTCTACGTGCGCCAGGGCGCCGAGCACCTGAACCCGGTCGACGACGACGAGGACGAGCAGCTGTCGGACGCCTGGGGGCTGGAAGCCGCGTCGCGGCTGTCGTGCTGCGTGAAGGTAGACGGGCCGGAGCTCGTGATCGAGTTGCCGCGCTACTCGAAGAACCACGCACGGGAGCGCTGAGCTCCCAAGCTCGCCAACGCACCCGATCTTCACGGCGCCCCGGCCCCCAAGGCCGCGGGCGCCGCGTTCGTTTTGTGGCCGCGGGTGGCGGCGGCGAGCGCGGCTGTCGCCAACCGGACAAACGGGACAGCGCCCGCACGAGAGCAAAACTCCTTGATTGACAACAACTTGCGTGTTCCAGCGCAGTGGCACGGCGCTTGCGGAAGCCAGGCCATAGCTGCTGGAGTCCGCCTGTGTCCCCCGCCCCGCTCGCCCATCGACTGACGATCAACGACACGACGCTTCGCGACGGTGAACAGACCGCCGGCGTCGCGTTCACCGACGACGAGAAGCTGGCCATCGCCGGCGCACTCGACGCCGCCGGCGTGCCCGAGATGGAGATCGGCATCCCGGCGATGGGCGAACACGAGGTCGAGCTGATCCAGGCGATCACGCGCCGCGTGCGCCAGGCGCGCACCATGGTCTGGGCGCGCATGGCCGACAGCGACATCGCCGCCGCACTGCGCTGCGGCGCCGACATCGTGCACGTCTCGGTGCCGGTGTCCGACATCCAGATCGAACGCAAGCTCGGCCGCGACCGCGACTGGGTGCTGCAGGTGATCCGCCACCACGTCACGCGCCTGGCCGACGGCGGCGTTGCGGTCAGCGTCGGCTTCGAGGACGCCTCGCGTGCCGACCCGGGGTTCCTGGCCGCCGCCGCGGTCGCGGCACAGGGCGCCGGCGCACGCCGCGTGCGCTACGCCGACACGCTGGGGCTGCTCGACCCCTTCCAGACCCATCTGCGCATCGCCGCGCTGCGCGCCGCGGTCGACCTCGAGATCGAGATCCACGCCCACGACGACCTGGGCCTGGCCACCGCCAACACGCTGGCCGCGGCGATGGCCGGCGCCACCCACGCGAGCACCACCGTCAACGGGCTGGGCGAACGTGCCGGCAACGCCGCGATGGAAGAGGTGGTGATGGCGCTGCGCCACGTGCACGGCATCGAATGCGGCATCCGCACCGACACGCTGCCGACGATCAGCGCGCTCGTCGCCCACGCCTCCGGGCGGCCGGTGGCGCCGGGCAAGTCCATCGTCGGCGACGCGGTGTTCAGCCACGAGAGCGGCATCCACGTCGACGGCCTGCTGAAGGACCGCCGCAACTACGAGACCTTCGCCCCCGAGGAACTGGGCCGCACGCACCGGCTGGTGCTGGGCAAACACTCGGGCAGCGCCGCCATCGTCGAGCGCTACGCGCGCCTGGGCCTGACCGTGCCGCCCTGGCAGGTCGCCGGGCTGCTGGAACGCATCCGCGAACACGTCGCCGCCACCAAGGTCGAGCCCAGCGCCGACGACCTGGCGCGCTTTTATCTCGACACCTGCGAGGGCGCTTTCGCGCTCGCGCACGCCTGAGGCCCCGAAGGAGACGCCGATGGACACCCTGAGCCAACGCCTGCAGCACCTGTCCAGCGCCGAGGACTTCCTGCGCTTCTTCGGCGTGCCCTACGAAGAACGTGTCGTGCAGGTGAACCGGCTGCACATCCTCAAGCGCTTCCACCAGTACCTGAAAGCGGCACCGGGGCTGGCCGAGCTCGACGAGGTCCAGACCTTCCGCCGCTACCGCGACCTGCTGACCCAGGCCTACACCGACTTCACCGTCTCCAGCGGCGTGCGCGAGAAGGTGTTCAAGGTCTTCCAGGACGCCCAGGGCGTGCAGGCGGTGCCGCTGGCCTCGCTGCGCCAGAGCCTGGCCGAACGCCGCAGCGCCGGCGTCTGAAACCGAAGGAGCAGCCATGCACATCGTCGTCTGCATCAAGCAGGTGCCCGACTCGGCGCAGATCCGTGTCCACCCCGTCACCAACACCATCATGCGGCAGGGGGTGCCGGCGATCGTCAACCCCTACGACCTGTTCGCGCTCGAAGAGGCGCTGCGGCTGAAGGACCAGTTCGGCGGCCGCGTCACCGTGCTCTGCATGGGCCCGCCGCAGGCCGAGGACGCGCTGCGCAAGTGCATCAGCTTCGGCGCCACCGACGCCATCCTCGTCACCGACCGCTCCTTCGCCGGCGCCGACACGCTGGCCACCAGCTACGCGCTGGCCGCGGCGATCCGCAAGATCGGCCAGGAGCAGACGGTCGACCTGGTCTTCACCGGCAAGCAGACGATCGACGGCGACACCGCCCAGGTCGGCCCCGGCATCGCCAAGCGCCTGGGCGTGAACCTGCTGACCTACGTCAGCCGCATCGTCGAGGTCGACCTCGACGCGCGCCGCATCCAGGTCGAGCGCCGCGCCGAAGGCGGCGTGCAGTTGCTCGAGACGACGCTGCCCTCGCTGATCACGATGCTCGAAGGCACGAACGAGATGCGCTTCGCGACCATGGCCGACATGCTGCGCGCCGGCCGCTGCCCGGTGCGGCGCTGGAACAAGGACGACGCCGGCATCGAGGACGTCAGCAAGATCGGCCTGAAGGGCTCGCCCACCGTCGTCAGCAAGGTCTTCGGCCCGACGCCGCGTGCGACCAAGGCCGAGATGCAGGTCGTCGCCGACACCAGCGTCAACGACGTCTGCCTGAACCTGCTGCAGAAGATCTTCACCACGCATCCGGCGCTGGAAGAAGAAACCGTCGAACGCCTCAGCGCCTGAGATGGACCACCCCCGTAGCGCCTTCGGCGCTCCCCCTCAAGGGGGCGCCGCCAGCGGCCCGGCAAAGCCGGCTCCGCGGCGGCCGCTTGAAGCGCCGCCGTCTCGCGCTGCAGCGCCGGCCATGGCAAACAGGAGAACTCAATGAGCGAAGCCGCAAAACCCGCCGCACCGCGCCCCGCCGGCCGTGCCGGGCGCAACACCGAGCTGCCGGAGCACCTGAAGGCCTACAAGGGCGTCTGGGTCTTCATCGAACACGACCGCGGCCACGTGCACAGCGTCAGCTGGGAGCTGATGGGCGAGGCGCGAAAACTCGCCGACACGCTGGGCGTCACCGTCAGCGGCGTGCTGATGGGCGGCCCGGCCGACGACCTGGAGCTTTACGCGAAAGAGGCCTATACCTACGGCGCCGACCGCTGCTACCTGATGCGCGACCCGGTGCTGCAGGGCTACCGCAACGAGCCCTTCACCAAGGGCCTGACCGACCTCGTCAACAGCCACCAGCCCGAGATCCTGCTGCTGGGCGCGACGACGATGGGCCGCGACCTCGCCGGCAGCGTCGCGACGACGCTGGGCACGGGCCTCACCGCCGACTGCACTGAGCTGCGCATCGACGGCCGCGCCATGGCGGCGACGCGGCCGACCTTCGGCGGCTCGCTGCTGTGCACGATCATGACGCTGGCCTACCGCCCGCAGATGGCGACCGTGCGCCCGCGCGTGATGGCGATGCCGCGGCGCGACGACACGCGCAGCGGCGACATCGTCGAGATGACGCTGGGCATGGTCGAGACCGACATCGTCACCAAGCTGCTCGACTTCATCCCCGACGCCACCCGCAACACCGTCAACCTGGCCTATGCCGACATCATCGTCAGCGGCGGCAAGGGGCTGAAGACGGCCGAGAACTTCAAGCTCGTCTGGGAGCTGGCGCGGGTGCTCGGCGCCGAGGTCGGCGCCACGCGCGCCGTCACCCAGGCCGGCTGGTGCGAGACCGAACGCCAGGTCGGCCAGACCGGCAAGACGGTGCGGCCCAAGCTCTACATCGCCGCCGGCATCTCGGGCGCGATCCAGCACCGCGTCGGCATGGAGAGCTCGGACTGCATCGTCGCGATCAACACCGACCCGAACGCACCGATCTTCGACTTCGCCCACCACGGCATCGTCGGCAGCGCGATGCAGGTGCTGCCGGTGCTGACCCAGACCTTCCGCAATCACCTGGCCAAACGCGTGCGTATCGCCGCCTGAAGGAGCCCACGATGTCCAACGAGAAGTTCGACGCCATCGTCGTCGGCGCGGGGCCCTCGGGCAACGCCGCCGCGCTGACGATGGCCAAGGCCGGGCTCAAGGTGCTGCAGATCGAACGCGGCGAGTACCCCGGCAGCAAGAACGTGCAGGGCGCGATCCTGTACGCCGACGCGCTCGAGAAGCTGATCCCCGACTTCCGCGACGACGCGCCGCTGGAACGCCACATCATCGAGCAGCGCATGTGGGTGCTCGACGACAACAGCTTCGTCGGCAGCCACTACCGCAGCGACGACTACAACAAGCCGCCGTACAACCGCTACACGATCATCCGCGCCCAGTTCGACAAGTGGTTCAGCTCCAAGGTGCGTGAAGCCGGCGCGCTGGTGATCTGCGAGACCACCGTCGACGAGCTGCTGATGGACGGCAAACGCTGCGTCGGCGTGCGCTGCGACCGCATCGGCGGCGAGGTCTTCGCCGACGTCGTCGTGCTCGCCGACGGCGTCAACTCGGTGCTGGCGCGCAAGGCCGGGCTGCACGGCGAGATCCAGGCCAAGAACGTCGCGCTCGCGGTCAAGGAGATCCTCTTCATGCCCGAAGAGGTGATCCAGCAGCGCTTCAACGTCAAGGAAGAAGAAGGCGTCGTCATCGAGATGGTCGGCACCGTGACCGAAGGCATGGTCGGCACCGGCTTCCTCTACACGAACAAGGACTCGCTGACCATCGGCGTCGGCTGCCTGCTGTCGGACTTCAAGGCCAACGAGAAGCGCACCTCTCCCTACGCGCTGCTGGAGAAGCTGAAGAAGCACCCCAGCATCGCGCCGATGCTCGAAGGCGGCGAGATGAAGGAATACGCCGCCCACCTGATCCCCGAAGGCGGGCTGCGCGCGATACCGCAGCTCTACGGCGACGGCTGGATGATCGTCGGCGACTCGGCCGGCTTCGTGAACGCGGTGCACCGCGAAGGCTCGAACCTGGCGATGACCAGCGGCCGCCTGGCCGGCGAGACCGTGGCCGCCGCCAAGGCTGCCGGCAAGACGATGGATGCACGCACGCTGTCGGCCTACAAGGCCAGCCTCGACGCCAGCTTCGTCATGAAGGACCTGAAGAAGTACCAGCACCTGCCGGAAGTGCTCGAGACCAGCCCCTATTTCTTCAACACCTACCCCGCGCTCGTCAACCGCGCCGCCAAGACCTACTTCACGGTCGATGGCGTCGACAAGGCGACCAAGCAGCGCGAGATCCTGGGCAGCTTCAAGGCCGCCCGCCGCGTCACCGGCCTGGTCGGCGACGCGTTCAAGCTGTGGAGGGCAACACGATGAACGCCGTCGTCGTCAACGTCGAAGAAAAGCTGTTCCAGAACCGGTACAAGGTCGACCACGGCCGGCCGCACATCCGCATCAAGAAGCCCGAGGTCTGCGCCAACACCTGCCAGACCCAGTCCTGCACCTACGTCTGCCCAGCCAGCTGCTACAAGGCCGAAGGCAACCGCACGGTGACGCTGATCACCGACGGCTGTCTCGAATGCGGCAGCTGCCGCGTGATCTGCAGCGAGCACGCCAACGTCGAATGGGACTGGCCCCGCGGCGGCTACGGCATCCTCTTCAAATTCGGCTGACCGGCGATGAACGACGTCGACAAGTTCCTCGCCCACGCGGTCGCGCTCGAACGCGACGCGGCGCGGCGCTACGAAGATCTGGCCGCCTCGATGGGCACCGACGGCAACGCCGAGTTGCGCGCCTTCTTCGCGCGCATGGCGCACTTCTCGCGGCTGCACCTGGCCGAGGCGCAGGCGCGGGCGGGCTTTCGCACCCTGCCCGTGCTCGGCCCGGGCGACTTCGACTGGCCCGAGGGCATCCCGCCCGAAACCGCCGAGTGGGCCGGTGTCGATCCGATGATGGATGCCGCCGACGCGCTCGCGCTCGCGCTCGACGGCGAGCGCCGCGGCCACGCCTTCTACGCCACGATCGCGGCGCTCAGCACCGATCACGAGGTGCGCACGCTGGCGGCCGAGTTCGCGGCCGAGGAAGCCCAGCACGTGGCCGAGCTCGAGAAGCTCGCGGCCACCGCCGCCCGCTGAGCCCGCGCCCGTTTGCGCTGCCTCAAGGCCTCGACACACCCCCTCGACCGTCGGCACGAATCGGCGTGCTTCTTGCGTTGATGTGATCGACCGGCGACGTCGGTGCGGGCGATGCCCGACAACGATGCGCCGGGCGCCCCGGGGTGGCACGTCGACTCGCCCCGCCCGTCAGACGCAGGAGGTGCGTGATGTCGAGTCGCACGGCGCTGAGCGAGCGCTATCAAGTTCAACTGAGCACGATCTACGAGGTCTGCCGCGTGCTGGGCGCCTCGCTGGACATCGCCCGCACCTTTCGCGTGGCGCTGAACCTGCTGTCGACCCAGCTCGACCTGCAGCGCGTGATGGTGGTGATGCCGGCCACCGACGGCGAGAACCTGCTGCGCGTGCACACCTCCGTCGGCCTGGACCGCGACCAGAGCAACCGCGGCCACTGGCGCAGCGGCGAAGGCGTCATCGGCCGCGTCTATTCCAGCGGCATGGCGGCGGTCGTGCCCGACGTCAACGAGGCCCCCGAGTTCCTGGACCGCACCGGCGCCTTCGGCGCGCGCGACGACCGCCGGCTGGCCTTCGTCGTCGTGCCGATGAAGACCGAACGCGCGACGCTGGGCGTGCTCGCGGCGCAGCGCGAGATGGACGACGGCGCGCGCCTGACCGACGACCAGCGCCTGCTGACGATGGTGGCGACGCTGCTGGCGCAGTCGGCGGCGCTGCACGCCGCGGTGCGCGCGGAACACACCCGGCTGCTGCAGGAGACGACGCGGCTGCAGAAGGCGCTGGCGCGCGAGCCGCGTGGCCGGCTGGCGCTGGACAACGTCATCGGCGAGTCGCGTGCGATGCAGCAGGTGTTCACCGAGGTGCATCAGGCCGCACCCTCGCGCGCCACCGTGCTGCTGCGCGGCGAGAGCGGCACTGGCAAGGAGGCGATCGCACGCGCGATCCACTTCCTGTCGCCGCGCAAGGAAGCGCCGTTCATCAAGGTCAACTGCGCCGCGCTGACCGAGTCGCTGCTCGAGAGCGAACTCTTCGGCCACGAACGCGGTGCCTTCACCGGCGCCGTCGGCGAACGCAAGGGCCGCTTCGAACTCGCCCACGGCGGCACGCTGTTCCTCGACGAGATCGGCGACATCTCGCCCGGTTTCCAGGCCAAGCTGCTGCGGGTGCTGCAGGAGCGCGAGTTCGAGCGTGTCGGCGGCAACAAGGCGGTCAAGGTCGACGTGCGCCTGATCTGCGCCACCAACCGCGACCTGGAGAAGATGGTGCAGCGCGGCGAGTACCGCGCCGACCTGTACTACCGCATCAACGTCGTCTCGATCTTCCTGCCGCCGCTGCGTGAGCGCCGCAGCGACATCCCGCCGCTGGTGACCCACTTCATCGAGCGCTTCAACAAGGAAAACCGGCGCGAGCTGAAGGTCACGCCCGAGGCGATGAAGGTGCTGACCGCCTGTTACTGGCCGGGCAACGTGCGCGAGCTGGAGAACTGCATCGAACGCACCGCGACCATGGTCCAGGGCGACCTGATCCGCGACCTGGCCTTCCCCTGCCGCAACAACCGCTGCCTGACGCAGACGCTGCACTTCCTGGACAAGGCCGACGCGGTGGCCGCGGCGGCGGCGGGCACCGGCTTCAACGGCGCCGCCGTCCCGCACGCCAACGGCGCGCACGCCGATCCGAACGCGGGTTTCGGCGGCAACGGCCACGCCGAGACCGTGTCCTGGTCGGTTCCGACCCCGGCCCCCGCCCCGCCGCTGGACGAAGGCGCGGCGCCGGCACCTTCGGCCGACGGCATCACCCGCATCGGCCCGACCCAGCATCTGCCGCCGGCGGTCTCGCGCCAGGCCGGCCCGCCGCCCGACGGCGAACGCGAACGCCTGATCTGGGCGATGGAGCAATGCGGCTGGGTGCAGGCCAAGGCCGCACGCCTGCTGCGCATCACGCCGCGCCAGCTCGGCTACGCGCTGCAGAAGCACCGCATCGAGGTGCGCAAGCTCTGACACCGGCCCGGGCCGCGCCCGCCAGCCGACACCCCGCACGGCCCGACGCCGCCGCCTCCACGGCCGGCGTCTGAGCGCAGCGCCGCGCCCCGTCGCGGTGCACCAGAGATGTCGATGGGGGCTCTTGAAGCCTGGACGGCCGCCCCTATAATCCAGTTGCTAGCACTCGCGTTGAGTGAGTGCTAATGACCGAGGCAGGTTCGCTGTCCCCGGTTGCCGCATGTCAGCGAGCGCTGCCTGCGCGGCGCTCCAGTGCCATAACTAGCTCCGAAGGAGATGTGAATGAAGCTTCGTCCGTTGCACGATCGCGTGATCGTCAAGCGTCTCGAGAACGAGACCAAGACCGCCTCCGGCATCGTCATCCCCGACAACGCCGCCGAAAAGCCCGATCAGGGCGAAATCCTGGCGGTCGGCCCGGGCAAGCGCAATGACAAGGGCGACTTCGTCGTCCTGAACGTCAAGGTCGGTGACCGCGTGCTGTTCGGCAAGTACAGCGGCCAGACCGTCAAGGTCGATGGCGACGAACTGCTCGTGATGCGCGAAGAAGACCTCTTCGCCGTCGTCGAGAAGTAATCCCTCCCCCCACAGAATTCGAAGAGGAAGCACATGG
This sequence comes from Rubrivivax gelatinosus, assembly GCF_016583785.1. Taxonomy (GTDB): domain Bacteria; phylum Pseudomonadota; class Gammaproteobacteria; order Burkholderiales; family Burkholderiaceae_C; genus Rubrivivax; species Rubrivivax gelatinosus_B. The sequence goes on along the minus strand of NZ_NRRU01000007.1, from coordinate 62,487 downwards.
CTGCTAAAGACGTGATCTTCGGCGCTGACGCGCGCCACCGCATGGTCGAGGGCGTGAACGTCCTGGCCAACGCCGTCAAGGTGACCCTGGGCCCGAAGGGCCGCAACGTGGTCCTGGAGCGCTCGTTCGGCGCCCCCACCGTCACCAAGGACGGTGTCTCGGTCGCCAAGGAGATCGAGCTCAAGGACAAGCTGCAGAACATGGGCGCGCAGATGGTCAAGGAAGTCGCTTCCAAGACCAGCGACAACGCCGGTGACGGCACCACGACCGCGACCGTGCTGGCGCAGTCGATCGTGCGCGAAGGCATGAAGTTCGTCGCCGCGGGCATGAACCCGATGGACCTGAAGCGCGGCATCGACAAGGCCGTGACGGCCCTGACCGAAGAGCTGAAGAAGGCCAGCAAGCCGACGACGACGAGCAAGGAAATCGGCCAGGTCGGCTCGATCTCCGCCAACAGCGACGAGTCGATCGGCAAGATCATCGCCGACGCGATGGACAAGGTCGGCAAGGAAGGCGTCATCACCGTCGAAGACGGCAAGAGCCTGAACAACGAACTCGACGTCGTCGAGGGCATGCAGTTCGACCGCGGCTACCTGTCGCCGTACTTCATCAACAACCCGGAAAAGCAGGTTGCCGTCCTCGACAACCCGTTCGTCCTGTTGTTCGACAAGAAGATCAGCAACATCCGCGACCTGCTGCCGATCCTGGAACAAGTCGCCAAGAGCGGCCGTCCGCTGCTGATCATCGCCGAGGAAGTCGAAGGCGAAGCGCTGGCCACCCTGGTGGTCAACACGATCCGCGGCATCCTGAAGGTCGTCGCCGTCAAGGCCCCGGGCTTCGGTGACCGCCGCAAGGCCATGCTCGAAGACATCGCCATCCTGACGGGCGGCAAGGTCATCGCCGAGGAAGTCGGTCTGTCGCTCGAGAAGGCCACGCTGGCCGACCTGGGCCAGGCCAAGCGCGTCGAAGTGGCGAAGGAAAACACCACGCTGATCGATGGCGCCGGCAAGGCCGCCGACATCGAAGCGCGTGTCAAGCAGATCCGCGTCCAGATCGAGGAAGCCACCTCCGACTACGACCGCGAAAAGCTGCAGGAACGTGTGGCCAAGCTGGCCGGCGGTGTCGCCGTCATCAAGGTCGGTGCTGCCACCGAAGTCGAGATGAAGGAAAAGAAGGCCCGCGTCGAAGATGCGCTGCACGCCACCCGTGCCGCCGTCGAGGAAGGCATCGTCGCCGGTGGTGGTGTCGCGCTGCTGCGCGCCCGCGCCGCGGTCGCCGGCTCGCTCAAGGGCGAGAACCACGACCAGGACGCCGGCATCAAGATCGTGCTGCGCGCCGTCGAACAGCCGCTGCGCGAGATCGTCGCCAACGCCGGCGGCGAGCCCAGCGTCGTGATCAACAAGGTCCTCGAAGGCGCCGGCAACTTCGGCTACAACGCGGCCAACGACAGCTACGGCGACATGATCGAGATGGGCATCCTGGACCCGACCAAGGTGACCCGTACCGCGCTGCAGAACGCCGCCTCCGTTGCCAGCCTGATGCTGACGACCGAGTGCATGGTTGCCGAAGCGCCGAAGGAAGAGTCCGCGATGCCCGCCGGCGGCGGCATGGGCGGCATGGGCGGCATGGGCATGGACATGTAAGCCCGACGGCGCCCCGCACTCCGGGGCGCCGCCGGCGAGCCACCCGGCCCCGCCAAAGCCCGCGTCCGCAAGGAGGCGGGCTTTTTTCATTTTTCCGTGAAACAAGCTCGTCGGGTGGTTCTTATTGCACACCGCGGGCGACCGATAATCCCGAGTGATGTCCCCTCCGAGCATTCCGGCAGCCCTCCAGCAGTTCATAGAAGACGAACTGCTGCGTGCGCCGCTGCTCGTCGACCAGGTCGTCGAAGGCACGATAGACCGCCTGCGCCAGAGCCTGCCGACGCTGGCGCCGCAGCCGCGCGCCGCGACGGCCGACCTGCTGCACGCGATCGGCTCGCACCGCGAGCACCTCAGCGACTACTACGTGCGCTCGCTCAAGCGCCAGTTGGCCGAACGCCCCGACCCGATGGCCGCCTTCGGCGCGTCGGCGCTGCCGGCGGCGCTGTCGCTGGTCGACGAGGACTCGGTGTCGATCGACGTCGAGATCTCGCACGCGATCGAGATGGTGCGCAGCACCGCCGAATACGAGCTGCGTGAACTGCAGACCTTCACCGCCGCCCTGGTCGGCGACATGGACCTGGCACGCGACCACAACCCCTTCGGCCCGGCGACCCACGCCCGCGCGCTGTGGGCCGCGTCGCAGGCGCTGCCGCTGTCGCGCGAGCACCACCTGATCTTCATGCGCAACGCCTCGCCGGCGCTGGCGCAGGCGCTGCGCCGGGCCTACGCGGCCTCGTCGTCGCGGCTGGAAAGCGCCGGCGTCACGCCTGCCGCCTACCGCACGATGATCCTGCCCTCGGGCGCACGCCGTTCGCGCCGCCCCGAGGTCAGCCTGGGCGCCGGCCTGGACCTGGTGCGCTCAGCCGTCGCGCCGATGTCCGAGCTGGGTTTTGACCTCGGCGAACCCGATTTCGGCGGCCTCGCGCTCGAACCCGCTGCCGCCGCGCCGGCGGCGCCGCCGGCGGCCGAACGGCGCGCCATCGAGACGCTCACCGGGCTGTTCGACGCGATGCTCGCCGACCGCCGCCTGGCGGCCGACATCGCGCTGATGCTCTCGCGCCTGCAGTCGGCGGCGACGCGCCTCGTGCTGCGCGATCCGGGCGCGCTCGACGACGAATCGCACCCGATGTGGCGCTTCATCGACGCGCTCGCCTTCACCGGCGAGGTGCTGCCGCCGGCAGGCAACGGCGAACGAGCGCAGACGCTGCGTTTCGCCCAGGGCCTGGTCGAGCACCTCGCGGCCGAGCCGGTGCCGGCGGCGCCGCTGTTCGAATGGGCCGGCGAACGCCTGCTGCACCAGGGCCAGCACCGCTTCGCGCGCCGCTGCACCGCGGCCGCGGGCCAGATCGCCGAACTGCAGCGCCTGGAAACGCGGCTGTGTTCGTCGGCCGCGCCGCCGTCGACGCTGGGCGGCGCGCTCGACATCGCCCAGCTCGACACCGTGCCCGCCGACCTGATGCCCGCCGACGGCCCGAGCGCCGAGCCGCGCGACGCACTCGCCTGGCTTCAGGCCCGGCGCCCCGGGGAGTGGCTCAACGCCTTCCTGCAGGGCCGCTGGGTCAAGGCGCAGATCCTGTGGCCGGGCGAGCTGGGCGAACTCTGGCTGCTCGCCGACGCCGAGAGCCCCGAGACCTGGGCCGTGCGCCGACGCGCGATGACCACGCTGCACGCCGAGCGCCTGCTGAGCACGCTGCGGCCGCGTTCGCTGGTGCGCTCGGCCGCCAAGCGTGTGATGCGGCGCACGATCAAGCTGGGTTAGGCGGCGGCTGCCGGGTCCAGCCGTGCAGCGTCGCCGCAACGTCGCCGACGCCGCGCTTGGACAGCGCCGAGAACGGCGCCACGCCGATCTCGGAGTTCTCGGTCGCGACCTCGGCCAGCACCTGCTGGGCGCCGGCGAGCGCGGCATCGGCCTCGCGCCGGTTGAGCTTGTCGCACTTGGTCAGCACCGCCAGCAGCCGCACCTCGCCGTTGGCCAGGCGCGGCGCGATCAGCGCCAGCAGCTTGCGGTCCAGGTCGGTGAAACCCAGGCGCGAGTCGATCATCAGCACCACGCCGTGCAGCGCGCGCCGCAGTTCGAGGTACTGCGCCATCACCTCCTGCCAGCGCAGCTTGGCGCTGCGTTCGACCGCGGCATATCCGTAGCCCGGCAGGTCGGCGAAGAGCGCATCGGGTGCGTCCTTGGGGCCGACCTCGAACAGGTTGATATGCTGGGTGCGTCCCGGCGTGCGCGACGCGAAGGCCAGCCGCCGCTGCTGCGCGAGCGTATTGATCGCGGTGGACTTGCCCGCGTTGCTGCGGCCGACGAAGGCGATTTCGGGCAGTTCCATCTGAGGCAACTGGTCCAAACGGCTCGCGGTCGTCAGGAATCGCGCACTGTGCGCCCAGGCCAAAGCGGTCTTTTCAGCCTCGCTGGGCACATCTCGAAAGTTTGACGTCATGGGACATTGTAAAATCCTGCGGTTTGACACCCGAACACCTGCCGTCCGAGGCCCCCGCCGCATGAAGTTCGCCGTCGCACTGACCATCGCCGCGCTCGCCGCCGGCTCCGCCTTCGCCGAACAAGCGAAGCCCGCCAAGCCGGACCTGGCCAAAGGCCAGATCACCGCGGCGACCTGCCAGGCCTGCCACGCCGCCGACGGTTCGCGCGGCGTGCCGATCTACCCGATCCTGCAGGGCCAGCACCCCGACTACATCGTCAAGCAGCTGACCGAGTTCAAGGCCGGCAAGCGCATGAACCCGATCATGATGGGCATGGCCGCGCCGCTGACGCCCGAGGACATGGTCAACGTGGCCGCGTTCTTCGGCTCCAAGGCGCCGGTCAAGGGCGAGTCGACCTCGAAAGAGACGATCGCGCTGGGCCAGGCCATCTTCCGCGGCGGCATCGCCGCGAAGAAGGTGCCGGCCTGCTCGGGCTGCCACAGCCCGAACGGCGCTGGCATCCCGGCGCAGTACCCGCGCCTGGGTGGCCAGCACGTCGAATACACGACGGCGCAGCTCAACACCTTCCGCTCGGGCGAACGCGCCAACAGCGTGCAGATGACGACCATCGCCGCCAAGCTGAGCGACGCCGAGATCAAGGCCGTCGCCGACTACATCGCCGGCCTGCACTGAGCAGCGCCCTGCCGCATCGAAACGGGCCGGCCATGCCGGCCCGTTTTTCTTTCGGGGCGGCCCCACGGGGCACGCGTGATCGGCGCCGGTGGCGGGCGCGGCGCGGCGCTTTGCGCTACCTTGTTCGATTACCAGCCCACCAGAGCCCCCGATGCAGTATCTGAAGGACCGCGGCTACGTCCACCCGGTCGCCAGCGAGATCACGCCGCGGGCGGTCTACGCGCAGCGCCGCCAGCTGATCCAGGGGCTGGCGCTGGGCGCGGCCAGCGCCGCGCTGCCCGCGCTCGCCGCCGCGCCGCGCACCGGCGGCCGCACGCCGCTGCCGGCCGTGCGCAGTGCGGTGCCCGGCGCACTGACGATGGAAGCGCCGACCGCCTACGACGACGTCACGCGCTACAACAACTTCTACGAGTTCGGCACCGACAAGGCCGACCCGGCGCAGCGCGCGCAGAAGCTCAAGACCAGCCCCTGGACGGTCTCGATCGAAGGCCTGGTGAAGAAACCCGGGCGCTACGACCTCGACGCGCTGATGAAGCTGGGCGCGATGGAGGAGCGCATCTACCGCCTGCGCTGCGTCGAGGGCTGGTCCATGGTCGTGCCCTGGGTCGGTTTTTCGCTCGCGCAGCTGATCCGCCGCGTCGAGCCGCTGGGCAACGCACGCTACGTGCAGTTCGAGACGCTGGCCGACCGGGCGCAGATGCCGGGGCTGAGCTCCAACGTCATTCCCTGGCCTTACGTCGAAGGCCTGCGCATGGACGAGGCGATGCACCCGCTGGCGCTGCTCGCTTTCGGCCTGTACGGCGAAGTGCTGCCGCCGCAGAACGGCGCGCCGCTGCGCCTGGTCGTGCCCTGGAAGTACGGCTTCAAGTCGGCCAAGAGCCTGGTCGCGATCCGCTTCGTCGAGCAGCAGCCACGCAGCGCCTGGCAGGCGACGGCGCCGCAGGAATACGGCTTCTACGCCAACGTCAACCCGAACGTCGACCACCCGCGCTGGAGCCAGGCGAGCGAGCGCCGCATCGGCGAAGGCCTGTTCGCCAAGCGCCGGCCTACGCTGCTGTTCAACGGCTACGAAGCGCAGGTCGGCTCGCTCTACGCCGGCCTCGACCTGAAGAAGAACTACTGAGCCCGTGGCCCCGGTCAATGCGCTGCTGCTGAAGCCGGCGACCAAGCCGATCGCCTTCGTCCTCGCGCTGCTGCCCCTGGCCTGGCTGGTCTGGGGCGCGGCCGCGAACAAGCTGGGGGCGAACCCGGCCGAGGCGCTGATCCGATCGACCGGCGACTGGACGCTGCGTTTCCTGTGCCTGACGCTGGCGCTGACGCCGCTGCGCCAGGCCACCGGCTGGCACGCGCTGGCGCGGCTGCGGCGGATGCTGGGGCTGTTCTGCTTCTTCTACGCCGTCGTGCACTTCCTGTGTTTCGCCTGGCTGGACATGGGCTTCGACGTCGACGCGATCCTGCACGACATCGCCAAGCGCCCGTTCATCCTCGTCGGCACCGCCGCGCTGCTGACGCTGCTGCCGCTGGCCGCGACCTCGTTCAACCGCGCGATCAAGGCCTTGGGCGCGCGCCGCTGGCAGGCGCTGCACCGCCTGGTCTACGCCACCGCGGCGCTGGCGCTGCTGCACTTCTTCTGGATGCGTGCCGGCAAGAACGACTTCGCCGAGGTCGCGGTGTACGCCGCGATCGTCGGCGCGCTGCTGGGCTGGCGGTTGTGGCGCCGGCTGCGGCCCGCGCCGCGGGTGCAGCCGGCGCGCTGATCAGCGCGCCAGCACGGCCGCCAGCGCGTGCCCGGTGTGGGTACCGGCGGCCACCACCTGCTCGGGCGTGCCGGCGGCGACAACGCGGCCGCCCTCGCCGCCGCCTTCGGGCCCCAGGTCCAGCACCCAGTCGGCCTCGGCGATGATGTCCAGGTCGTGCTCGATGACGACGACGCTGTGGCCGGCGTCGACCAGCCGGTGCAGCACACGCGCCAGGCGCTCGACGTCGGCCATGTGCAGGCCCACCGTCGGTTCGTCGAGCACGTACAGCGTGTGCGGCATGCGGTTGCCGCGGCGCGTGACGTCGTCGCGCACCTTGGACAGCTCGGTGACGAGCTTGATGCGCTGGGCTTCGCCGCCGGACAGCGTCGGGCTCGGCTGGCCCAGCGTCAGGTAGCCCAGGCCGACATCCTTCAGCAGCTGCAGCGGGTGCGCGATCGCCGGCATGCTGGCGAAGAAGCCGACGGCGTCGTCGACCTCCATGCGCAGCACGTCGCCGATGCTCTTGCCGCGCCAGGTGACGGCCAGCGTCTCCGGGTTGAAGCGGGCGCCGTGGCAGACGTCGCAAGACACCTTCACGTCGGGCAGGAAGCTCATCTCGATCGTGCGCAGGCCCTGGCCTTCGCACGAGGGGCAGCGCCCGTCGCCGGTGTTGAAGCTGAAGCGGTTCGCGGCGAAACCGCGAGCCTTGGCTTCCAGCGTCTCGGCGAAGAGCTTGCGGATCGCGTCCCAGAAGCCGATGTAGGTCGCCGGGCAGGAGCGCGGCGTCTTGCCGATCGGCGTCTGGTCGACCTCGAGCACGCGGTCGATCGGCTCGTAGCCCGCCAGCCCGCGGCAGCCGACGAGGCCGTGGAAGCCATTGGCCAGCATCGCGTCGCGGCCGGCCTTGGTCGACTTCTGCGTCACCGCGGCCTGCACGCTGGCCAGCAGCACGTCGCGCGCCAGCGTGCTCTTGCCCGAACCGCTGACGCCGGTGACGGCGACCAGGCGCTTCAGCGGCACCGCGACGTCGACCGACTTCAGGTTGTGCAGCGACGCGCCCGAGAGCTTGAGCGCCGGCGCGTCGGCCTCGACCGGGCGCCGCGCCTGCAGCGGGTGTTTCGGCGGCGAGGCCAGGAAACGCCCGGTCAGCGACTCCGGCGCCGCGCTCAGGTCGGCCACCGTGCCCTGGGCGACCAGGCGGCCGCCGCGCACGCCGGCGCCGGGGCCGATGTCGATGATGTGTTCGGCGCGCCGGATCGTGTCCTCGTCGTGTTCGACGACGACCAGCGTATTGCCCTGCTCGCCCAGCTTGTGCAGCGCGTCCAGCAGGATGCGGTTGTCGCGCGGGTGCAGGCCTATCGTCGGCTCGTCGAGCACGTAGCACACGCCCTGCAGGTTGCTGCCCAGCTGCGCCGCCAGCCGGATGCGCTGCGCCTCGCCGCCCGACAGCGTCGGCGCGGCCCGGTCCAGCGTCAGATAGCCCAGGCCGACGTCCTCGAGGAACTGCAGCCGGCTGCGGATCTCGGAGACGATGTCGCGCGCGATCTCGGCGTCGCGACCCACGAGTGCCAGGCCCTCGACCCAGGCGCGGGTCTCGCGCACCGACAGGCGGGCGATCGTGCCGATCGGCGCGTCGTCGAAGGTCACCGCGCGCGCCGCCGGGTTCAGGCGTGCACCCTGGCACTCGGGACAGGGCTGGTCGGCCAGGCCGTCGATCTCGGGCTCCTCCGACGGGAAACTCTGTTCGCGGCCCTTGTTGTCCTCGTCGCGCACCGAATCGTCCAGCGCCTTGCGCTGCTCGCGCGTCAGCGCCAGGCCGGTGCCGACGCAGTGCGTGCACCAGCCGTGTTTGCTGTTGTAGCTGAACATGCGCGGGTCCAGCTCGGGGTAGCTGGTGCCGCAGACCGGGCAGGCGCGTTTGGTCGAGAAGACCTTGAGCTCGCCGATGCCGCGGCCGCTGCCGCCGTCCATCGCCTCGGCCAGGCCGTCCAGCGGGTGCAGCAGGTGCAGCACGCCCTTGCCCAATTCCAGCGCCTTGGCGAGCAGCGCGCGCAGCCCGGCTTCGTCGGCCGGGTCGACGACGATGTCGCCCACCGGCAGCTCGATCGTGTGCTCCTTGAAACGGTCCAGGCGCGGGAACGGCGCCAGCGCGACGAACTCGCCGTCGACGCGCAAGTGCGTGTGGCCACGCGCCACAGCCCACTTGGCGAGGTCGGTGTAGACGCCCTTGCGGTTGACGACCAGCGGCGCCAGCAGGCCGACGTGCTGGCCGCGGTGGTCGCGCAGCAGCTGCGCGGCGATGCTCTCGGTGCTCTGCGCGCGCACCGGCGCGCCGTCGTGCACGCAGTGCTGCAGCCCCAGCTTGACCCACAGCAGGCGCAGGAAGTGCCAGAGCTCGGTCGTCGTCGCCACCGTGCTCTTGCGCCCGCCGCGCGACAGGCGCTGCTCGATCGCCACCGTCGGCGGGATGCCCCAGACGGCGTCGACCTCGGGCCGCCCGGCGGGCTGCACGATGCTGCGGGCGTAGGCGTTCAGGCTCTCCAGGTAACGCCGCTGGCCTTCGTTGAACAGGATGTCGAAGGCGAGCGTGCTCTTGCCCGAGCCGCTGACGCCGGTGACGACGTTGAACTTGCCGCGTGGGATCTCCACCGACAGGCTCTTCAGGTTGTGTTCCCTGGCGTTGACGATGCGGATCAGCCCCTCTCCCTCTCGCGGGACGCCCGGGCTTGCCCCCTCTCCCGCCTGCGGGAGAGGGTCGGGGTGAGGGCCTGCGGACGTGGCACGGCTGCGGCGCAGGAGTGATTGCAGGGGTACGCCGGCACCCTCACCCCAGCCCTCTCCCGCGAGCGGGAGAGGGAGTGCACGTTCGGCCGCGCGTGCCACCCCCAGCCCCAGCGCCGCCTCGTATTCGCGCAGTGCAACGCCGGTATGCGAGCCCGGATGCGCCTTCAGGTCGTCGGGTGTGCCGGCGCAGATCAGCTCGCCGCCGGCTTCGCCGCCTTCGGGGCCGAGGTCGACGACCCAGTCGGCCGAGCGGATCACGTCCAGGTTGTGTTCGATGACCAGCAGCGAATGCCCGGCCTCGAGCAGCTTGCGCAGCGCGCGCATCAGCTTGACGATGTCGTCGAAGTGCAGGCCGGTGGTCGGTTCGTCGAACAGGAACAGCGTGCCCTGGCGCCGCATGCGCGTCTCGCGGTCGAGGAAGGCGCCGCCCCAGGGTGCGGTGGTCGACTGCAGCATCGTGCCCGGCCGCACCGCGTTGCGCGTGCCGGACGCGGCTTCGGCCAGGAAGCCGGCGAGCTTCAGGCGCTGGGCTTCGCCGCCCGACAGCGTCGGCACCGGCTGGCCCAGGCGCACGTAGTCCAGGCCGACGTCGACGATGGGCTGCAGCCGCTGCACGACCTCGCGGTCGCGCTGGAACCAGTGCGCGGCTTCGGCGACGGTGAGGTCGAGCACGTCGGCGATCGACAACTGCAGCGTGCCGCGCACCAGCTTGACGTCGAGGATCTCGGGGCGGTAGCGGCGGCCGTCGCAGTCGGGGCAGCGCAGGTAGACGTCGGACAGGAACTGCATCTCGACGTGCTCGAAACCCGAGCCGCCGCAGGTCGGGCAGCGGCCGTCGCCGGCGTTGAAGCTGAAGGTGCCGGCGGTGTAGCCGCGTTCACGCGCCAGCGGCGCGTCGGCGAACAGCTTGCGCAGTTCGTCGAAGGCGCCGACGTAGCTCGCCGGGTTGCTGCGTGCGGTCTTGCCGATCGGGCTCTGGTCGACGAAGACGGCGTCGGACAGCCAGTCCATGCCCAGCAGCCGGTCGTGCGCGCCCGGGGTCTCGGTCGGCTTGCCGAAATGGCGCGCCAGCGCCGGGTACAGCACGTCCTGGATCAGCGTGCTCTTGCCCGAGCCGCTGACGCCGGTGACGACGACCAGGCGCTGCAGCGGCAGCTCGACGCTGACGTTCTTCAGGTTGTGCTCGCGTGCACCTTCGAGCAGCAGCCGCGGCGTCGACGAGGCCACCGGGCGCCGGGTGCCCATGCCGACCTGGCGCCGGCCGCCGAGGTAGGCGCCGGTCAGCGTGTCGGCGTCGCGCGCTTCGTCGGGCGTGCCGTCGAAGACGATCTGGCCGCCGCGTTCGCCCGGGCCCGGGCCCATGTCGATCAGGCGGTCGGCGGCCAGCATCACCGCCGGGTCGTGTTCGACGACGACCAGCGTGTTGCCGGCGTCGCGCAGCCGGTGCATCGCCGTGACGATGCGCCCCATGTCGCGCGGGTGCAGGCCGATCGAGGGCTCGTCGAGCACGAACATCGTGTTCACGAGCGAGGTGCCGAGCGCCGTCGTCAGGTTGATGCGCTGGACCTCGCCACCCGACAGCGTGCGGCTCTGGCGGTCCAGCGTCAGGTATCCCAGGCCGACGTCGCACAGGTACTTGAGGCGGGTGCGCACCTCGTCCAGCAGCAGCTTCAGCGCCTCGTCGAGCATCGTGCCGGGCAGCGTCAGGCCGTCGAAGAAGCGGCGCAGCCGGTCGATCGACAGCTGCATCAGGTCGTGCAGGTTCAGCCCCGGCAGGGCCTCGAGCTGCTCGCGGCTCCAGGCCGCGCCCACCGGCAGGTAGCGGCGTTCGGGCGGCAGCACCGCGTCGGCGTCGGCCTTGGAGCCCAGGCGCCAGAGCAGCGGCTCGAGCTTGAGCCGCGCGCCGCCGCAGGCGCCGCAGGGCGTGTAGCTGCGGTACTTGGACAAGAGCACGCGGATGTGCATCTTGTACGCCTTGCTCTCCAGATAACCGAAGAAGCGGCGGATGCCGTACCACTGCTTGTTCCAGTTGCCGGTCCAGCTCGGCGAGCCTTCGATGACCCAGTCGCGCTGCGCCGGAGTCAGCTGGTTCCAGGCGGTGTCGCGCGGGATGCCGGCCTCGCCGGCGTACTTGATCAGGTCGTCCTGGCAGTCGGCCCAGGCAGGGGTCTGCAGCGGCTTGATCGCGCCGTTGCGCAGCGTCTTGCGCTCGTCGGGGATGACGAGGCCGAAGTCGACGCCGATGACGCGGCCGAAGCCGCGGCAGGTGTCGCAGGCGCCATAGGCCGAGTTGAAGCTGAACATCGCCGGCTGCGGCTCGGCGTAGCGGATGTCGCTCTCGGGGCAGTGCAGCCCGGTGCTGTATTTCCAGGTCGTGCCGTCGTCGCCGACGTGCACCGTGAGCCGGCCGCCGCCGCGTTTGAGCGCGAGCTCGATCGCCTCCATCACGCGCGAGCGCTCGGCGCCGGCAAAGCGGAAGCGGTCGGCGACGACGTCGAGAATCTTGCGGCCTTCGACCACGCGTTCGCCCTGCACACGCGTGAAGCCGGCAGCCGACAGCCACTGCTCCTGCTGCTCGGCCGTGGTGTCGGCCGGCAGTTCGACCGGGAAGCTGAACACCAGGCGCGGGTCGCCGGCGGCGGCGGCGCGCACGGCCAGGTCCTCGCGGATGGTCTCCGGCGTGTCGTGGCGCACCGCGAGCGCGGTCTCGCGGTCGAAGAGTTGCGCGGCGCGTGCGTACAGCAGCTTCAGGTGGTCGTTGAGCTCGGTCATCGTGCCGACCGTGCTGCGGCTGGTGCGCACCGGGTTCGTCTGGTCGATCGCGATCGCCGGCGGCACGCCGTCGACGCGGTCGACCGCCGGGCGGTCCATGCGGTCCAGGAACTGGCGCGCGTAGGCGCTGAAGGTCTCGACGTAGCGCCGCTGGCCCTCGGCGTACAGCGTGTCGAAGACGAGGCTGGACTTGCCCGACCCGCTGGGACCCGTCACGACCGTCAGCTCGCCGGTCTGGATATCCAGGTCGAGGTTTTTCAGGTTGTGCTGGCGGGCGCCGCGGATGCGGATGGAGCCTGTCGACATCTTGGAGGGCTCTGCGAATGGGCGAACTGGTCATTCTAGGAGCCGGCCGCGACGGCTGCCGGGGCCGGCACAAGCGCACGATCGAGCGCCGGGCGTGAACTCTTGATCCGCTATCTCAAACCGACGCCGGAGCCTGTTGGCTATCCTCAGCGTTTTAACGATGCGCCCGCGGTCCGATATGCGTGAACTCCGGAGATGTGCCGCCGTCCTGTTCCTGGGCGTGCTCACCAGCCTCGGCGCCTCGGCACAGATCCTGATCGGGCAGACCACCGCATTGACGGGCCCGGCCGCCTCCAGCGTGAAGGAAACGGTGGACGGCGCGAAGCTGTGGTTCAACCGCGTCAACGCGACCGGCGGCATCTACGGCCGGCGCATCGAGCTGATCTCGCTGGACGACCACGCCAGCGCGGAGCAGGCGGCAGCGAACGCCCTGCAGCTGATCACAGGACGCCAGGTCGTGGCGCTGTTCATGACCCGCGGCACGCCCCACACCGAGGCCGTGCGCCCGCTGCTGGCGCGTTATGAAGTGCCGCTGGTCGGGCCGCTGACCGGCGCGGCGCTGTTCCACAACCCGGTCGACCCGTGGATCTTCAACGTGCGCGCGCCCTACCAGCGTGAAGCCGAGAAGCTGGTGCAGCAACTGGCCACGGTCGGCATGAGCCGGATCGGTCTGGCCGTGTCCGACGACGCCTTCGGCGAGGACACCAAGGCCGGCGCGTTGCGCGGCCTGGAAGCCGCCAAGCTCAAGCCGCTGTTCGTCGAGGTCTTCAACCGCGCCAAGCCCAGCTTCGCCGGGCTGGCGCAGAAGGCCAAGGCGGGCGAAGCCCAGGCCATCCTCTTCTTCGGTGCGCCCGAGATCGTCGCCGAAGGCACGCGCCAGGTCCGCGCCGCCGGCTCGAACGCCCAGATCGGCACCCTGTCGAACAACGCGTCCGCCGGCTTCGTCAAGGACATGGGGGCCAACGCCGCCGGCACCATCGTCACCCAGGTGTTCCCCAACGAACGCTCCAGGGGCACGCCCATGGTCCGCGAGGCAATCGAACTCGCGCGCGCCGCCGGCATCCACGAGCTGACACCGGCGATGCTCGAGGGCTACGCCTCGGCCAAGGTGCTGGTCGAAGGCCTCAGGCGCACCGGCTCGACGCTGACGCGCCCAGGCCTGCGCCAGGCACTGGAAGGCCTGCAGCGCCTGGACATCGGCGGACTCGAACTCGGCTACAGCGCCAACGACCACACCGGCTTCGACTACGTCGAGGTGTCGATCATCAGCAGCGACGGCCGTTTCCGCCGCTGAGCCTGGACGTGCAAGGCCGGAAGGCCTTGCACGCCTGGCTCAGGCCCGAACGCGATTGCACGCGTGAGGGCTGAGTCCGGCTCACTTCGGCACGACCAGCGTGCCGTCGCCGAAGACGATGCGGTCGGCCTCGGCCGGCGCAGCCAGGATGGGCGGCACGTTGGCAGGCGCCAGTGCCGGCGCCGCGCCGCTGCTGCCGCCGCGCGGCACGGTGCGCACCAGCTGGCTCGGCGGCAGCGGCGTGCCCTGCGTCAGGTGGGCCCACATCGCGTCCAGCGCGCGGTTGAAATAGACGTGCAGCGGCACGAAACGTGTGTCGTAGCCGAGCAGCGCACCGAGCGCGATGAAACCGTCGAAGTGCTGGGCGTTGGTGACCTCGACGTAGCGCACCTGCTCGCCGCGCCCGTTGGCCTGGGTCTTGGCGAAATAGGCGCGCGCGGTGTGGTTCACCGGCAGCAGCGCGTCGCTGCGGCCGGCGACGATCAGCACCGGCTTGCCGCGCAAGCGGCCGTCCAGCTTCACTTCGGCGACGCCGTGGCGCACGCGTGACGCGGCTTCGCGCGCGCTGCCGGTCAGCAGCCGGCCGGCGGCGTCGCGCCCGCTGACCAGCGAGCGCTGGCACAGCGCGCCGTCGAGCGCGAAATCGGCCAGCCCGGTGCTCGGCGAGACCGCCAGGAAGTCCAGCCGCGGCCCGCCGACGGCGGCGTCGTAGACCAGGTTGACGCCGGTCGTCGGCGGCACGCCGTTGCCGGTGGAGAAGATCGAAGCCAGCGCTGTGGCCGACTGCGGCGCCGGCGCGCCGGCGGCGTCGGTGTTGGCCAGCGTGAAGCCGCACAGCCGGTCCTCGACGCCGAATCGGCCGTAGGCGTTGGTATAGGTCGTGACGATCGCGTTCGTCGCGAAGCGGTAGTGCGACTGGTGCAGGAAGTCGGCGTCGGTGGGCCAGCCGTAGGCGTGCAGCCGCGCGAGCGCGTCGGCGGCCTGTTCGGCCAGCGTCGCGCCGGCGAGCAGGCCCTTGGCCGCCAGCGCCGTGCAGCGGTTCTGCGCCGACGCGGTGAAGGCCGCCGGCCACAGCGCCGCTGCCACCGCGCTGCCGCCGCCGGCCGCCGGCGCCAGCAGCGCGCAGGGCTGGTAGAGGTTGGCGTAGCTGAAGTAGTCGGCCAGCGGCCGGCCGAAACTCGCCACCGGCGTGTCGCCTTCGCGGATCGCCAGGCCTTGCAGCAGCCGCGGCTGGGCGTTGGGTTCGCTGACGGCGACGCCGTCGATCAGGCCTTCGCGGTCTTGTTCGGCGGCGGCGAGCGCGGCGCCGCCGCCGTTGGACACGCTACTGGCGATGACGATGGTGTTGCGTGCGTTCAGCGTCGCTTCGTGGCGGCCGTCCTGGCCGGTCTTGCCGTAGCGCTCGTTGAGCACCCAGAACGCGAACCGCAGCGCCTGCAGCGTGTGCCGGCCCCAGTCGGCCTCGGGGTTCAGCTTGGAGTGCGCGTGTTTGTAGGCGACGCGGTACGGCGCCTGCGCGAGCAGAGCCTCGCGCTCGGCGTCGGCCAGCGGCGCGCGGAACAGCGCCTCGCTGCCGGCGGCGTCGGCATCGGCGAGCGTGCCCTCGCGCTTCGTGACGCTGTCGCTCGTCAGCTCGTGCAGGCCGTTGCCGCTGCCCTTGTCGGTGTAGGCGACGGCGCAGCCGCGCTTGAGCCCCCATTCGCCGGCGGTGCCGATGGCGCCGTAGATGCCGCGCGAGCCCGAGGACGTGGCGCTGACGATGCAGGGCCGCGCCGGGTCGAAGGACGCCGGCACCTGCACCATCAGCGTGACGTTCTCGCGGCCGCTGCCGTCGTCGGCCCAGGCGAAGCTCTCGCTGCCGGCGACCTTGCCTTCGCCCAGCGTGTCGTGGCCGTCGGCGTCGATGTTGGGCCCGTAGAACACGCCCATGCCGCCAGCGGCGGTGTAGTCGACGAGGGCGCGGTAGTTCACGTAGATCGCGTTGCGGCGCAGCTCGGCCGGCGTCGGGTGCAGCGGGTCGGCGAAGGCCGGCGTCGCGCCCATCAGCCCGGTCCTGCCCAGGCCGGCGGTCAGCAGGTCGTCGGCGACACCGTCGTAGCTCGCCTGGGTGACGGGCCCGCGCACGCCGGCGGGCAGCACGTTGGCCGGCGCCGCGGTTGCGGACGCGGCCCACAACAGGCCGGCGGCCGCGGCGGGCCAGGACATCGATCGCGGGGTCTGCTTCATGGTCGGTTCTCCTGGCGGTGGAGCGGGCCGACAGCCCCGCCCGGCGGCTGATGCGCCGGCGCGCAGGATGCACTGCCGCGCCAGCGTCGCGGCACGGTGGAAACCCACCGCCTGGAACAGGGGGAGAGCGCCGGGCATGGTCTTCGCCCTCGGGCTTCACCGGGGCTGCGGACGGCACCCGGGATGGCACGATCCCGGCGCCCGCGCCACGCGGGTGACCCAGGAGACGCCATGACCGACCGGTCCCGCCGCCGGCTGCTCGCCGCCAGCCCCGCGCTGCTGCTCCCGCACTGGGCCGCCGCCCAGGCGCCGAACGCGCAGCGCCCGGTGACCATCGTCGTGCCCTTCCCACCCGGCGGCGGCACCGACGCCTTCGCCCGGCCGCTGTTCGCGGCGCTGAGCAAGGCCAGCGGCCGCCAGTACCTGATCGACAACCGCGGCGGCGCCGGCGGCAACCTCGGCGCCAGCCTCGCCGCCAAGGCCGCGCCCGACGGCAGCAACTTCTTCATGGGCGCGGTGCACCACGCGATCGCGCCGGCGATGTACCCCAAGCTGGACTACAGCCTGGAGGGCGACTTCACGCCGGTGACGCTGGTCTCCAGCGTGCCCCAGGTCATCGTCGTCAACCCGCAGCGTGTCGCCGCGCGCACGCTGCCGCAGCTGCTGGAACTGCTGCGCAGCCAGCCCGGCAAGCTGAACTACGGCTCGGCCGGCAACGGCACCTCGCACCACCTAGCCGGCGAGCTCTTCAAGCTGCAGACGCGCACCTTCATCACCCACATCCCCTACCGCGGCGCCGGCCCGGCGCTGCAGGACCTGCTGGCCGGCCAGGTGGACCTGATGTTCGACGGCCTGGGCTCGTCGGCGACGCACATCAAGTCGGGCAAGCTGCATGCGATCGCGGTCGCGGGCCAGCGCCGCGCGCCAGGCTTCGCCGACATCCCGACGGCGCGCGAGTCGGGCCTGCCCGACTATCTGGTCTCGACCTGGTACGCGCTGTTCGCGCCCAAGGCCACGCCGCGCGACGCGGTCGAGCGCTTCGGTGGCGACGTGCGGCGCACGATCGCCGGCGACGAGCTGCGCGCCACCTGGACCGGCCTGGGCGCGGAACCGCCCGACCTGCAGGGCGAGGCGCTCGGGCGTTTCGTCGCCGCCGAGATCCGGCGCTGGGCCGACGTGGTCAAGAAGTCGGGCGCAAAGCTGGACTGAGCGACATCGAATCGTCCTAGCATGGGCTCAGGTTCATTCCCCCAGCAGGAGCCCGATGCCCGACCAGAACCTGTTCAGCGCGCTGCGCGCTGCCTTCCCCGAAACGCTGGACACGGCCGCGATCGAATGCGCCGACGGCCCCCAGCCGCTGGTCTACAGCTGGCGCGACCTGGAGCGCGGCACGGCGATGATCGCCAACCTGCTGGGCTCGCTGGCGCTGCCACCGCATTCGCGCGTGCTGATGCACGTCGACAAGAGCGTCGAGGCGCTGATGCTGCACCTGGCGGTGCTGCGCGCCGGCCACGTCGTCGTGCCGCTGAACATCGCCTACCAGGCGGCCGAGATCGAGTATTTCGTCGCCGACGCCGAGCCGGCGGTGCTGGTCTGCACGCCGCGCCATTTCGGCTGGGCCAGCCGCATCGCCTTCCAGGCCGGCACGGCGCACGTCTTCACGCTCGGTGACGACCGCCGCGGCACGCTGCTGGACCGCGCCGGGTTCCAGGACGACCAGCACGTGCCGGTGCGGCGCAAGGCCTCGGACCTGGCGGCCATCGTCTACACCAGCGGCACCACCGGGCGCAGCAAGGGCGCGATGCTGTCGCACGGCAACCTGCTGTCCAACGCGCGCGTGCTGCACGAAGCCTGGGGCTGGCGGCGTGACGACGTGCTGATCCACGTGCTGCCGATCTTCCACGTGCACGGCCTGTTCGTCGCCGCCCAGGGCGCGCTGCTGGCCGGCGCACGCATGATCTGGTTCGCCCGTTTCGACGCCGCGGCCGTCGTCGCCCGGCTGCCCGAGGCCACGGTCTTCATGGGCGTGCCGACGCTGTACGGCCGGCTGCTCGCCGAGCCCGGGCTCAACCGCGAGAGCTGCGCCGGCATGCGGCTGTTCGTCAGCGGCTCGGCGCCGCTGCTGATCGAGACCTTCCGCGCCTGGCGCAACCGCAGCGGCCACACCATCCTCGAGCGCTACGGCATGAGCGAGACGGTGATGCTGACCTCGAACCCCTACCGCCCCGAGGAAGGCCGCCGCGGCGGCACCGTCGGCCCGGCGCTGCCGGGGGTCGGGATCCGCGTGCGCGGCGAACGCGGCGAGGAACTGGCGGCGGGCGAGATCGGCGGCCTGGAGGTGCGCGGGCCGAACGTGTTCTCGGGCTACTGGCGCATGCCGGAGAAGACCGCCGAGGAGTTCAGCGCCGACGGCTGGTTCAAGACCGGCGACCTCGGCCGTGTCGACGCCGACGGCTGGGTCAGCATCGTCGGCCGCAGCAAGGACCTGGTCATCAGCGGCGGCTTCAACGTCTATCCGGCCGAGATCGAGAGCCTGATCAACGAACTGGCCGGCGTCGTCGAGTCGGCGGTGATCGGCGTGCCGCACCCGGACTTCGGCGAGGCGGTGGTCGCGGTCGTCGTGCCGCGCCCGGGCGCGGCGCTGGACGGCGCCACGATCATCGGCGCTTTACGCGAGCGCATCGCCCACTTCAAGGTGCCCAAGCAGGTGCTGGTACAGCCCGAACTGCCGCGCAACACGATGGGCAAGGTGCAGAAGAACCTGCTGCGCGACCAGCACCGCGGTTTGTTCGGGGCTTGAAGCGCGGCGCCGTCATTTGTCCATGACAAATCGGCAGCGCCATTCCTGAGTGTCCTAGTTGATTGCCGTCAGAGCCCCGCCATAATTACGGGTATGAACAAGACACAGCCGATCCGTCTGCTGCCCGAACCGGGCTGTGGCGGCTGCCAGCCCAGCCATTCCGGCTGCGGCGGCGGCTTCGGTCGCCCCTGCACCTCGCCCGAGCTGCGTGGCCAGCCCGAACTCGTGCGCTGCGTGCTGGATTCGCTGCGCGGCGTCGTCGACGTCGAGGGCGGCAACATCGTCGACCGCCAGCTCGTCAAGGCGCTGCGCATAGACGATGGCGAGGCCGAGCTGACCGTCAGCTTCGCGCCCAGCTGCGGCATCGGCCGCGACCTCGCCGAAGGCGCGTTCCAGACCCTGCGCCGGGTGCTGCCGAACACCGACGTCTACGTGCGCCACGCGGTCTGAAGACCGTGCGATGAAAAAAGGCCGGGCGCTCGCGCGACCCGGCCTTTGTTTTGGGGCGGCCGCACGAGGCGGCCGCGGGCGTCAATCCGCCGCGTAGATGTCGCGGTCCTTCGTTTCGCGCACGAAGAGCAGACCGATGACGAAACACACCGAGGCGATGACGATCGGGTACCACAGGCCGTGGTACATGTTGCCGTTGGCCGCGACCATCGCGAAGGTGATCGACGGCAGCAGGCCGCCGAACCAGCCGTTGCCGATGTGGTACGGCAGGCTCATCGAGGTGTAGCGGATGCGGGTCGGGAACAGCTCGACGAGCATCGCCGCGATCGGGCCGTAGACCATGGTCACGTAGATCACGAGGATGGTCAGGATGCCGACGATGGACCACCACTGCCCGCTCAGGAACTCGATCGGCTTGGCCTTGGCCGGGTAGCCCGCGCCCTTGAGCGTATCGCTCAGCTCCTTCTTGAAGCCGGCGATCGCCTTCGTCGAGTCTTCCGAGAACTTGTGGCCGCCGGCGATCGTCGTCGCCGTCGGCGGCGTGATCTGCTTGTCGCCGATCAGCACGATGGTCGGCGAGCCGGCCGGCAGCGCCTCGTTGCTGTAGCTGGCCGAGTTCTGCGTCAGCGCACGCTTGGCGATGTCGCAGCCGGAGGTGAAGTCGACCTCGCGTGCGATCGGGCTGCCCTGGAACGAGCAGGTGGCCGGGTCGGCGCGCACCACGATCTGCGAGGCGGCCTGGGCGGCGGCCAGTTCCGGGTTCGCGGCGTTGGTCAGCGCCTTGAACAGCGGGAAGTAGGTCAGCACAGCCAGCAGCATGCCGGCCAGGATGATGGGCTTGCGGCCGATCTTGTCCGACAGCGTGCCGAAGACGACGAAGAAGGGCGTGCCGATCAGCAGCGAGGCCGCGATCATGATGTTGGCCGTCGCCGGGTCGACCTTGAGCGAGCTGGTCAGGAAGAACAGCGCGTAGAACTGGCCCGAGTACCAGACCACGCCCTGGCCCATCACCAGGCCGAACAGCGCCAGCAGCACGATCTTGAGGTTCTTCCACTGGCCGAAGCTCTCGGTCAGCGGCGCCTTCGAGGTCTTGCCCTCCTCCTTCATCTTGCGGAACGCGGGCGACTCGTTCATCGACAGCCGGATCCAGACGCTGATGGCCAGCAGCAGGATCGAGACGATGAACGGGATGCGCCAGCCCCAGGCGGTGAAGGCCTCTTCACCCATCGCGGTGCGGGTGCCGAGGATGACCGCAAGGCTCAGGAACAGGCCCAGCGTCGCGGTGGTCTGGATCCACGAGGTGTAGGCGCCACGCTTGCCGTGCGGCGCGTGTTCGGCGACGTAGGTCGCGGCACCGCCGTACTCGCCGCCCAGGGCCAGGCCCTGCAGGATGCGCAGGCCGATCAGGATGATCGGCGCGGCGATGCCGATCGAGGCGTAGCTGGGCAGCACGCCGACGATGAAGGTCGACAGGCCCATGATCAGGATCGTCACCAGGAAGGTGTACTTGCGGCCGATCATGTCGCCCAGGCGGCCGAAGACCAGCGCACCGAAGGGCCGCACGATGAAGCCGGCGGCAAAGGCCAGCAGCGAGGCGATGAACTGCGCCGTGGGGTCGAGCGCGGCGAAGAACTGCTTGCCGATGATCACGGCGAGCGAGCCGTAGAGGTAGAAGTCGTACCACTCGAACACCGTGCCCAGCGAGGAGGCGAAGATGACCTTCTTCTCCTCGCGAGTCATCGGGGCGTTCGAGGGCACCGCTGCGGTGGTGGATGCCATGCCGGTTGTCTCCTGACGTTGCGTGCCGCACGCCCGACGGCGGCACTTGCGGCGCAATGTCGAGGCGGCCTCTGACCGCTTTCTGACGCCGAACTGAACGATTGCTTACGCTTTACGGTCGAACCCGTAAGCTCGCTTCCGCATGGCGGGATACGGGCTGGCGCTTCGGGAAATTCCTGAGTGCCGCACCCTGGCATCGGGGACCCGGGTTTTCCAGCGAGCGGTGGCGTTTTCCGGGCGCGACGGGCGCGCGGCCGTGGCCCAAGGCGGGGACCCGACACGGCAGCCTGGTGGGCAGCAGATGCACTTCGCGGAACGATCGCCGGGACTTCGTACCGGGCGGTACACGCGCGCCACGCCGTGCGCGCCAGTGCCGGGCGACCCACCCTTGGTGAACCCGCCACCGCGGCAGCGCGCATGGAATTTGCGTCGTGCCGCACGGCGCCCCTTCCGGCGCCTGCCCGCGAGCCGTCCTTCACCGCCATGCACCCGTCTCTTCAAGCGCCCCCGCCGCCCGCGCCGGCCCCGGAACTGCCCCCCAGCCTGGCGCGCGAGCTCGAACGCCTGGGCGCACTGCTGGCACTGGCCGAGCCGCTGCTGATCGGCGGCGCCGGCGGTGCCGGCAAAGCCTCGATCGCACGTGCGCTGCACGCCCGGCGGCCCGGCGGCGGCGCGCCGCTGGCGTTCATCGACGTCGGTGCCAGGCAGCTGTCGCGCGAGCTGCTGGCCCGCTGGTGCGATGGCGCGACGCTGTTCCTGCGCCATGTCGACGAACTCGAGCGCGGCGGCCAGCGCCTGCTGCTGGACGCGCTGGTCGCGGCCGAGGCGAGCACGGCGCAGCCGCCGCTGCAGCTGATCGCCACGTCCTGCGGCGATCTGCGCATGCGCGTGCTCAGCCGGCGTTTCGACGCCGCGCTCTACCACCGGCTGAACGCCTTCCCGTTCGACGTCGCGCCGCTGGCCGAACGCCCCGAGGACACGCTGTGGTACGCGCAGCGTGTGCTCGAGGACTTCGGCCGCGCCACCGGCCGCAGCCTGCAGCTGGGCGCCCGGGCCCGCGCGGCGCTGACGGCCTGCAGCTGGCCCGGCAACCTGACCCAGCTGCGCGCCTGCGTGCTGCGCGCCGCCGGCCAGTGCAGCAGCGCCTGCCTGGACGCGCTGCCCTGCGGCGACAGCCGCTGCCTGGTGGCCGCACCACGCCGTGCCGACGCCGCGCCGCGCGACGCTGGCGAACGGGTGCCGCCGTCCTCGGTCTCGGGAGCCGCGGCGATGCGCCGCGGCCAGCGCGGGCTGGCGGTCGAACGTGCGGCGCTGGTCGACGCGCTGGAGCGCAGCGGCTGGGTGCAGGCGCAGGCCGCGCGCCGCCTGGCGCTGACGATCCGCCAGGTCAGCTACGCGATCCGCTGCTACGGCATCGACGTCCAGCGGCGCTAACAGCCGCTCAGTAGGCGAGCTTGGCGAGCGCGCTCTGGCGCGAAGCCTCCAGCGCCTGGCCCAGCGTGCGGATGCCACGCGCCTGCAGCAGCGGCAGCATCTTCAGGAACACCTCGGCGGTGACGATGGCGTCGCCGAGCGCGGTGTGGCGGCCGAGCACGGTGACGCCCAGGCGTTCGGCGATCGCCTCCAGCGAATGCCCGTCCTGGTTCGGGTGCAGCAGCTGCGACAGCAACAGCGTGTCGAGCACCGGCAGGTCGAAAGACACGCCGGTGGCGCGCTCCTTCAGCTCGAAGAAACGCAGGTCGAAAGCGGCGTTGTGCGCCACCAGCACCGTGTCCTGCACGAAGGCGTGAAAGGCCGGCAGCACCTCGCGGATCGTCGGCTGGCCCACGACCATGTCCTGCGAGATGCCGTGGATCGCGGTCGTGCGCGCCGGGATGCTGCGCTGCGGGTCGACCAGCTGCTCGAAGCTCTCGTGGCGGCGCAGCTTGCCGGCGACGATGCGGGTGGCGCCGATCTGCAGGATCTCGTCGCCGGCCGACGGCTCCAGGCCGGTGGTCTCGGTGTCGAACACGGTGTAGGCGAGTTCGGCCAGGCTGCGCTCGGCCATCTCCAGCGCCATCTCGCGTGTCTGGAACAGGTCGAAGTCGTAGAACTCGGGGCGGCTCTCGCGGCGTGCGATCAGCCCGCTGTCCAGCGGCTCGGCGGCGTCGGCCAGCGGCAGCAGGAAGCGGAAGAAGGCCTCGGCCCGCACACGCTCGCGCTCGAACCAGAAAGCACCGCCGTGGCGCTGGACGACGTCGCGCACCGTCAAGGCGCTGGCCTCGCCGTCGATGTGCATGGCCTCGGTCTCCCAGGCGACCGCGGTCTCGGTGCTGACGCCGGGGCCTATCCAGGCGAGGTCGAGCTGGGCGCGTTCGCCGGCGCGCTGCAGCCGCAGCTGCACCAGCTTGACGCCGTACTCGTCGACCACGCGCCCGGCCAGGAAGACCAGCGCCTGGATCAGCGAGAAGCTGTCCAGCCGCAGCCACAGCGTCGGGTCGACCTCGGCGGCGGCGGTGCGGCAGCGGTGCAGCGCCTCGATGCGGCGCAGCGCCGCGGCGACGAAGTCGGCGCCCTGCATGTCCTCGAGCGGCCAGCGTGTGCGCTGGGTCTCGGTGGTGTAGTGCGCGAGCTCGCCGATGCGCCGGCCCAGCGCCTTCACCTCGTCGCGGATCACGCCCTGCAGCCGCGCCGCGGTCGGCGCGTCGAGTGCCGGGTCCTCGCTCAGTTCGACCGCGGCCTGCAGGTTGGCGAGCGAGGCGCGGCCGGCTTCGGTGTGTTCGTGCAGCCGGCGGTCGCGTTCGGACTCCTCGGCGAAGTCGCGCGTGATGTTGTCCAGCATCAGCACGAAGCCGGCGAGCGGGCCGGCTTCGTGTTCGCGCACCGGCGCCAGCTGCACCCGCAGCAGCTGGCCGCCGCGCGTGGCGGTGACGAACTGCGCCGACGGGTGCGGCACGCCGCGCTGCAGCCGCTGCTGCACCATCTCGAGCGCGTGCGCGACCAGCGCGCGGTCGAAGACGGCGTAGATCGAACGCCCGATGCCCAGGTACTCGGCGCCGCCGATGGCCGGTGCCGGCGACAGCGCGCGGAACTGCAGCCGCGCGCGGCCGTTGTAGAGCAGGATGCGGCCGTCGAGGTTGCAGACGACGACGCTCTGCGTCAGCTCGGCCATCAGCGCCGCGAGCCGGCTCTTCTCCTGCTCGACCAGGCGGCTGGCCTCCTGCACCCGGGCCTCGACGTCGGCACGCCAGGCGGCACGCTCGTGCAGCAAGGTGTTGATGGCCGCGGCCAGCGCGCGGCTGCCGGCGCCGCCGCGCGGCTCGAGTTCACGCCCGGGCTCGCCGGCCAGCAGCACCGGCAGCAGCTCGGCGATGCGCCCCGGCGCGGCGCCGAAGCGGTGCCAGGCCCAGCGCATCCAGACGCCGCCGGCGACCGCCAGCAGCACCGCTGCCAGCAGCAGCAGCGTCGCCCGCGGCGCCAGCAGCGCGGCCAGCGCGGCGCGTTCATCGGGAGAAAGCGTCGCCGCCAGCAGCAGCGCGGCCAGTGCCGCCGCCGCCGCCAGCAGCGCCGCCGGCGCCAGCGCCGCGGCCCATTCGTGCAGGCTGGGTTTCATGCCAGCAGCGCACGCACGCGCGCGGCCAGCTCGCGGGTCGAGAAGGGTTTGGCGACGAAAGCGTCGGCGCCCAGGCCCATGCCCTGGGCGACGTCGGTGTCGCGGCAGCGCGCGCTGAGGAAGACGACCTTGGTGGCGGCGAGCTCGGCGTCGGCACGCAGCGTCTGCAGCACCTCGAAACCGCTGCGCCGCGGCATCAGCACGTCCAGCAGCAGCAGGTCCGGGTGTTCGCGGCGCGCGGTGCCCAGCGCCTCGTCGCCATCGTGCGCGACGAGCACACGCCAGCCTTCGCGCCGCAGCAGGCATTCGAGCGGGATGACGCTGTTGGGTTCGGCATCGGCGACCAGCACGGTCTTGGTCATGTCGTCTCCTCGGCTCGGGTCGGCCGCGGGTGGCCGCCGGGCGCGTCGGCGCGGCGCCCGCCGCGATGCTCGGGCATCGCGCCGCGCGGCGCCAGTCGCGGCGAACCCGCGCACCGCAACGTGCAGTGTGTCGGCACCACCCTCAGAGCTTGTCGTAACGGAAGTGCTGGCGCAGGAAGGCGCGCAGGCGCTTGACCACCGCCAGCGAGTCGCGCAGCGGCTCGCGTTCGAGCAGGCCCAGCGCCGCCGGCTGCACCTCGTTGCCGGCGGGCTGGCCGGCAGCCAGTGCCTGCAGCTGGTGCTGCAGGCGCAGCGTCATCAGCAGGTGCAACGCGTCCTGCAGGTCGCGCGCCAGCGTCGCGTCCAGGCCACCGGCCGCCACCAGGGCCTGCAGCCGCGCGACGGTGCCGGTGGCACGCACATGGTGCTGCAGCGCGAGTGCACGCACGCCCTGCACGATGGGGAACAGGCCCTGCTTCTTCAGGTCCAGCGCCTGGTCGTCACGCCGGCCGGGCAACCAGCCCAGCCAGTGGTGCGGCTCCTGGAACTGCTCGGCGGCGGCGGCAAAACGGGCCAGGTAGGCGTCGTGGTCGCCGAACAGCCGGCCCAGGTGCTCGACCAGGCCGTCGAGCAGCGCGGCATCGCCGGCGACCGCGACCGCGTCGCAGAAGATCGCCAGCCGCATCGGCCCGTCGGCGTCGTGGCCCATCACCCATTCGCGCAGCTGCTCGCGCCAGGCGGCCACCGGGCGCCGCCACAGCGGATTCGTGACCATGATCTCGCCCGGACAGGGCGGGTAGCCGAAGTCGGCCAGCGCGGCGCTGAAACGCTGCGCCGCGGCTTCGGTGTCGGGGTGCTCGAAGCCGTCGCGCAGGATCAGCGCGTTGTCCTGGTCGGTCTTCAGCACCTGTTCGCCGCGGCCTTCGCTGCCCATCACCAGCAGGCAGCTGTTGGCCACCAGCTCGGCCGGCGCGACCAGCGACCACAGGCGCTGGAACAGCCGCGCGTGCAGCTCGCCCACCAGGTGCGCGATGCGCTCGACGTGCACGCCGCTGGCGGCGAAGAGCGCGATCATGCGGTCGATCTGCAGCGCCGCGGCGCGCAGCTCCTCGACCGAGGCCGCGTCGTCGATCTGCAGCGCCGCCAGGTGCGAGTGGTTGGCGACGAAGCTCACCAGGTCGAGCTGGCCGAGCAGGCCGACGATGCGTTCGCCGTCGCGCACCAGCAGCCGGTGCACGCGGTGTTTGACCATCAGCCACAAGGCCTCGAAGACCTCGGCGTCGGCCTGGACGTCGAGCACCGGAAAACGCGCCACCTCGCGCACCGCCAGCGCCGCCGGCGGTTCGGGCCGCAGCAGCGCGTCGCGCAGGTCGGTGGTGGTGAAGATGCCCAGGCGCTCGCCGTCCTGCACCAGCGCGTGCGTCAGCCCGCGTTCGGCGAGCTGGCGGCACAGCGACACCAGGTCGGTGCCGCCGTCCACCGTGTAGGGCTTGCGCACGTAGGCGTCGCGCACCCGCGCGGTGACCAGCGACAGCAGCTCCTGCCGGGGGTCGGACACGGGTGCGGGCCCCGCGCTTCAGTGGCCGCTGGCCGACGAAGCGCCAATGCCGGTCTCGGAACGCACCTGCTGGGCGAGGAAACCGGCGCGGTCGACCTTGGCGCGAGCGCTCTTGTCGAGCACCGAGAACAGCCAGATGCCGACGAAGCCGATCGTCATCGAGAACAGCGCCGGGCTGGTGTACGGGAACAGCGCCGAGCCCTTGGGGTTGCCCAGCGTCGCTTCCCAGACCGAGGGCGAGACGATGGTCAGGCCGACCGAGGAGATCAGGCCGAGGAAACCGCCGATCACCGCGCCCTTGGTCGTGCAGTCCTTCCACAGCACGCTCATGAAGAGCACCGGGAAGTTGGCCGAGGCCGCGATCGCGAAGGCCAGCGAGACCATGAAGGCGATGTTCTGCTTCTCGAACGCGATGCCCAGCACGACGGCGACGATGCCCAGGCAGACCGTCGTGATGCGCGAGACCTTCAGTTCGGCGGCGCTGTCGGCCTTGCCCTTCTTGATGACGGTGGCGAACAGGTCGTGCGAGACCGCCGACGCGCCCGACAGCGTCAGCCCGGCGACGACCGCGAGGATGGTCGCGAAGGCCACCGCCGAGATGAAGCCGAGGAAGACGTTGCCGCCGACCGCGTTGGCCAGGTGCACCGCGGCCATGTTGTTGCCGCCCAGCAGCCCGCCCTTGGCGTCGAGGAAGCCGGGGTTGGTCAGCACGAAGGTGATCGCGCCGAAGCCGATGATGAAGGTCAGCAGGTAGAAGTAGCCGATCCAGCCGGTGGCCCACATCACCGACTTGCGCGCTTCCTTGGCGTTGGGCACGGTGAAGAAGCGCATCAGGATGTGCGGCAGGCCGGCGGTGCCGAACATCAGCGCCATGCCGAAGCTGATCGCCGAGATCGGGTCCTTGACGAAGGTGCCCGGGCCCATGATGGACTGCCCCAGCACCGCCGCCTCCTCCGGCGTCTTGCCGCCCTTGGTCGCGATCTCGGCCTTGATGCGCACCGCCTCGGCGAACATCGCCTCGGGCGAGAAGCCGAAGTGCAGCATCACCATGAAGGCCATGAAGGACGCGCCGCCGAGCAGCAGGCAGGCCTTGATGATCTGCACCCAGGTGGTGGCCGTCATGCCGCCGAAGAGCACGTAGACCATCATCAGCGCGCCGACGATGACGACCGCGATCCAGTACTCCAGCCCGAACAGCAGCTTGATCAGCTGGCCGGCGCCGACCATCTGCGCGATCAGGTAGAAAGCGACGACGACCAGCGTGCCCGAGGCCGCGAATACACGCACCGGGGTCTGCTCGAAGCGGAACGCGGCGACGTCGGCGAAGGTGAACTTGCCCAGGTTGCGCAGGCGTTCGGCCATCAGGAAGGTGATGACGGGCCAGCCGACCAGGAAGCCGATCGAGTAGATCAGGCCGTCGAAGCCCGAGGCCATCACCGCGGCCGAGATGCCGAGGAAGGACGCCGCCGACATGTAGTCGCCGGCGATCGCCAGGCCGTTCTGGAAACCGGTGATGCCGCCGCCGGCGGTGTAGAAGTCGGACGCGCTCTTGGTTCGTGCCGCGGCCCACTTGGTGATGAACAGCGTGCCGACGACGAACAGCCCGAACATGCCGATGGCGGTCCAGTTGGTCGCCTGCTTCTGCGCCTGACCGAGGTCGGCACCGGCGGACCAGGCCGCGAACGAGACGCCGCCGAGCGCGGCCAGCGTCAGCAGGCGGCGCAGATGGGTGGAGAGGGAGGTTGAACGCATCGTGTCAGCCCTCGATGGCGCCAAACGCCACTTCTTTTGCATGAATCTGGAGCATCAAGCGGACGCCGCGGACGGGCTCCGCCCGGCCGCTGGCGGCGCCCCCTTGAGGGGGAGCGCCGAAGGCGCTGCGGGGGTGGGTCATTTCAGCACCGCCTTGGCGATTTCTTCCGAGAGGTCGTCGTAGCTGCTGTTGGCACGACGCACGTAGATCGCGGTGATCACGATCGTGAAGACGATGACGCCGAAACCGATCGGGATGCCGATCGTCATCACCCCGTCGCCCAGGCGCTGGGCGAGGAACTGCTTGTCGAAGGCGACGAGCGTGATGAAGCCGTAGTAGACGACCATCATCGCCGCCGTCAGCCACCAGCCGAAGCTGGAGCGCTTGGACTTCAGTTCCTGGTACTTCGGGTGGCTCGCGATACGCCGTGCGAGTTCTGCGTCCATGGTTTTGTCTCCGGTATTTGAGGACTTGGAGCCCATGGTTCAGGCGCGGACTGACCGCCTTCTGACGCAATGCCAACAGGGGCTGACGGGGAACTGAACCTGCGCTTACAAACGCGGCCGCTCCTCCTAAGAACGCTGCCGCCGGCTCTGCCGGCCCCCCGATTTGCCCTATCAGGGATAGTCCCGAGCGCGCTGGCAACCGCGGTCAACCGCGGCTTAAGGGCTCACCCGAGGTTCAGCGGGTGGCGCCGTGCAGCCGGTCGGCCAGCATCGGCAGCGCGTCCAGGCCCCAGAACAGTTCGCCGTCGAATTCGACCGTCGGCACGCCGAAGACGCCGCGTGCGGCCGCCTCGTCGGTGTGACGGCGCAGGGCGGTTTTCACCGCTTCGCCGGCCGGGTCCAGCGCCGGCGCGAGCGCCGCCGTCAGCGCCGCCAGCCGCTCGGGATCGTTCGGGTCGCCGCCTTCGGCCCAGACGTGGCGCAGCACGGCCTCGACGACGCGGCGGTTCGGCCCGCAGGCCAGCACCAGGCGCAGCAGCGCCAGCGAGCTGAACGGGTGCGGCGACGGCAGCTCGAACGGCAGGCCCTGCTGCGCCGCCAGCCAGCGTGTCTGGCGGTAGATCCAGTCGCGTTTGGGCGCGACTTCCACCGGCGCTTTCTGGCCCCAGTGTTTCAGCAGCCCGCCCAGCAGCACCGGGCGGTATTCGACCGCGACGTCCAGGCCTTCGAGCGCGTCGGGCAGGCGCTCGAACGCGAGGTAGGCGTAAGGCGAGACGGCATCGAACCAGAAGACCAGCGGCTTCATCGCTGCGGCGCCGGCGGCTGGCGCCGCGCCCATTCGATGCGGCGTTCGGCGATGCGCGCCAGCACCTCGCGCCGGCCCTCGTCGGGCAGCGTCGACCAGGCGGCGATCTCGCCCAGGGTGCGCAGACAGCCTTCGCACCAGCCGCTGGCCGCGTCCATGCGGCAGACGTCGATGCAGGGCGAGGGCACGCCGGCGGCCGGGCGAGTGGTCACTGGAGCACCCTTCGGCCTGCGGCCGGTCCCGCCAGGCGGGAATGAGCCCCGGACAAGTCCTGAGGGCTCATGCCTGCACCACGTCGGCCACCGGCGCGCCGGTCAGCGCCTCGAGCTCGGCCGGCGACAGCCGGAACACACCGTGCGGGTGCCCGGCTGCGGCCCAGATCACGTCGAAGCGGAACAGCTCGCGGTCGATCAGCGTGAAGGCCGGCGTCGCATGCGCCACCGGAGCGACGCCGCCGATCGAAAAGCCGGTGCGCGCCTTGACGAAGTCGGCGTCGGCGCGGCCGAGCGCACCGGCGATCGCGGCGACACTTTTTTCGCAGACGCGGCGGTCGCCCGAGGTCACGACCAGCACCGCGCTGTCGTCGGACTTGCGGCGGAAGATCACGCTCTTGGCGATCTGGCCGACCTCGACACCGAGCGCGGCGGCGGCCTCGGCCGAGGTGCGTGCGGGTGTCTCCAGCCACAGCGGCGCATGCGGGTGGCCACGTTCGGCGAGCACGCGCGTGACACGCTGGAAACCTTCGGGACGATCGAGCAGGGGGTCTTTGGCGTTCATGAGGCGGTTGCGGCGGCGGCGCGGCGCGCCAGCAGCGCGCGGGCGGCGCGCGAAGCCGGCGGCCGGCCGATGACGCCGGAGATGTAGGCGCCGGCGTCGACCAGCGCGTCCAGGTTGAGCCCGGTTTCGATGCCCATGCCGTGCAGCATGTAGACCACGTCCTCGGTCGCGACGTTGCCGGTCGCGCCCTTGGCGTAGGGGCAGCCGCCGAGTCCGGCGACGCTGGTGTCGAAGCAGTGCAGCCCCAGCTCCAGGCAGGCCAGGATGTTGGCCAGCGCCTGGCCGTAGGTGTCGTGGAAGTGGCCGCTGACCTCCACCAGCGGGTAGTGCTTCAGCGCACGTTCGACCGCCCGCTGCACCGCCAGCGGCGTGCCGACGCCGATGGTGTCGGCGATGCCGACGTGGTCGACGCCGATGGCCTTCATCAGCACGACGACACGTTCGACCTCGTCCGGCGTGACCTCGCCCTGATACGGGCAGCCGAGCGCGCAGGACACCGCTCCGCGCACCTTGACGCCAGCGGCGTGCGCCGCCTCGACCACCGGGGCGAAACGTTCGATGCTCTCGGCGATCGAGCAGTTGATGTTGCGCCGGCTGAAAGCCTCGCTGGCGGCGCCGAAGACGACGACTTCGTCGGGGCGGGTCGCCAGCGCCGCTTCCAGCCCCTTCAGGTTGGGCGTCAGCACCGAGTAGCGCACGCCGGGGCGGCGCTCGATCGCGGCCATCACCTGCGCCGCGTCGGCCATCTGCGGCACCCACTTCGGGCTGACGAAGCTGGTGACCTCGATCTCGCGGCAGCCGGCGTCCTGCAGCCGGCGCACGAGTTCGACCTTCTCGGCGGCTGTGACCGGCGCGGCTTCGTTCTGCAGCCCGTCACGCGGGCCGACTTCCACCAGGGTGACGTGCTTCGGTCTCATCGTGCGGCCACTATAACGAGCGTCATCCGACATCATCAGAGGGATGGATGCGGCGGCGGCCGGTGTCCAGACTGGCCGCTTCACCACCGGCCGACTCCATGCCCGACCCGACACCGCCGCAAGCCCTGGCCACGCGCATCGCCGCGCTGCTGGGCGCCACGCTCGAGACCGAGGTCGACGCCCGCCGCCTGCTCGCCGACCCGCTGTACCGGCGCGACGTGCTGCTGGTCTGCGACGCCCACGTCGACCACGAACTGGCAGTGCTCGCGGTGAAGTTCCGGGCCGCGATCGACGGCCCGCCCGCGGCGCCGGCACGCGGCCACGGGCGCGGCCCGGCGCCGCTGTCGCAGCGCTGAGTCACGCGTCCCCCGACAGCCGCAGCAGCTCGGCCCCTTCGGCGACCGCGTCGCCCGGCCGGTAAGGCAGCGCCAGCACGACGCCGTCGCGCGGCGCGACGATGGTGTGCTCCATCTTCATCGCCTCCATCACCGCCAGCGGCTGGCCGCGGCGCACCGCCTGGCCGGCCTCGACGAGCAGCGCGACCAGCTTGCCGGGCATGGGCGCGCTCAGGCGCCCGGTTTCGCCGGCATGGTCGCCGGCGTGCACGATCGGGTCGTGCAGCGTGATCTGCACGCTGCCGGCGGGCGCGAACACCACGCGCTTGTCGCCGTCGCGGTAGACCGCGAGCACCACGCGTTCGTCGCCGAGCACGATCTCGTGGCGCGCGGCGCCGAGTGCACGCGCGGCCAGCGGCCAGCGCGACGCGCCGATCTCGAGCGCGGTCTCGCCGCCGTGCTGGCGCTGCACCTGGGCGACGTGGCGCTGGCCGCCGATCTCGAGCTCGAAGCGCCGGCGCGCGCCGCCGTGCAGCCGCCAGCCGTCGCGCCGCGACCAGGGGTCGGCGTCCTGCGCCGCCTGCTCGGCCGCCAGCGCGTCGGCGACGACGGCGGCAGCGGCCCAGTGCAGCGCCAGCGGCGGCGCCTCGAACAGCGCCGCGTGTTCGCGTTCGATCAGCGCGGTGTCCAGGTCGGCCTCGGCGAAGGAGCGGCTGGCGACGACGCGGCGCAGGAAGGCGACGTTGTTCGCCGGCCCGACCAGGTGCGTCGCCGCCAGCGCGGCGTCCAGCCGCGCCAGCGCATGGGCGCGGTCTTCGCCCCAGACGATCAGCTTGGCGATCATCGAGTCGTACCAGGGCGTGATCGTGTCGCCTTCGCCGAAACCGCCGTCGACACGCGGCAGGCGCTCGTCGTGGCGGAAGGCCACGTGTTCGGGCCAGCGTGCGACGACGAGCCGGCCGCTGGCCGGCAGGAAACCGGCCTCGGGGTTCTCGGCGCAGAGCCGGGCTTCGATCGCATGGCCGTGCTGGCGCACCTGGGCCTGCGCCAGCGGCAGCGGCTCGCCGGCGGCGACGCGCAGCTGCCACTCGACGAGGTCCAGGCCGGTCACGGCCTCGGTCACCGGGTGCTCGACCTGCAGCCGGGTGTTCATCTCCATGAAATAAAAACGCAGCTCGCCGTCGCCGACTTCCTCGGCGATGAACTCGACGGTGCCGGCGCCGACGTAGCCGACGGCCCGGGCCGCGGCGACCGCGGCCGCACCCATCTCGGCGCGGCGCGCGGCGCCCAGGCCCGGCGCCGGCGACTCCTCCAGCACCTTCTGGTGGCGGCGCTGCACCGAGCAGTCGCGTTCGCCGAGGTGGATGCAGTGGCCGTGGCCGTCGGCGAAGACCTGGATCTCGATGTGCCGCGGCTTGAGCACGTAGCGCTCGACCAGCACCTGCGCGTCGCCGAAGCTGGCCTGGGCCTCGCGCTGGCAGGAGGTGAGCGCGGCGGCGAAGTCCTCGGCGCGGTCGACGCGGCGCATGCCTTTGCCGCCGCCGCCGGCGCTGGCCTTGATCAGCACCGGGTAGCCGATGCGCGCCGCCTCGGCCGCCAGGCGCGCCGGGTCGTTGTCGGCGCCGTGATAACCGGGCACCAGCGGCACGCCGGCTTCGGCCATCAGCGCCTTGGCGGCGGACTTGCTGCCCATGCTGCGGATCGCAGCCGGCGGCGGGCCGATGAAGACCAGGCCGGCTTCGGCGCAGGCCTGGGCGAAGTCCTCGTTCTCGCTCAGGAAACCATAGCCCGGGTGCACCGCCTCGGCGCCGCTGGCGCGGGCTGCTTCGAGGATGCGCTGCCAGCGCAGATAGCTGTCGCGCGGCGCGGCGCCGCCGATGGCCACCGCTTCGTCGCAGGCCTGGACGTGGCGCGCCTGGGCGTCGGCGTCGGAATACACCGCGACCGTGCGCACGCCCAGCCGGCGCGCGGTCGCGGCGACGCGGCAGGCGATCTCGCCGCGGTTGGCGATCAGGATCTTGCGGAACATCGGCATGCTTTCGGGGTTCGCGAAGTTCAGGACGCACGCGGCCGCGGCAGCAGCCGCGCGACGAGCGCACGCAGGAAACGCCAGAGCACGGCGACGATGACGACGCAGGCCAGCGCCGCCAGCGCGGTGGTGACGAGTGCCGCCACCGGGTGCTGCCAGGCCAGCCACAGCAGCGCCGGCACCGCGGCGTCGCCGGCCAGCGACAGCGCCAGGTTGCTGAAGGGTTCGGGCGAGGTGTTGGCCGCGGCGCGTGCCGTCGCCTTCGCGGCATGGGCGCTGGCCGCCAGCGTGCCGCCGAGCAGCGCCGCCAGCAGCGCGCCGGTAGCCGAGTCGGCACCGAGCGCGGCCGCCGCCAGCGCCGCGCCGGCGGGGATGCGCAGCAGGGTCTGCAGGCCGTCCCAGATGCTGTCGACGACGGGGATCTTGTCGGCGGTGAACTCGACTGCCGCCAGCAGCGCGCTGGCGCCCAGCACCAGCGGCTGCTGCAGCGGCTGCAACCCCGGCGGCAGCTCGACCCAGCCGAGCCAGCCGGCGCCGCCGGTGATCAGCAGCACCGCGTACAGGCGCAGCCCGCTGGCCCAGCCGAGCGCGGCGGCCAGCGCCAGCAGCTGCGTCGTGTCCAGGCCGTTCATCGCCAGCCGGGTTCGCGTTTGCCGAGGAAGGCGGCGACACCTTCGCGCCCTTCGGCGCTGGCGCGCACGTCGGCGATGCGGCGCGCGGTGTCGGCGCGCAGCGCGGCGTCGATCTCGCGGCCGGCGAGGTCCTGCACCAGGCGTTTGCAGGCACGCACCGCCTGCGGCCCGTTGGCGACCAGCGCCGCGGTGAACTCGGCGACACGCGCGTCCAGCGCCTCGGGCGCGACGCACTCGTGCACGAAACCCAGTGCCCGGGCCTCGGCGGCCGAGAAGCGCTCGGCGCTGACGAAATAGCGGCGCGAGGCCTGCTCGCCGAGCGCGCGCACGACGTAGGGGCCGATCGTCGCCGGCAGCAAGCCCAGCCGCGCTTCGCTGAGGCAGAAGTGCATGCCGTCGGCGGCGACGACGATGTCGCAGGCCGCAGCCAGGCCGACGCCGCCGGCGTAGCAGTCGCCGTGCAGCCGCGCGACCACGGGCACCGGGCAGCGCCAGACGGTCCACAGCATCTCGGCCAGGCGCTCGGCGTCGGCGCGGTTCTCGTCCCAGGAGTAACCGGCCATCGCGCCCATCCAGCCCAGGTCGGCGCCGGCGCAGAAGGCCTTGCCGCGGCCGGCCAGCACGATGGCGCGCAGCGCCGGGTCTTCGCCCAGCGTGCGGAAGGCCGCAGTCAGTTCGGCGACGACGCCGTCGTTGAAGGCGTTGCGGACCTCAGGCCGGTTGAGCCAGACCTCGGCGACCTGCGGCGACGGCCGCAGCACCTGCAGCGTCGCGGCGGCGTTCATCATGCCGCCCCCGCGGCTTCGGCCTGCAGCATCTGGACGAGGTCAAGTTCGGGCGCCGGCGAGCCCAGGGCGGTCAGCGCGCCGCTGATCTGGCCGCGGTGGTGGGTGCCGTGGTTGAAGACGTGCGCCAGCGTCGCCGCGAACGGCAGCGACACCGTGCCGCCCGCCAGGCGCAGGTATTCGATGCGCCCGCCCAGGCGCTCCGGGCTCCAGCCGGCGATGCGCGGCAGCCAGGCCTCGGCGCCCTCGATCAGGCGCTGGCGCAGCCGCACGCGGTCGCGCTCCAGCTCCTCGTCCAGCCGCAGCGCCGGCGTCGTGCCGTCGGTGAAACGGGCCGACCACAGCCGGTGCTCGGCGACCAGCAGGTGGTTCAGCGTGCCGTGCATGCTGCGGAAGAACAGGCCCAGGTCGCGGCGGTAGTCGGCGTCGGGCACGGCGTCGACGGCGTCCAGCAGCCGCCGCGTCGCCCAGACGTTGTAGCGCGCGAGCAGGCGCAGGTGTTCATGCAGTGCGTCGCGGCCGGTGTCGGGAGTCGTCATGGCTTCACATGCGGAAGACGCCGAAACGCGGCGTCTCGGGAATCGGCGCGTTCAGGCTCGCCGACAAGGCCAGCGCGAGCACGCGGCGCGTGTCGGCCGGGTCGATGATGCCGTCGTCCCAGAGCCGGGCGCTGGCGTAGTACGGGTGCGCCTGGCGCGCGAACTGCTCGAGGATGGGCTGCTTGAACGCCGCCTCGTCTTCGGCCGGCCACTGGCCGCCCTTGGCCTCGATGGCGTCGCGGCGCACGGTGGCCAGCACGCTGGCGGCCTGCTCGCCGCCCATCACGCCGATGCGTGCGTTGGGCCACATCCAGAGCAGGCGCGGGCCGTAGGCGCGGCCGCACATGCCGTAGTTGCCGGCGCCGAAGCTGCCGCCGATGATCACCGTGAACTTGGGCACCGTCGCGGTGGCGACCGCCGTCACCATCTTCGCGCCGTGTTTGGCAATGCCTTCGGCCTCGACCTTGCGGCCGACCATGAAGCCGGTGATGTTCTGCAGGAAGACCAGCGGCACGCGGCGCTGGCAGCACAGCTCGATGAAGTGCGCGCCCTTGGTCGCGCTCTCGGAGAACAGCACGCCGTTGTTGGCGACGATGCCCACCGGCATGCCCTCGATGTGGGCGAAGCCGGTGACCAGCGTCGCGCCGTAGCGCGCCTTGAACTCGTCGAACTCGGAGCCGTCGACGAGGCGGGCGATGACCTCGTGCACGTCGAAGGGTTTGCGCGCGTCGGTCGGGATCACGCCGTGCAGCTCGGCCGGGTCGTACAGCGGCGGGCGCGGCGGCTGCAGGCGCAGCGGCTGCGGTTTGTTGCGGTTCAGGCCGGCGACGATGGCGCGAGCGATCGCGAGCGCGTGCAGGTCGTTCTCGGCCAGGTGGTCGGCGACACCCGACAGCCGCGTGTGCACGTCGCCGCCGCCCAGGTCCTCGGCGCTGACGACTTCGCCGGTGGCGGCCTTCACCAGCGGCGGGCCGCCGAGGAAGATCGTGCCCTGGTTGCGCACGATGATGGTCTCGTCGCTCATCGCCGGCACGTAGGCGCCGCCGGCGGTGCAGGAGCCCATCACGACGGCGATCTGCGGGATGCCCAGTGCCGACATCTGCGCCTGGTTGTAGAAGATGCGGCCGAAGTGCTCGCGGTCGGGAAAGACCTCGTCCTGGTTGGGCAGGTTGGCGCCGCCGGAATCGACCAGGTAGAGGCAGGGCAGCCGGTTCTCCTGCGCCACCTCCTGCGCACGCAGGTGCTTCTTCACCGTGACGGGGTAGTAGGTGCCGCCTTTCACGGTGGCGTCGTTGCAGACGACCATGCACTCGACGCCGCTGACGCGGCCGATGCCGGCGATCAGCCCGCCGCCGGGAGCGGCGCCGTCGTACAGCCCGAGGCCGGCGAGCGCGCCGATCTCTAGAAAAGGCGTGTCCGGGTCGAGCAGCATCTCGACGCGCTCGCGCGGCAGCAGCTTGCCGCGCGCGGCGTGTTTCGCCCGCGCGGCCTCGCCGCCGCCTTCGGCGATGCGCGCGAGCTGGGCGTTCAGGTCGCCGACGAGCTGGCGCATCGCCAGGGTGCTCGCCTGGAACTCGTCGGAACGTGGATCGAGCAGCGACCTCAGCACCGGCACGGCGTGTCTCCTGTCGGCCATCTGGTGCGGCCGCTTTACGTTTACGTTAACGTCAATTCTGCCTGCGGCACCCGGGCCGCGCCTCAGGGCCGGCCCGTAGCGGCGGCCGTCATGGCCGGACGCCGCCGACGCTATTCGCAGCGCCCAAACCCGTCCATCGGCAACGGCCTTAGGATGGTCCGATGGTGTGGTTGGAAGCCTTGTTCGCCTTCGTCGCCGTGGCCGCGGCGCTGACGATGCGCCCCTGGCGCGGTGTCGGCCCCGGCGGCCCGCCCTGGCCCTGGCTGGCCTGGGCGGCGGTGCTGCCGGTGATGTGGGGCGCCGACCGTTATGCCGAAAGTGCGGTGGCGCAGCCGCTGTCGGGCGCCTGCCTGCTGATGCTGATGATGGGCTGGCCGCTGGCGGTGCTGGCGCTGCTGCCGGTGGCGCTGGTGACGGCGCTGGCCGGCGACCTGGGCGCGCAGGCCGGCATCGAACGCCTGGTCTGGCTCGGGCTGGTGCCGGCGACGCTGGCGATGGGGCTGGGTGCGGCGCTGCGGCGCTGGCTGCCGCAGCACCTGTTTGTCTACATCCTGGGCCGCGGCTTCTTCGCCACCGCGATCGCCGGCGCGCTGGCCGGCACGCTGGCCGCGCTGCTGCACCCGACACCCGGCGGCCTGGGCGACGACGACCTCGCGCTCGCACGCTGGCTCGCCGCCTGGGGCGACGCCTGGCTCGCC
Source organism: Rubrivivax gelatinosus (assembly GCF_016583785.1). Taxonomy (GTDB): domain Bacteria; phylum Pseudomonadota; class Gammaproteobacteria; order Burkholderiales; family Burkholderiaceae_C; genus Rubrivivax; species Rubrivivax gelatinosus_B. Next base: position 24,719 of record NZ_NRRU01000007.1, on the reverse strand, counting down.
GGCATCCTGGTGGCGATCTTCGTCGCGTTCCGCCCGGAGTGGCTCGCGACCTATACCGACCGGCTCTATTTGCCGAAGAGTTGAGCCCCGGCCGCCAGGCGGCCGGGGCTCACACTCAGTCTCGCCAGAAGGCGGGCATGAAGAGCACGAGCACGGCCAGCAGCTCCAGCCGACCGACCAGCATCGCGAACGCGCAGATCCAGGTCTGCACGTCGCTGAGCCCACCGTAGTTGACCGCAGGGCCGACCTCGCCCAGGCCGGGGCCGATGTTGTTGACGCAGGCCAGCACCGCGGTGAAGGCGGTGACCGCGTCGAGACCGGTGAACAGCATCGCCATCGTCAGCCCGACCAGCACTGCGCCGTAGGTCATCATGTAGCCGATGACGTTCTGCATCACGCGGTCGCCGATGGCCTGGCCGTTGAGCACCACCGGGTTGACGACGTTCGGGTGGATGATGCGCACGAACTCGTGGCGCGCCTGCTTGAGCAGCAGGATCAGCCGGACCATCTTGATGCCGCCGCCGGTGGAGCCGGCGCAGGTGGCGAAGCAGCCGAGCAGGATGATCCACAGCGACGCGAACAGCGGCCACTGCGCGTAGTCGTAGGTCGCGTAGCCGGCGGTCGTCGCCACCGAGACGACGTGAAAGGCCGAGTGCCGCAGCGCGCGCAGGAAGCTGTCGTAGCCGCCGGCCGTCCACAGGTAGGCCGCGATCAGCAGCACGCTGGCGCCGACGACGAGGTAGAAGGCGCGCGCCTCGACGTTGCGCCACAGCGGCGCCGGCGAACGTTCGCGCCAGACCACGTAGTACAGCGTCAGGTTCACGCCCGACAGCATCATGAAGACGATGGCCACGGCCTCGATCGCCGGCGAGTCCCAGTGGCCGAAGCTGGCGTCGTAGGACGAAAACCCGCCCAGGCTGACGGTCGAGCCGGTGTGCACGAAGGCGTCGAACCAGCTCATGCCGGCGCCGCGGTAGGCGAGCGCGCAGGCCAGCGACATCAGCACGTAGACGCCCCAGATCGCACGCGCGGTGTCGGCGATGCGCGGCGTCAGCTTGCTGTCCTTCATCGGCCCGGTGACCTCGGCACGGAACAGCTGCGAGCCGCCGATGCCCAGCAGCGGCAGGATGGCCACCGCCAGCACGATGATGCCCAGGCCGCCGACCCAGGTCATCAGGCAGCGCCAGACGTGCACCGCGCCGGGCATTGCATCCAGGCCGGTGAAGACCGTCGCGCCCGAGGCCGTCAGCGCAGACACGGCCTCGAAATAGGCGTCCGTCACCGACACCCCCGGCAGCATCAGCCACAGCGGCAGCGCGCCAAAGGCCGGCAGCACCGACCAGGTCAGGCCCACGAGCAGGAAGCCGTCGCGCGGCTGCAGCTCGCGCCGGAAGCGCCGCGTCATCAGGCTGGCGGCGACACCGACGGCAAAACTCGTCGCCACCGCCTTGACCAGCGCGTCGACGACCGGCTCGCCGGCGAACACCGCCCAGGCCAGCGGCACCAGCATCAGCAGCGAGAACATCGCCACCATGCGGCCGATCATCGCGACGACGGCGAGTGCGCCCATCGTCGGCGTCAGAAGAAGAAGGTGGCCGACACCTGGAACAGGCGCTCGACCTCGCGCAGCAGGCGTTTGGTCGGCACGAAGACGATGACGTGGTCGCCGGTCTCGATGACGGTGTCGTGGTGCGCGATCAGCACCTCGGCGCGTGCGCGCTGGCGCCGGCCCTCGGCGTCCTGCAGCCCGCGCACGATGGCGCCGACCTGGGCCCCGGCCGGCAGCGGGATCTCGTCGATGCGCCGCCCGGCCATGCGGCAGGTCTTGCGGTCGCCGCGCACCACGCCTTCCAGCGCCTCGGCGGCGCCGTGGCGCAGGCTGTGCACGGCCTCGACGTCGCCGCGGCGCACGTAGGCCAGCAGCTCGCCGATGACGGTCTGCGCCGGCGAGATCGCGATGTCGATCTGCCCGCCCTGCACCAGGTCGGCGTAGGCCTGGCGGTTGATCAGCGAGAACACGCGCCGTGCGCCCAGCCGCTTGGCCAGCAGGCAGGCCATGATGTTGTCCTCGTCGTCGTCGGTGAGCGCGAGGAACAGGTCCATGTCGCGCACGCCTTCGTCCTCGAGCAGCTCCTCGTCGGTGATGTCGCCATTGAGCACCAGCAGCGGCGCCGGCAGTTCGGTGGCGAGGTACTCGCAGCGCAGCCGGTTGCGCTCGATGAGCTTGATGCGGTGGCTGGCCTGCATCTCGCGCGCCAGCCGCAGCCCGACCTTGCCGCCGCCGCCGATCATCAGCCGGCGCACCGGATCGACGCGCGGCGCCAGCGCGTGCAGCACCTGGCGGATGTCGGCGGTGGCCGCGAGCACGAAGACCTCGTCGCCGGGATCGATGCGGGTGGCGCCGTCCAGGTCGTCGACGACCTTGTCGCCGCGGTAGACGGCGACGATGCGCATAGCCGCGCCCGGCACCAGCTGCGGGATCTCGGCCAGCGTGCGCCGCACCAGCGGCGCGCCGGGGCCGGCGCGCACCGCGATGAGGCTGACAAGCCCGTCGGCGAACTCCAGCACCTGCAGCGCCTCGGGGTACTCGATCAGCTTGCGGATGTAGGCGGTGACGCTCTGCTCGGGGCAGATCACTTGGTTGACGGCGAAGCCGCCCTCGGTGCCGAGCAGCGGGTTGCCGTCGACGAACTCGGGGCTGCGCAGCCGCGCGATCGTCGTCGGCACGCGGAAGGCGTCGTGCGCGACCTTGCAGGCGACGAGGTTGGTCTCGTCCAGCGGCGCGCACGAGATCAGCATGTCGGCGTCCTCGATGCCGGCGGCGCGCAGCACGCTGGGCTGGATGCCGTTGCCGACGACGCCGCGCAGGTCCATGCGGTCCTGCAGTTCGCGCAGCCGGATCGGGTCGGTGTCGATGATCGTGATGTCGTTGCGCTCGGACAGCAGGCTCGCCGCGACGCTCTGCCCGACACGGCCGGCGCCGAGGATCAGGATCTTCATGGCGCGCGATTATCGACAGCGGCCCAGGCCTGCGGGTACAGGCGCTGCAGGGCGGCGCGCAGCACCGCTTCCAGCGGCGCCCGCAGCGCGCGCGCCAGGGCTTCGGCGTCGCCGGTGTTGTCGCTGCGGCTGCTGCGGCCGTCCCACAGCGCCGCCAGTTCGGCCTGGCGTGCGGCCAGCAGCTCGGCGACCAGCACGCGCCAGTGCGGCGGCGCCTCGCCCTGGGCCCACTCGCCTCGGCCGCGGCCGAAATGGGCGACGGCCAGGTAGCGCAGCAGCGCGGCCTCGACCAGCGGGCCCATCGCCTCGGCGCTCCAGCTGGCGAAACCGCGGTCGGTGCCGCGCACGACGTTGAGCCCGCGGGCGATGCCGGCGGCGCCGAGCGCACCGAGCAGGCCGCCGGCGAGCATGCCGCCGCCCAGCGTCAGCCCGCCGCTGGCGAGGTCGGCCTTGAGCCCGGCGAGCGCGCCGCTGAGCACGCCGCCCATCAGCGCCGCCCGGCCTTCGCCTATGCGGGCGTGCAGTTCCACCTGGGCGGCGACACGCTCGAGGATCTCGCGCTCGGCGCGGCCGTCGAGGCCGTGCAGCGCCAGCAGCCGGCCGGTGCTGGCGCGCACCTCGGTGTCGAGCATCGCGGCGAGCGCGCGGCGGGCGTCGTCGGCGTCGTGCCGGCGTGCGAGCCAGCCGCCCTCGCCCAGCGGCGCCCGCGCGCAGGCCGTGCGCGCCAGGCTGGCGGCGAGTTCGTCGACCGCGGCGTCGAAGGTCTGCAGCCGTTGCGCCGCCCAGGCCGTGGCCAGGCGAGCGGCGGCGGCGCGGGCCTCGCCGTCAAGCACGCCGCCGATCGCGTGCAGCAGCACGCCTTCCTGCACCCAGCAGCGCGCGAAGGCGTCCATCGCCAGCACGCCCTTGACCTGCGCCTGCGGCGCCAGATGGCGGCGCCAGAGCTCCAGGTCGGCGGCCTCGGCCGCGGGCGCCCGCGGCGCGCCGAGCTGGTTCAGCAGCACCAGCACCGGCTTGCCCAGCCAGGCGAGCAGTTCCATCTCGGCGGCGACGTAGCCCGCGGCTTCGGGCGACTCGGCGGCGTTGACGAGGTAGAGCACCAGGTCGCTGGTGTCGCGCACGTGGCGCAGCGCCTGCTGCGTGGCCCAGAACGGGCGGTCGCGCCAGCGGTCCCAGACTTCGCTCAGGAACCAGCCGACGGGGCTGCCGTCGCGCCGCAGCCGGCGCACCAGGCGCACGGTGTCGCCGAAACCCGGCGTGTCCCAAAGCTCGAGCACGTCGCCTTCGGGGCTCTGCACCAGCGGGTGCATCTCGGCGAACTCGGTGACGTGGGGCGCGTCGCGCACCTCGCCGACGTCGCGGCCGAGCAGCGTGCGCGCCAGCGTCGTCTTGCCGACGTTGGTGTGCGAAACCAGCGACAGGCGGACCGTCGTCATCGGCCGAGCGCGCGTGCCAGCGCCCGTTCGGCGGCGGCCAGGTCCGGCGCTTCGAGGTCGGCGCACAGCAGCGGCAGGCCGCGTGCGTCGGCCAGCGCCTGCCAGGCGGCGCGGCGCTGCGCCAGGCGTTCGGGCAGGCCGCCGAAGCGGCGCCGGAACGCGGCTTCGTCGGCGACGACGAGCAGCGGCAGCTCGCGCCCGAGCGTGTCGACGAAGCGGCCTTGGGCCTCGGCCTCGGGTGTCGCGCCGAAGTCGAAGACGGCGATGCGCAGCGTGTCGCCGGCTTCGGGCCGCAGCGCCTTCGCCGCGTCCTCGTCGCCGAAAGCGGTGAGCGCGCCGATGCGCAGCCGGACCTCGTCGCCGAAACTCGCCGCCAGCAGCGTGCGCAGCCCCAGCGCCGACTGCGCGCCGATGCCGGCGGCATACGGCAGCACCTGGGCCTGGGTACGGCTGCCCTGCTGCTGCAGGCGCAGGCGTTCGTAATACGGCTCGGCCAGCGGCAGCGGGAAACGTCGCGCCAGCGAGCGCGCCCGCCAGGCGGCGACGGCGCCGAGCACGGCACGCGGCAGCACGACAGCGAGCGCCAGCAGCGCCGCGTACAGGTGGATCCAGGGCGCGGCCGGCGCGGCCGCGGCGGCGCCGGCCTGCAGCCGCAGCGGCGCGACCTCGGGCACGGCGATGCCGGTGACCCAGGACGCCGGCGCCAGCAGCACCGTCAGCAGCGACTGCACGAAGGGCGCGTCGAGGAAGGTGCTCTGCCAGCCGGCGCGGTAGTCCAGCACCAGCCCGCGCAGGTACATGCCGGCGACGACACCCAGCGCCAGCATCGCCGCCGCCGCGTGCAGCAGCGCCGTGGCCCGCGCCACCGACAGCGGCAGCGCCAGCCGCGCCCAGAGCGCGCCGACACCGGCACCGTCGCCCAGCCAGCGCCGCGCCAGCAGCGCACGCAGCCCGGCCACCGGGCGCGGCAGCAGCAGTCCGACATAGACGACGAGGTTCCAGGCGATGACCGCCCAGACCGGCGGCGCCAGCAGGTCCACACGCTGGAACGAACCCAGGTGGTCGACGACGGCGCCGAGCACGAAGGCCGCGAGCAGCAGCAGCGCCGCCCCGACGCCGTGGCCGCCGCGGCGCTCGAGCCAGCGCCGCGCCGCGGCGTCGCGCGGCAGCAGGCGCTCAAGCGCGTGGCGCGCACGTTCGAGGGCGAAACCTTCGAGCGGCGCCTCGGGGCCGGCGGTCTGCAGCGCCAGGCGGGTCGCCCAGGCGCGGTCTTCGGCCGTCCACAGCGCTGTCTCGCCGGCCGACTCGGCGGCCTGGATCAGCACGACGCGGCGGGCCTCTTCTTCGGTCATCTCGCCGCACTGTAGCGCGGCACGGTGAAGGACTTTCAGCCGCCGGGGGCTCGCACGCGCAGCGTGGCGCGGCCGATCACGCAGGGCTTGCCGGCGACGCCGGCGCGGCCGTCGACGTGGGCGATGACGCCGCCGCGGTGCGAGGGCTCGAGCTGGGTGACGCGCCAGACGAGGTGCAGGTCCTGCTCGGCGAAGACCGGCGCCTTGAACGCGAAGTTGACGTTGAGCACCAGCAGCTCGCGCGCCAGGCCGTCGTCGGAACGCGAGAAGCGCGAGGCCAGCAGCCCCAGCAGCCGCGACACCGTCTGCTGGCCGCTGGCGATGATCTCGCCGAAATGCGCGCGTTCGGCGGCCTTGCGGTCGCGGTGCAGCGGGTTGGCGTCGCCCGACAGGCGGGCGAAGTCTTCGATCTCGGTGCGCGTGTAGCGCAGGCGTTCATGCGCTTCTTCGCCGACGGCGATCAGCGCGGGGCTTTCGACTTCTTCGGCCGCAGCCGGTGCGGCCAGCGTGGCGAGGCGGTTCATCGTCTCGGACTCCTGGTCTGGGGGTCGAAGCCTGGGCTCCGGGTTGCCACCAGTCTGCCAGCCCAGGCCCCGCCAGCCCAAGACCGTTTGCGTAACACGGCATCACAAACCGCATCACGAAACGGCGACGCCCTCGCTCAGAGCATTTCGAGCGCCAGCGCCGTGGCTTCGCCGCCGCCGATGCACAAGGCGGCGACGCCGCGCCGCTTGCCCTGCCGGCGCAGCGCACCCAGCAGCGTGACGACGATGCGCGCGCCCGAGGCACCGATCGGGTGGCCGAGCGCGCAGGCGCCGCCGTGCACGTTGACCTTCTCGTGCGGCAGCGAGAACTCGTGCATCGCCGCCATCGTCACCGCGGCGAAGGCCTCGTTGACCTCCCACAGGTCGACGTCGGCGGGCTTCCAGCCGGCCTTGGCCAGCACCTTGGAGATGGCGCCCACCGGCGCGGTCGTGAACCACTCGGGCGCCTGCGCGTGCACCGCGTGCGCGACGATGCGCGCCAGCGGCTTGACGCCGCGTGCGGCGGCGCTGGACTCGCGCATCAGCACCAGCGCCGCGGCGCCGTCGGAGATGCTGGAGGCGCTGGCAGCGGTGATCGTGCCGTCCTTCCTGAACGCGGGCTTGAGCCCCGGGATCTTGTCCGGCCGGGCCTTGAACGGCTGCTCGTCGCGGCGCACGACGGTCTCGCCGCCCTTGCCGGCCAGCGTCACCGGGGCGATCTCCCAGTCGAAGCTGCCGTCCTCGTTGGCCTGCTTCGAGCGTGCGGTCGAGGCGATCGCGAACGCGTCCTGGGCTTCGCGCGTGAAGCCGTACTTCGCGACGCATTGTTCGGCGAACACGCCCATCGCCTTGCCGCGTTCGTAGGCGTCTTCCAGGCCGTCCAGCGCCATGTGGTCATACAGCGCCGAGGCGCCGTACTTGATGCCCTTGCGCGCGAACACCAGGTGCGGCGCGTTCGTCATGCTCTCCATGCCGCCGGCGACCAGCAGCTCGGCGCTACCGGCGGCGAGCATGTCGTGCGCGAACATCATCGCGCGCATGCCCGAGCCGCACATCTTGCTGAGCGTCACGGCACCGGCCGAATCGGGCAGCCCGGCGCGGCGCAGCGCCTGGCGCGCCGGCGCCTGGCCCTGGCCGGCCATCAGGCAGTTGCCGAGCAGCACCTCGTCGACGGCGTCGCCGGGCACGCCGGCGCGTTCGACCGCGGCCTTCACCGCGACGGCGCCCAGCTCCCAGGCCTGCAGCGCGGCGAAGTCGCCGAGCAGGCCGCCGATCGGCGTGCGCGCGGCCGAGGCGATGACGATGGACTCAGGCATGGCGTGTCTCCTGTAGGGGTCGTGAGTCGTTCGGGCGACCGCTCGAAAACCGTTTGGACGGCTCGTAGGGAAAGACGTCGTGCACGTGGCCGGCGGCGATGCGCTGCTTGTGCGTCTGCCAGAAGGCCGCATCCAGCAGGTCGGCGTGGTGGGCCATGAACACCTCGCGCACCGCCGGGTTGCCGAGCAGGAAGGGGCCGAAGGTCTCGGGGAACACGTCCTTCGGACCGACCGAATACCAGATCTCGCCCGACATCTCGTCTTCTTCGTTGCGCGGCGCCGGCACGCGGCGGAAATTGCAGTCGGTGACGTACTCGATCTCGTCGTAGTCGTAGAAGACCACCTTGCCGTGGCGCGTGACGCCGAAGTTCTTCCACAGCATGTCGCCGGGGAAGATGTTGGCGGCCACCAGGTCCTTGATCGCGTTGCCGTACTCGACGACTGCATGCGCCACCTGGTCCGGCGGCGCTTCCTGCAGGTAGATGTTCAGCGGGATCATGCGGCGCTCGATGTAGAGGTGGCGGATGACCAGCATGTCGCCCTCCTCCTCGAGCAGGCTGCCGCAGAAACGCTTCAGTTCGGCCACCAGTTCTTCCTCGAAGCGGTGGCGCGGGAAGGCGACGCTGCTGTACTCCAGCGTGTCGGCCATGCGGCCGACGCGGTCGTGCTGCTTGACCAGCAGGTACTTGGACTTGATCTGCTCGCGCGTCGTCTCCTTCTGCGGCGGGTAGTAGTCCTTGATGACCTTGAAGACGTACGGGAACGAGGGCAGGTCGAAGACCAGCATCACCATGCCCTTGATGCCCGGGGCGATGCGGAACTTGTCGCTGCTGTAGCGCAGGTGGGCCAGGAAGTCCCGGTAGAACATGTTCTTGCCCTGCTTCTGCAGGCCCAGCGCGCTGTAGAGCTCGGAGCGGTCCTTGTGCGGCATCATCGAACGCAGGAACTGCACGTAGGCCGACGGCACCTCCATGTCGACCATGAAGTAAGCGCGCGCGAAGCTGAACAGCATCAGCAGGTCGTCCTCGCCGAAGAGCGCGGCGTCGATGACCAGGGCGCCGCTTTCGCCGTGCAGGATGGGCAGCGCGAACGGCGTCTCGTTGAAGCCGTTGATGATGCGGCCGACCAGGTAGGCGCCCTTGTTCCGGTAGAACAGGCTGGACAGCACCTGGATCTGGAAGTTGGCGCGCGGCCGGAAGCCGCCCAGCTCCGACAGCATCGCCTGCAGCACGCGGTCGACGTCGCGGTCCAGGTCCTCGAAGGCGAGATCGAGCTGGAAGTTGTCGACGATGCGGTGCCAGGTCTCGGCCAGCGTCATGTGCGTCGGGTAGTAGGCGCGGTAGGTGGGCTTGGTGCCGGGTTCGTCGCTTTCCAGGTACTCGGTGCTGATCGCCGGGCGCACGAAGATGAAGTCGTTGTTGAAGTAGCTGCGGTGCAGAAGCTTGGCGGTGACCGAGTTGAAGAAGGTCTCGGCGAGCTCGGGCTGGCTGTGGTCGGTGAGCAGGCCGATGTAGTGCAGCTTGACCTGCTGCCAGGTGTGCATCGACAGGTCTTCGATGTGGAACTCGCCGCGCAGGCGCTGCACGGCCTCCATCACACGCAGGTCGTAGTACTCGATGCGTTCGCGCTGCGCGCGCTGCTGGCCGTGCCAGTCGGCGCGCTCGAAACGCTGCTTGGCCGCGGCGCTGGCCTCGCGGAACAGCCGGTAGTGGCGGTTGAAGCCGTCCAGCATGGCACGCGCGATCTCGTAGGCGCGCCCGTCCCCGAGGTGGCGCGGGAACATCAGCCGTCCCCGAAGCGCCGGTGCAGCGCGGCCAGTGCGGCCTCGTAGGCCGGCTCGACGTCGGCCGGCCCGGAGGCGGTGATGGCCAGGTCGGCGATCAGGCCGTTGTGCAGGCCGTAGACCCAGCCGTGCACGGCGACGTCCTGGCCGCGCGCCCAGGCGTCTTCGACGATGGTCGTGCGGCAGAGGTTGCGCGACTGCTCGAGCACGTTCAACTCGCACAGCGCGTCGACGCGGCGCTCGGCGGGCAGGCGGTCGAGAAACTCGCGGTGCCGGTCGCGCACGTCCTGCACGTGGCGCAGCCAGTTGTCGGCCAGGCCGACACGCACATTGCCCAGCGCCGCCATCACACCGCCGCAGCGCGAGTGGCCGACGACCATCACGTGGCGCACGCGCAGCTGGTCGACCGCGTACTGCAGCACCGACAGGCAGTTCAGGTCGGTCGGGATGACGACGTTGGCGACGTTGCGATGCACGAACAGTTCGCCCGGCAGCAGGCCGACGAGTTCGTTTGCCGGCACCCGGCTGTCGGCGCAGCCTATCCACAGGTACTGCGGCGTCTGCTGGTGCAGCAATCGGGTGAAGAAACCCGGCTCGCGGGCTTCGACGTCCTCGGCCCAGGCTCGGTTGTTGGCGAACAGGTCGTTCAGCTTTTCGGACATGGCGACGATGTGCAGGGGGGACGCTGGCGAGTGTACGCAGCGCCCCCAGCCCCCAGGGTTCAGGCCGTCTGCGAGAACAGTTCGCGGCCGATCAGCATGCGCCGGATCTCCGAGGTGCCGGCGCCGATCTCGTAGAGCTTGGCGTCGCGCCACAGCCGGCCCAGCGGGAAGTCGTTGATGTAGCCGTTGCCGCCGAAGATCTGGATGCCTTCGCCGGCCATCCAGGTGGCCTTCTCGGCGCACCAGAGGATGACGCTGGCGCAGTCCTTGCGCACCTGGCGCACGTGGCCGCTGCCGAGCGCGTCGAGGTTCTTGCCTATCGTGTAGCAGAAGGCGCGGCCGGCCTGCAGCACCGTGTACATGTCGGCCAGCTTGGCCTGGATGAGCTGGAACTCGCCGATGCTCTTGCCGAACTGCTTGCGCTCGTGCACGTAGGGCACGACGGCGTCCATCACCGCCTGCATGATGCCGATCGGCCCGGCGGCGAGCACCGCACGTTCGTAGTCCAGCCCGCTCATCAGCACCTTGGCGCCGCCGTTGACGGCGCCAAGCACGTTCTCGGCCGGCACCTCGACGTCCTGGAACACCAGTTCGCCGGTGTGGCTGCCGCGCATGCCCAGCTTGTCGAGCTTCTGCGCCACCGAGAAACCCTCCATGCCCTTCTCGACGATGAAGGCGGTGACGCCGCGGCCGCCGAGCTCGGGCTCGGTCTTGGCGTAGACCACCAGCGTGTCGGCGTCGGGGCCGTTGGTGATCCACATCTTGCTGCCGTTGAGAACATAGACGCCGCCGCGTTCGACGGCCCGCAGCTTCATCGCCAGCACGTCGCTGCCGGCGCCGGGCTCGCTCATCGCCAGCGCGCCGACGTGTTCGCCGCTGATCAGCCGCGGCAGGTAGCGCTGCTTCTGCGCCTCGCTGCCGTTGCGCCGGATCTGGTTGACGCACAGGTTGCTGTGCGCGCCGTAGCTCAGGCCCACCGAGGCGCTGGCGCGCGAGATCTCCTCCATCGCCACCATGTGCGCCAGATAGCCCATGTTGGCGCCGCCATAGGCTTCGGGCGCGGTGATGCCGAGCACGCCCAGGTCGCCCAGCTTGCGCCACAGGTCCATCGGGAAGCGGTCGCTGCGGTCGATCTCGGCGGCGCGCGGGGCGATCTCGGCCTGGGCGAAGGCGCGCACGGCGTCGCGCAGCGCCTCGATGTCCTCGCCGAGCATGAAGTCCAGTCCGGGCAGGCTCATGCGTTGTCTCCAGTGGGCGGCGGCGCGGTCCGTGCCGCGCCGCTCGTTGACGTTTACGTAAACGTCAATCTACCCGAGCCGGGCCCGGCACTCAACGAGGGGCGACCCGACGTCGCGGCGCCGCCGCGGCCGCCAGCAGCTCGCGGCAGCGCTGCTCGTGCTGCTCGATCTCGGCCAGCGTGACCTCCAGGTCTTCGCGCTGCTGCTCGAGCTGGCGCCGGTGCTCGGCCAGCGTGCCGAGGAAGGCCTGCAGCTGCTGCGCCGTGTCCGAGGGCGAGTCGTAGAGGTCGACGAGCTGCTTGATCTCCTGCAGCGAAAAACCCAGGCGTTTGCCACGCAGCGTCAGCTTCAGCCGGGTGCGGTCGCGCGCCAGGTAGACGCGGTTGCGGCCGCGGCGCTCGGGCGTCAGCAGGCCGACGTCTTCGTAGAAGCGGATCGCGCGCGGCGTGATGTCGAACTCGTGCGCGAGCTCGGTGATCGTGTAGGTGCGGGCGGCGCCGGGGCGCGTCGAGTCCATGGCGAAGTGACGTTGACGTCAACGTGAACCGGGAGCCGAACTGTAAGTCGCCCGGCACGCGCCACGGCACAGGGCCGCCCCGCAGGGCGGCACAAAGACAGGATGGAGTGGCAGGCGCCAGGGCTGCTGGATAGAGCAGGCGGCGGGCCCGAGGGGCCCGCCGCCACCCTGCCGGTTTCATTGAACCGTTCCCTGCGCCGACGGTGATGACAGCGTTGTGCCAGAGTGTGACGCAAGACTGCACCGCCGCCCATACGTTGGGGGACGGATTCCGCCCCCATACCTTTGTAGGTTGCAGGCTTGCGGCCTGACCGCCGTCAAGCCGCGGCCTCAGTCGAAAACCGGCAGCACCTCGTGGCGCAGCGCACCGCGCGCCTGTTCGTAGTCGGGCATCACCGAACGCACGACGCCCCAGAAGGCGGCGCTGTGGTTCATCTCGCGCAGGTGGGCGAGTTCGTGCGTGACGACGTAGTCGATGACCGGCAGCGCGAAATGCACCAGGCGCCAGTTCAGCCGCACCGAGCCGTCGGCGCTGGCGCTGCCCCAGCGCGTGGCGGCCGAACTGAGCGACAGGCGTTTGACCGCGACCCCGAGCTGCGGTGCGAAGCGCCCGACACGTTCCTCGAAGATGCGGCGCGCCTGGCGCTGCAGCCAGCTCTGCACCACGTCGCGCCACTGCTCGGGCGCGGCGCCCTGCGGCAACCCCAGGCGCAGCGTGCCGCTTTCGGCGTCGAGCACGGCGCCGGCGGCCAGCGGGTCCAGGCGCAGCACGATCTCGCGGCCGAGAAAGGGGATGGTCGCGCCGTCGCGCCAGTCGATGCGCGCCGCGGCCAGGCGCCGGCCGCGTTCACGTTGCTCGTGCAGCTTGCGCAGGATCCACTGCGCCTTGGCGCGCAGCGCGGCGTCGATGTCGCCCGCCGGCACCCAGCGCGGCGCGCTGACGCTCAGGCCTTCGGCGCCGATGACGAAGCCGATGCTGCGCCGGCGCGCACGCCGCAGCTCGTAGCCGACCAGGTGCTCGCCGAGGCGGATTTCGCGCTGCGCACGCGGGTGCACGAAACCCGGCGACGGCGCCGCCACGCGCACGGTGGGTGGCGCGAGCGACGCGTGCGGCGCGTCGAACAGGGACAGCTGGCTCGCGGGCGCGGCGTCTGGCACGGGCGGCATGAGACGCGATTCTAGGAAAACGGCGCGAGCCGGCGCCGCGGCCGCTCTCAGCCTTCGCGGTAAGGCGCGAACAGGTCGCGCAACGGCGTCGGCGCGACCGCCTCGCCGACGCTCAGCGAACGTTCGATCTCGCCGAGGTGGCGGCGCATCTCGGTGGCGGCGCCGCTGCCGCGCCCGGCCAGCGCCGCCAGCAGCCCGGTGTGCGTGTGCGCGGCGCAGGTGCGGGCGTGGCCGCCCTGGTAGAGCGCGATCAGCAGCGAGGTCGTCGGCAGCAGTTCGTCGAGCAGGCGCACGAAGACCGGGTTGCCGGCGAAACGCGCGAGCGCGCGGTGGAATTCGCCCGACAGCCGGATCGTCGCCGGCGCGTCGCCGCGGGCCTCGGCCTCGGACTCCTGGCGCACCAGCGCCTCGAGTTCGGCGCATTGCTCGCTGCTCAGCCGGCCGGCCAGGCGCCGCACCAGCTCGCACTCGACGACACGGCGCGCGTCGAAGACCTGCGCCGCCTGCTCGCGCGTGGGCTGCGGCACGCGGGCGCCGCGGTTGTGTTCGAGCTCGACGACCTGGTCCTGCCCCAGCCGGTGCAGCGCCTGGCGCACCACCGTGCGCGAAACGCCGAAACCTGCGGCCAGTTCGACCTCGCGCAGCCGGGTGCCGGGCGCGAGCCGGTGTTCGACGATCGCGGAGTGGATGGCGTCGTAGACGCGCTGCGTCGCGGTGGCGGGCGTCGCCTTCATGCGCGCGCCCCGGCGCGTCGGCGCCAGGCCCAGACCACCGCCAGCGTCGTGCCGACGACGGCGAACGAGATCACCGTCGTCACCGTGCCGAGCGCGTAGATCACCGGCGTCGTCACCGTCGTCGTCAGGCCCTGCAGTTCCAGCGGCAGCGTGTTCAGGTCGCCCATCACCTGCGACGAACGGGCGATCTCGTCCCAGGACAGCGTGAAGCCGAACATGCCGATGCCGACCAGGCTGGGCCCGATCAGCGGCAGCACGACGTGCAACAGGCTCTGGCGAGGGCTGGCGCCGAGGTCGCGTGCGGCTTCCTCGTAGGCGGGGTTGAAGCGGTTGAAGACGGCAAACATGATCAGCAGGCCGAAAGGCAGGGTCCAGGTGAGTTGTGCGCCCAGGCCCGAGGTGAACAGGCCGAGCGCGCTGACGTAGTTCTCGGCGACGGACGGCGCATGCGCCTCCAGCCAAGCACGCAAAAAACCGTCGAGCAGCCGGAACATCAGCGCTATGCCCAGCGAGACGACGATGGACGGCATGATCAGGCTGGCGACGACGATATAGAAAAGCGCCGTGCCGCCCGGCAGGCGCTTGCGGTAGGCCAGGCCTGCGGCCAGCGACAGCGCCACCGTCAGCCCCATGACGACGGCGCCCAGCGCCAGCGAACGCCGGAACGCGGCGCCGATGTCCACCGTGCCTATGCCTTCCCAGAGCTGCCGGAACCAGTGCAGCGACACGCCGCGCAGCGGGAAGGTCAGACCGCCCTCGGGGCCCTGGAAGCTGAGCACGAAGATGGCGAACATCGGCCCGTACAGGAACAGCACGAAGGCGCAGAAGAAGAGCGCGAGAAACCAGAAGCTGGCGGGCCGGGCGCGGCGTTCGGCGGCCATCTACAGCTCCTTCCTCAGGTCGACCAGGCGCATCAGCGCGACGATCATCATCAGCACCACCGCCAGCAGCACGACGGCGTTGGCGGCTGCGGCCGGGAACTGCAGGTAGCTGGCCTGCACCTGGATGGTCTTGCCGACCGAGGCGATCTGCTGGCCGCCCATCACGCCGACGGTGACGAAGTCGCCCATCACCAGCGCGACGACGAAGATCGAGCCGATCAGGATGCCGGTCTTGCTGAGCGGCAGCACGACGTGGCGCACCGTCTGCCAGGCGCTGGCGCCGCCGTCGCGCGCGGCCTCGATCAGCGAGCGGTCGATGCGCATCATCGAATTGAAGATCGGCACGATCATGAACATCGTGTACAGGTGCACGAAGGCCAGCACGACCGAGAAGTCGGAGTACAGCAGCCACTCGACCGGCTGCTTCACGAGGCCCAGGCCGAGCAGCGCGTCGTTGACCAGGCCGTTGCGGCCCAGCAGCGGGATCCACGAGATCATGCGGATCACGTTGCTGGTCCAGAACGGCACCGTGCAGACGATGAACAGCAGCGTCTGCACCAGCGTCGAGCGCACGTGGAAGGCGAGGAAGTAGGCGACCGTGAAACCGACGAGGCCGGTGATGGCCCAGGTCAGCAGCGCGAACTTCAGCGTCGAGCCGTAGGTGCGCAGCGTGACGCAGAGGTCGTCGGGGCCGCCGCCGCAGCCCGAGAACAGGTCGATGTAGGCCTGCGGCGTGAACGCCGGGATCAGCTCGTAGTCGGTCGCCTGCCAGAAGCTGACGGTGACGATCAGCGCCAGCGGGATCAGGAAGAAAACGGCGAACACCGCCGCCAGCGGCAGTGCCTGGAGCCAGGCCGACACGGCGCTGCGGTTCACCACCGGGCGCCCCTGCTCCCTCTCCCTCTCCCGCTCGCGGGAGAGGGTTGGGGGCGAGTCAGGACGTCATCGGTCCGGTGGACCGATGACGCCGGCCGAGCGGCCGAGCCGCCGGCTCGGCGCGGCCCGCAGGGTGAGGGACGTCGTCCGCCACCACCCTCACCCCGGCCCTCTCCCGCCGGGCGGGAGAGGGGGAGCAAAGCCGCGCGCTGCAGCGGCGCGAGGTGCCGGCCCGGCCGCCGGCTCAAGCCGCGACGAACTCGTTCCACTTCTGCACCATGTACTGGTTCTCGTCCATGATCGAGTTCCAGCACGCGATGCCGCCCATGCGCGCTTCGTAGCTGCCGCCGTCGCGCACGCTGCCGGCCTTGGCGAGCAGGTCGCCGGTGGGGCTCTTGATGTCCTGGGCGGCGGGCTTGCCTTGCATCCAGTAAGCCCACTCGTAGGCTTCCATCTTGGACCTGGCGGTCTCCAGCACGGCGCTGTAGTAGCCCTGGCGGTTCAGGTAGGCGCCGGCCCAGCCGTCGAGGAACCAGTTGATGAACTCGTAGGCCGCGTCGGCCTTGCGGCCGGTCAGGGTGCGCGGAATGCCGAAGCCGGCGGCCCAGGCGCGGTAGCCCTCCTTCAGCGGCTGGAACACGCAGGGGATGCCCTTGGTGCGCACCGCGGTCACCGCCGGCGACCACATCGACTGGATCACGACCTCGCCCGAGGCCATCAGGTTGACGCTCTCGTTGAAGTCCTTCCACAGCGCGCGGAACTGGCCGGCACGCTTGGCCTCGATCAGCGTCTTGATGGTGAGGTCGATCTCCTTCTTCGTCATGTTCCCCTTGTCGGGGTACTTGTAGAGGCCCATCGCCTCGACGACCATCGCCGCGTCCATGATCCCGATCGACGGGATGTTGAGGATCGCCGCCTTGCCCTTGAACTCGGGGTTCAGCAGCTCCTTCCAGCTCTCGATCGGGCGCTTGATCAGGTCGGGGCGGATACCCAGCGTGTCGGCGTTGTAGACCGTCGGGATCAGCGTCATGTACGGGGTCGGCGCGGCGGAGAAGGTCTTCGCGTCGGGCTTGTCCAGGTACATCACCTTCTTCGGCGCCGTGCCCTGGTCGCCGACCTTCTTGCCGCCGACCGTGCCCTGGGTGAACAGCGTGGTGATCTTGTCGGCGTTCTTGATGCGCTTGGTGTCGATGCCCAGCAGGTTGCCGGTCGGCAGGATCTTCTTCAGGCTGAAGTACTCGGTGTCGATCAGGTCGAAGGAGTTCGGCGCCGTCACCGCGCGCTTGGTGACGTCGTCGGTGGTCACCGCGATGTACTGGATCTTGATGCCGGTGTCGGCCTCGAACTTCTCGGCGATGCGGCGGTCCTGGTTGACCGCGGTGCCGAGGTAGCGCAGCGTGATCTTCTCCTGCGCGTGCACGTAGGGGAAACCGGCCAGGCCGACGCCGGCGGCGCCGGCCATCTTCAGGACCTGGCGGCGCGTGTTGCCGGCGGGACGTTGTTGATCGCTCATCGGGTGCTCCTGGGGCGGGTGGAAGTTCAGGCTTCGAGCGCGTGCGCTTCGGCTTCGGGCCAGCGCATCGCCAGACGCTGCCCGGGCTCGAACGGGCGCGCGTGGAAATCGGCATCGGACAGCGCCGCGGTCCAGGTGTGGACCGGCGCTTCGTCGTCGGCGGCGTCGTCGGCCGCGCGCGGCTCGCCCAGCGCCTGCACGTGCACCTGCACCTGCGCGCCCTGGTATTCGATCGCCTGCACCGTGACCGGCACGCCCTCGCCGTCGAAACCCAGGCGCACGCGGTCGCTGCGCACCGCCACCTTGCCGGCCGGCGTCTCGATGACGTTGTGGGCGCCGATGAAGCGCGCGACGAACTCGGTGCGCGGGCGCTCGAAGACCTCGCGCGCGCTGCCGGCCTGCTCGATGCGGCCGTGGTTCATCACGACGACGAGATCGGCCAGCGCCATCGCCTCTTCCTGGGAGTGGGTGACGTGCACGAAGCTCATGCCCAGCTCCTGGTGCCAGCGCTTGAGTTCGGCGCGCATCTTCAGGCGCAGGAAGGGATCCAGCGCCGACAGCGGTTCGTCCAGCAGCAGCACGCGCGGGCGCATCATCAGCGCGCGCGCCAGCGCCACCCGCTGCTGCTGGCCGCCCGACAGCGCCGCCGGCAGCCGCGCGGCGTACGGCGTCATCGCCACCAGTTCCAGCAGCTCGCGCGCCCTCGCCTCGCGTTCGGCGCGCGCCACGCCCTTCATCCGGGCGCTGAAGGCGACGTTGTCCAGCACCGTCAGGTGCGGGAACAGCGCGTAGCTCTGGAACATCATCGCGGTGCCGCGTTCGGCCGGCGACAAGTGCGTGATCTCGCGCCCGGCGAGCACGACATGGCCCGCGGTCGGTGTCTCGTGACCCGCGATCATGCGCAGCGTCGAGGTCTTGCCGCAGCCCGAGGGGCCTAGCAGGCAGCAGTAGCTGCCACTGGCGATCTTCAGGTCTATACCGGCGACGGCGACCGCATCGCCGAAGTGTTTGGCCAGCGAGACGAGTTCCAGGTCGGTGCGCGCGCTCATCGGCGCCGGCAGGACGCAACGAGCGTGCCAGACGAGGGGCCACGGGCCCGGCCCTTGCAGGCGGACGATTGTCGACAGCCCCCGGCACCAGAGGCGCTCACCGACACGGTGAAACAACGCACCAGCCCGGCCTGTTTGTATGCAAACTGCACCGCTGTGGACAGGAGAGGACGCGTGAGACTGCTGCTGATCAACCCCAATACCTCGGCCGCGATGACGGCGTCGATCGCGGCCGCGGCGCGCGAGATCGCCGCCGCCGGAACCGAGATCATCGCGCGCCAGCCGAGCTTCGGGCCGGCCTCGATCGAAGGCCATTTCGACGACGCTTTCGGCGCTGCCGGCGTCGCCGAGCAGGCGCGCCTGGCCGCCGGCGACGGCGTCGACGCGACCGTGATCGCCTGCTTCGGCGACCCCGGCCTGGACGCCGCACGCGAGGTGCTGGCCGGCCCGGTGCTGGGCATCGCCGAAGCCGCCTTCCACGCCGCGGCGATGCTGGCCACCGGCTTCTCGGTGGTGACGACGATGTCACGCACCTGCGTCATCGCCGAACGCCTGGTGCAGCGCTACGGCTTCGAACGCGCCTGCCGCGGCATCCACGGCACCGACATCCCGGTGCTGGACCTGGAGGCCGCCGGCGACGCGCTGGTCGCCACGCTGGAAGCCGCCGCGCGGCGCGCGCTGGCGGCCGACCGCAGCGAGGCCATCGTGCTCGGCTGCGCCGGCATGGCCGGGCTGGCGCGCACGCTGCAGGCGCGCCTGGGCGTGCCGGTGGTCGACGGCGTCGCCGCCGCGGTCAAGTTCGCCGAAGCGCTGGCGGCGCTGGGCCTGCAGACGCCGAAGGTGGGCGACTACGCGCCGCCGCGGCCCAAACCCTGGGCCGGCTGGGCCTCGGGCTTAGTCGCGTAGGCCTCGGGGTCCAGGCGGCGCATCTCGGCTTCGATCCAGGCCTCGACCTGGCGCATCAGTTCGTCGGGCTGGCGGCCGGCAGAAGCTATCGGCGCGCCGATCGAGACCTCGACCAGACCCGGGCGCAGCAGCATGCTTTTGGCCGGCCAGCAGCGGCCGGCGGTGACCGCGATCGGCACGATGGGCACGCCGGCGGTGATGGCCAGGCGCGCGGCGCCGGTCTTGTAGGCACCCTGGGTGCCACGCCGCGTGCGTGTGCCCTCGGGGAACATGATCACCCAGTTGCCCAGGTCGAACAGGCGCCGGCCCAGCTTCGCCACCTTGTTCCAGGCCTCGGCGCGGCGCGAGCGGTCGATGTGGATCATGTCCAGCCGCGCCAGCGCCCAGCCGAAGAACGGCACCCACAAGAGCTCGCGCTTGAAGACGTAGGCGATCGGGTGCGGCATCAGCATCGGCAGCGCGAAGGTCTCCCAGGTCGACTGGTGCTTGGCGGCGAGCACGACGGCCGCATGGCGGTCGGCCAGCGTGGGCACGTTCTCGATGCCGTGCACGCGCCAGGCGACGCCGCAGATGAAGCGTGCGCTGCGGATCGCCAGCGTCAGCCAGCCGACGCAGACGCGCCAGCAGATGCGCCGGGACGCGAAGGCCGAGACCAGCACCAGCACCGTCGCCCAGGGCATGACGGTCAGCGTCAGCCAGGCCCAGTACAGCACCGAGCGCAGCAGCCAGGCAACGCGCATCAGCTGCGCTCTCCCGGTGCGGCCTCCGGCTGGCTGCGGTCGCGCTGGAGCACGAAGTCGACGAAGGCGCCGAGGTTGGCGTGGGCGCGTGCGCCGGGCACCTGGTGCAGGGTCTGGTGCAGCTGCTCGTCGTCGAGCGCGGCGGCGCGGCCGGTGAGGATCAGGTGCGGCTCGCAGCCGGCGGCACGCGCGGCGGTCAGGTCGCGCACGGTGTCACCGGCCACCGGCACGCCGCGCAGGTCGACGCCGTAGCGCCGGCCGATGTCCAGCAGCAGCCCGGGCAGCGGCTTGCGGCAGTCGCACTGCTCCTCGGGCGTGTGCGGGCAGAAGAACACCGCGTCGAAACGCCCGCCGAGCACCGCGAGCTGGCGGTTCATGTGCGCATGCACCGCGTTGACCGAGACCATGTCGATCATGCCGCGGCCGATGCCGGCCTGGTTGGTCGCCAGCACCACGTGCCAGCCGGCGTGGTTCAGCCGCGCCACCGCCTCCAGCGAGCCCTTGATCGGCGCCCACTCCTCGGGCCCCTTGACGTGGTCGTCGCGGAACTCGTTGAGGATGCCGTCGCGGCCCAGGATCACGAGCTTGATCGACGGCGCAGGCATGGACTATCTCCTCGGAATGCGAAGAACAACGGCCGCTACCGCTCAAGCTTCCCGCCACGGGTCCGGCTTTGCCGGCCCGTCGGCGGACGGCCCCCTCGGGGGGTAGCGAGCGCGAGCGAGCTTGGGGGCGTCATGTCGCCAACCGCGACAGGTCGGCGACGCGGTTCATCGCAGCATGGAGCGTGCCCAGCAGCGCCAGCCGGTTGCGGCGCAGCGCCGGATCCTCGGCGTTGACCATCACGGCGTCGAAGAAAGCGTCGACCGGCGCCTTCAGCGCCGCCAGCGCCTGCAGCGAAGCCGCGTAGTCGCCACGCGCGAAGGCGGCATCGGCCTGCGGCGCGACGCGGCCGAGCGCGTCGAACAGCGCCGCTTCGGCCGGCTCGACCAGGCGCGCCGCGTCGACCGCGCCGCCGGTGGTCTCGTCGCTCTTCTTCAGGATGTTGCCGACCCGCTTGTTGGCAGCGGCCAGCGCCGGCGCCTCGGGCAGCGCGGCGAAAGCGCGCACCGCGGCCAGGCGCTGCGGCAGCTCGGCCCAGCGTTCGGTGCGCAGCGCGACGACGGCGTCGACCTCGTGCGCGCTGTAACCCTGTTCACGCAGCCAGCCGACCAGGCGTTCGTCGAGGAAACGCAGCACCTCGGCCTGGGCCTGGCCGTGGCCGGCCGGGAAGGCAGCAAACGCCGCCGAGACCAGCGCCGGCACCGACAGCGGCAGCGCCTTCTCGACCAGCATGCGGATCACGCCCAGCGCGTGGCGGCGCAGCGCGAACGGGTCCTTGTCGCCGGTGGGCAGCTGGCCGATGCCGAACAGCCCGGCCAGCGTCTCCAGCTTGTCGGCCAGCGCGACCGTGATGCCGGCCAGGCCGGCGTCGGTACGCGGCAGCGCGTCGCCGGCGAAACGCGGGCGGTAGTGGTCCTCGACGGCCAGCGCGACGGCTTCGGTCTCGCCGTCGTGGCGCGCGTAGTAGCCGCCCATCACGCCCTGCAGCTCGGGGAACTCGCCGACCATGTCGGTCAGCAGGTCGGCCTTGGCCAGCAGCGCGGCGCGATCGGCCAGCGCCGCCAGCGACGCGCCGCCGAGCTGTTCGCCGATGTGGCGCGCGATCGCCCGCACGCGCTCGACACGTTCGCCCTGGCTGCCCAGCTTGCCGTGGTAGACCACCTTGGCCAGCGCCGGGATGCGCGAGGCCAGCGTCTTCTTGCGGTCCTGGTCGAAGAAGAACTTGGCGTCGGCCAGGCGCGGGCGCACGACACGTTCGTTGCCGCCGATCACGCGGCTGGCGTCGGCCGGGCGGATGTTGCTGACGACGAGGAAACGTTCGGTCAGCCGGCCCTGGGCGTCGAGCAGCGGGAAGTACTTCTGGTTGGCCTTCATCGTCAGGATCAGGCACTCCTGCGGCACGGCCAGGAACTCGGGCTCGAAACGCGCCAGCAGCACGTTCGGGCGCTCGACCAGCGCCGTCACCTCGTCGAGCAGCGCGTCGTCGTCGATCGGCTTCAGGCCTTCCTTGGCGGCGGCCGCGTCGAGCTGGCGCACGATCTCGGCGCGGCGCTCGGCGAAGCTGGCGATGACGGCGCCTTCGTCGCGCAGCTGCGCGGCGTAGCTGTCGGCGTCGTGGATCTCGACCGTCGGCGTGGCGGCCTCGAAACGGTGGCCACGCGTCGTGCGGCCGGCCTGCAGGCCGAGCGCGCCGACCGGCACGACATCGCTGCCGTGCAGCGCCACCAGCCCGTGCGCCGGGCGCACGAAGTCGACGCTGGTCCAGCCGTCGGCGAGCTGGTACTTCATCACCTTCGGGATCGGCAGCTTGGCGATGGCTTCGGCCAGCGCCTTCTGCAGCCCTTCGGCCAGCGTCGCGCCGGGCTGGATGCTGTCCAGGTACAGCGCCTCGTTCTTGCCTTCGCCCTGGCGCTTGAGCTGGGGCACGACGTCGGCGCCGTGGCCGAGCGCGGCCAGCTTTTTCACCAGCGCCGGCGTGGCGCCGCCGTCGGCGGCCAGCGCCACGGCCACCGGCATCAGCTTGGTGCTGACGGCCTGGTCGGGGGCCTTGGCGGCGACGCCGGCGACCTGCACCGCGAGGCGCCGCGGCGAGGCGTAGGCGGTGACGGCGGCGTCGGCGCTGGCCAGCTGTTGGGCGCGCAGGCCGTCGGCGAGCACGCCGGCGAAAGCCTCGCCCAGCTTCTTCAGTGCCTTGGGCGGCAGTTCCTCGACGAAGAGTTCGACGAGCAGGTTCTTCTTGTCGGTCATGGTGTCAGGCCGCCTTCTTCGCCAGTTGCGCGGCGACTTCGTCGGCCCACTCGCGCGGCGCCAGCGGGAAACCCAGGCGCGCGCGGCTGTCGAGATAACTCTGGGCGACGGCGCGCGCCAGGTTGCGGATGCGGCCGATGTAGCCGGCGCGTTCGGTGACGCTGATCGCGCCGCGCGCGTCCAGCAGGTTGAAGGTGTGGCCGGCCTTCAGCAGCTGCTCGTAGGCCGGCAGCGCCAGCTGCTGCTCCATCAGGTACTTGCTCTGCTTCTCGTGCGCGGCGAAGGCGGTGAGCAGGAACTCGACGTCGCTGTGCTCGAAGTTGTAGGTGCTCTGCTCGACCTCGTTCTGGTGGTAGACGTCGCCGTACTTCAGCGTGTCGGTCCACTGCAGGTCATAGACGTTGTCCACGCCCTGCAGATACATCGCCAGGCGCTCCAGGCCGTAGGTGATCTCGCCGGTGATCGGCTTGCAGTCGATGCCGCCGACCTGCTGGAAGTAGGTGAACTGCGTCACTTCCATGCCGTTCAGCCACACCTCCCAGCCCAGGCCCCAGCAGCCCAGCGTCGGGTTCTCCCAGTCGTCCTCGACGAAACGCACGTCGTTGGCCTTCAGGTCGAAGCCCAGCGCTTCGAGCGAACCGAGGTACAGGTCCAGGATGTTGGCCGGCGCGGGTTTGAGCACCACCTGATATTGATAGTAGTGCTGCAGCCGGTTCGGGTTCTCGCCGTAGCGGCCGTCCTTGGGGCGGCGGCTGGGCTGCACGTAGGCGGCTTTCCAGGGCTCGGGGCCGATCGCGCGCAGGAAGGTCGCGGTGTGGCTGGTGCCGGCGCCGACCTCCATGTCGTAGGGCTGCAGCAGCGCGCAGCCCTGGGCGTCCCAGTAGGACTGGAGCTTGAGGATGATCTGCTGGAAGGTGAGCATGGAGCGGGACGCGGGCGACAAAACCCGGAAGTTTACGCAGCCCGCCGCCGCCACCCCGCCGACACGATCACGACCAGCGCCGCCAGCAGCCCCATGGGCCACAGCCCGAAACGCGCCGCCCACCAGGCAAACGGCGTGATGCCGCTGCGGCCTTCGACCTTGGCCTCGAGCACGCCGCGGATGCCGGGC
Source organism: Rubrivivax gelatinosus (assembly GCF_016583785.1). Lineage (GTDB taxonomy): Bacteria > Pseudomonadota > Gammaproteobacteria > Burkholderiales > Burkholderiaceae_C > Rubrivivax > Rubrivivax gelatinosus_B. Next base: position 1,064 of record NZ_NRRU01000007.1, on the reverse strand, counting down.
TCCAGCCGCGCCGTGACCTCGCCGCGTGCGTCGATGACGACCGTCATGCCGGTGTTGGTGGCGCGGATCATCGGCCGCTGGAACTCCAGCGCCCGCATGCGCGAGATGTTCAGGTGCTGCGGCAGCGCCACCGAGTCGCCGAACCAGGCGATGTTGGACAGGTTGGCGAACAGCGTCGGCGCCGCGGCCGGGTCGACGAAACGCCGCGCCAGCTCCTCGCCGAACAAGTCCTCGTAGCAGATGTTGGGCGCGATGCGCTGGCCGGCGGCGGCGAAGGACGGCGGGTTCACGAGGCCGCGGTCGAAGTCGCCCAGCGGGATGTTCATCAGCTCGGTGAACCAGCGGAAACCCGTCGGCACGAACTCGCCAAATGGCACCAGGTGGTGCTTGTCGTAACGGTAGGGCGCGCCGCCCGAGAGCCCGGCGACCGAGTTGGTGTAGCCGCGGTCGAAGTCGCCCAGCGGCACGCCGACGAGGGCAGCGCGCCCCGGCGCGGCAAACAGCGCCGTCAGCTGCTCCCAGTAGCCGGGCGCGAAGTCGGCGAGCTGGAAGGGCAGCAGCGGCACCGCCGTCTCGGGCGCGACGACGAGCTGGCCGCGCGCGCCGCGCAGCGCCTGCGCCAGCCAGGCCATCGCCTCGGGCATGCGCTCGACGGCGAACTTCTCGTCCTGGGCGATGTTGGTCTGCACCAGCGACACCGTCAGCGCGCCGGCCGGCGCGTCGAAACGCAGCGGCGCCGCCAGCCCCGGCAGCAGCACGATCGCCAGCGCCACCAGCGCGGCCCCGGCGCGCCGCCGCAGCGCCGCGTGGGCGAACAAGGCCGCCGCCAGCGCCAGCAGCGCGCCGATGCCGTAGACGCCGATCCAGGGCGCCAGCGCCGCCAGCGGGCCGTCGACCTGGGCGTAACCGGCCGCCACCCACGGGAAACCGGTGAAGAGCACGCCGCGCGCCAGTTCGGCCAGCAGCCAGACGGCGGCAAACAGCAGTGCGTCGGGCAGCGCCCGGCCGCGCCGCCAGCGCGCGTAGGCCGCCATCGCCGCCGTCTGGCTGCTGGCCGAACTGGC